>JASBSA010000091.1 GCA_030149175.1 Winogradskyella sp. | reverse complement strand
GTTTCTGGTAAATATGGAACTACTTCCGAGGACACATACAATATTCGTTTATCTTTCATAAATCTTCTGCTTTTGTAAATTAAGAGTAAAAAACATGCAAAATTACAAAAATTTGTGCAGATTGCCAGTAAAATATTATGTTTGCACGCGTTAATTTTTTGTTACAGCAGTGAAAGTTTTTCATAATAAATCCGAATTATCTTACATAAGGGATAGGCTAAAGTCCGAGAACTCAACAATTGGTTTTGTGCCAACTATGGGTGCTCTGCACAATGGACATTTGTCTTTAGTTGAAAAAGGTCTAAGTGAAAACCATGTAGTTGTGGTAAGTATCTTTGTAAACCCTACGCAGTTTGATAACCGAGAAGACTTAAAAAAATACCCAAGAACATTAGAGGCTGACGTAGCATTACTAAGTAATGTTAGTAATGATAAAATTATCGTTTATGCACCTTCAGTAGAAGATGTTTATGGAGATAAAGTACAATCTGAATCTATTAAATTTGATGGTCTTGAAAATGAAATGGAAGGTGCTTTTAGAGAGGGTCATTTCGATGGGGTAGGAACAATAGTGAAGCGATTATTTGAAATTGTAAAACCCAATCGCGCATACTTTGGAGAAAAGGACTTTCAGCAATTGCAAATTATAAGAAAATTAGTTGAACTTTATCATATTCCTGTGGAGATTGTTGGGTGTTCAATTCACAGAGCGCAAGATGGATTGGCGATGAGCTCCAGAAATATTAGGTTAACAAATGAACATAGAAAGGCAGCACCATTTATATACAAAACATTAAAATCTGCCAAAACTAAGTTTGGCACAAAAAGTGCTAAAAAAGTAGCGGAATGGGTTGAAAAGCAATTTAGAAAACAACCACTCTTAGAACTAGAGTATTTTATAATTGCAGACACAGAAACCTTAAAACCAGTAAAACGAAAATCAACAAAAAAGGCATACAGAGCATTTATCGCTGTTTATGCTGGTGATATAAGACTTATAGATAATATCGCCTTAAATTAATTATCTTTGCCTCATGCAAATTCAAGTTGTAAAATCTAAGATTCATCGTGTAAAATGTACAGGCGCAGACCTAAATTACATTGGTAGTATAACTATTGATGAAGATTTAATGGATGCTGCCAATATTATTCAAGGAGAAAAAGTTCAGATTGTAAATAATAACAATGGCGAACGTCTAGAAACCTATTGTATACCTGGTCCAAGAAATAGTGGTGAAATAACTTTAAATGGTGCTGCCGCTCGAAAAGTGGCTGTTGGTGATATTTTAATTTTAATTACTTATGCTTTTATGGATATTGAAGAAGCTAAAGTTTTTAAACCTTCATTGGTATTCCCAGACGAAGCCACCAACCTTCTAAAATAATTTTGTTTGAGCAAATCCAAATCCATCCTAAAAGTTGCTATACCTTTACTCTTAGGTGTGACTTTAGTATGGTATTCCCTATCTCAAATTTCAATTTCAAAACTAGTTCAATATTTTAAGGATGCCGATTATTTTTGGATAATTCTAGGTGTTAGTTTTGGTATTTTAAGCCATCTGTCTAGGGCGTATCGTTGGTTATTTATGGCAGAGCCATTGGGTTATAAGCCTAAGTTTATAAATAGTTTTATGGCTGTATATTCGGCTTACCTAATTAACCTAACTATACCAAGAGCAGGTGAAGTAGCAAGAGCTTCAATTTTAACCAATTATGAGAAAATTCCATTTGAAAAAGGTTTTGGGACCATAGTTGCAGAGCGCGTTGCAGATACGATTATGCTACTTTTAATTATAGGCTTAGCATTTATTTTAGAGTTTGAATTTATATTTGATTTTTTCGCAAGTAAATTCAATACTTCAACTTTAATAATAGTGGCATTAATAGCTATTGTATTGGCTTTTTTGCTCTATGTATTTATTATTAGAAGTGACTCTAAGATTGCTTTAAAGATTAAAGAGTTTTTTGGTGGATTAGTGGAGGGTGCACTTAGTATATTTAAAATGAAAAAAAAGTGGGCTTTTATTTTTCATACAGTCTTTATTTGGGTAATGTATTTGTCCATGTTTTACATTACAACATTTGCCTTACCAGAACTAGAAAATATGCCATTGGCAGCAGTTTTAATTGGCTTTATTTTGGCGAGTTTTAGTATTGCAGCAACAAATGGCGGTATTGGCTCATTCCCAGAGGCCATAGTTATAGCTTTTGCTTTATTCAATATCGCTGAAGACCCAAGTAGAGCTTTTGGTTGGATAATGTGGTCTACACAAACTATAGTGATTATAATTCTTGGTGGTATTTCTTTAATCTATTTACCAATCTACAATAGAAAGCAAACAAGTATTTAGAAATATTTTTTACCTTGCTTTAACTTTAAAGACTATCATTAATATGAAGGCATTCTTCACCACTCTGTTCTTTTTCTTTCTAGTAAATAATAGTTTTGGGCAGGCTATTTATAAGACTATAGACTCTTACAAGCTAGATGATACTAGAGAATTAAAGATTCAATTACCTAGAAATTACGACCCTGAAGCAGAGCGAGCATATCCACTAGTTATTGTTCTTGATGGTGATTACCTGTTTGAGCCAGTTGCAGGTAATATAGACTATCAGGCATACTGGGAAGATATTCCAGACTGTATTGTAGTTGGCGTAAAGCAAGATAAAACCAGGGTAAATGATTTTAATTATGATGAGATTACATATTTTCCTTCAGAAGGTGGAGCAAATTTTTACGAATTTTTAAGTGGAGAATTAATACCTTTTGTAGAAGAGAGTTACAAAGTGTCGAATTTTAAAGTCATCATAGGGCACGATTTGGGCGCAAACTTCATTAACTACTATTTATTTAAGGATAAGCCACTGTTTAGAGCCTATATAAGTTTAAGTCCTGATTTAGCACCAGAAATGATGAATAGGTTACAAGAACGACTATCTATTTTAGAACAAGAAACATTTTATTATATGGCTACTGCAGACGCAGACATTAAGGTGCTAAAGAATAGTATTGTAGAGTGCGATGCAAAGTTAAAATCAATCCAAAATGAGAAACTTCATTACAAGTTTGATAATTTTGAAGATGCTAATCATTATTCTCTTGTTGGCCGAGGTATCCCAAAAGCTTTAAATGAAATATTTACTTTATATAAGCCAATAAGTGGTAAGGAATACAGAGAACAAATACTTACATATGAGGGCTCTCCGTATGATTACCTAATTAAAAAGTACGAAAACATAGAGTATTTTTATGGTTTTGAAAAAAAGCTAACCGAAAATGATATTAGAGCTATTGCTGCAGCATGTAAAAATCGCGATGACCTAGAATCCTTAGAAAAACTTGCTAAACTTGTAGATAAGGAGTTTCCTAAGTCTATGCTAGGTGCTTATTACATGGGTATGTACTACGAAAAGGAAGGAAATCTAAGAAAAGCGCTTCTCCGTTATAAAGCCGGATTAATGTTAGAGCCATCACAATACATTGATAAGGAAATGATGCTAGAAAAAATGTACGAAGTTCAAGATGCAATGGATGATTAGGCGCGTTTCATCGAAAAAAATTCACAACTTAACGATATTTTAGTATGTTTGATGTTCCAAGTCAAACCTACTTATAATGAAAAAAGCCACCCTAATACTTTTGGCGTGTTTACTATGCATGCCAATATTTGCTCAAACTAGCTATGATGAAATTAACTCATCAAAATTAAATGCAGTTCGTAAACTCAAAATTAAGCTACCAAAAAATTACGACCCCTCATCAGAGATTAAATACCCTTTAATTATTGTATTCGATGGAGATTATCTATTTGAGCCTATTGCTGGTCAGGTAGATTTTCAGACCTATTTTGACGATATGCCAAGCTCAATAATTGTAGGTGTAGTGCAAGGGAGCGAAAGACGTTATGATGGTTATTGTGACGAAGTAACAGGTTTGCCAAAAGAGTCAGGTTTGCGTTTTCACGATTTTGTGACGGAAGAACTCATACCTTATTTAGATAACAAATACAATACAAGTAAATTTAGGGTAGCTGTAGGACACGATTTAATGGGTAATTTCATCAATTCGTATTTGTTTAAAGAAGACCCTCTATTTAATGCTTACGTGTGTATTAGTCCAGATTTATCAGGTACAGTTAGAGATTATTTAGGAAAACGTTTAGAGTTTTTTAAAGATGATATTTTCTATTATATGGCCACATCAGATAAAGATTTACCATATATAAGAGAGGCAGTACTAAAGGCTAATGCTCAAATAGCACAAGTTAATAATCAATATTTAACCTACTATTTTGATGATTTTGAAAATGACAATCACTATACGTTAGTAAACAGTGCAATAGCAAGATCTTTTGATAAGATTTTTGAATTATACAAACCGCTTCGCGAAAAGGAACTAGAGGAAAAAGTTTTTCCTTACGAAGGAACATTAGACGAGTACCTTGTAGATAGATACGATAGAATTGAAGACTTATTCGGAATAAAAAAACCAATTACCGAAGAAGAATTTGAAAAAGTTGTTAAAGTTGCCGAACAAAGAAATGATCTCGAATCTTTAGAGAAAATAGGAAAGTTGGCTAAAAAGCTTAAACCTGAATCTTTATTAGGAACGTATTATTTGGCGCAATATTCAGAGAAAACAGGAAAAAATAAAAAGGCAAAAAAATTATATGAATCTGCTTTAACCTTAAATGATGTTAGCCATATAGATAGGGATTTCATATTTTCTAAAATAGACGAGCTAACAATAGTGGATACAGATGAACAAGAAGAGGAGGAGGATAATGAAGAAAACTAAAAGAAACCTTTCAACGGATTATTTTTTTGAAGCTATATTTAAAAAAGCAAAGACTCTGGTAGTAACCAATAGAACTTCAAAACTACATATCATAAAACTTTTAGCGTTTGTAAATTGGTTTAAGGACATCAATTAAAACACGTTCCGTGAAAACGGGAATCTTATTGTTTTTTATATCAAGATTGTCATAATTCTTTTGAAATGAGTAATCTGTAATTCACTCTAAAAGCTAAGCAACTGTATGGTTGTAAACAAAGAAATTCTTTACCTTAGCCTTTCGTTAATTCAAGATGACTTTCGCTTCTTCGCGGAAAATAAATATGGCTAAAGTAAAAACAACATTTTTTTGTCAAAATTGTGGGACACAATATGCCAAATGGCAAGGGCAACGCAATTCTTGTAAACAATGGAACACCATTGTTGAAGAGGTCGTTCAAAAACCTGAAAAAAGTGATTGGAAAACCCCAACATCTTCAAAAAAGCGAGTTTCAAAGCCCTTAAGGATCAATGAAATAGATACTACTCAAGAAGCCAGATTGAATATGCAAGATGCAGAATTTAATCGTGTGCTTGGTGGCGGAATGGTCCAAGGCTCGCTAACACTTTTGGGAGGAGAACCAGGAATAGGAAAAAGTACATTGTTACTTCAAATCGCCTTAAGTTTGCCGTATAAAACACTTTATGTTTCGGGTGAAGAAAGCCAGAAGCAGATTAAAATGCGTGCCGAACGCATTAATCCAAAAGACAATAACTGTTACATTCTTACAGAAACCAAAACCCAAAACATCTTTAAGCAAATAGAGCAATTAGAGCCAGATATGGTAGTTATAGATTCTATTCAAACATTGCATAGCGATTACATTGAGTCTTCGGCAGGCAGTATTTCGCAAATAAAAGAATGTACTACAGAGCTTATAAAGTTTGCTAAGGAAACGGCAACACCAGTGCTTTTGATAGGTCATATTACTAAAGATGGTCATATTGCTGGACCAAAGGTTTTAGAACATATGGTCGATACGGTTTTGCAGTTTGAAGGTGACCGTAACCACGTATTTAGAATTCTACGTGCACATAAAAACCGTTTTGGCTCAACCAATGAACTTGGTATTTACGAAATGCAAGGCTCTGGTTTGCGCGAAGTGTCCAATCCATCAGAAATATTGATTTCAGAAAAGGATGGTGAATTGTCTGGTAATGCTGTCGCTGCCACTTTGGAAGGTTTGCGACCTTTGATGATAGAAGTTCAGGCACTTGTAAGTACAGCAGTGTACGGAACACCGCAGCGTTCTGCAACAGGGTTTAATGCCAAACGCTTAAATATGTTATTAGCTGTTTTAGAGAAGCGTGCTGGTTTCAGACTAGGAGCCAAGGACGTCTTTTTAAATATTACAGGAGGCATTACAGTTGACGATCCAGCCATAGATTTGGCGGTTGTAGCGTCCATTTTATCCTCAAATGAAGATGTGGCTTTACCCAGCGATTATTGTTTTGCCGCAGAGGTTGGCTTATCGGGCGAAATAAGACCAGTGCAACGTGTAGAGCAACGCATTTTAGAAGCTGAAAAGCTCGGATTTTCAACCATCTTTGTATCTAAATACAATAAAATAAGCCTAAAAAATACTACGATTAAAATTCAATTAATTTCCAAGATTGAGGATTTGGTTACTTCACTTATCTAATCTAATAACACATGAATAATTATTTATTTAGTACTCTGATTTTACTTAGTTTCTTAGGAAATTCCCAAACTCAAGAAGCAACCTTACACTTTAATGATGGAACTTCTATAGAAGGTTATGGGCTGATTTTTCAGGAATATAAAATTAAGTTTAGAGCAAGTTTAGAAGATGAACCTGATGTTTGGGATGGTACTATAGTTAGCGGAATCACATTTCACGGCTTTGAGTATGATGTTGAATTCGGATATGTATATGCAAAAAATCATGAACGTTATCCCTTATTGTTAGAAGTATTAACAGAAGGTGAAGTCACACTATATGCCAATGTCATTAATAAAACGGTTTTTTCACCTCCACTTGATGGTGATATTCCATTGACAATACCGCATTCATTTTCTAAGGTGAAATATTATGTAAAAAGAGAACAAGAGAAATTGGCTACTAAGCTCAAAGGACGTTTTAAAAAATGCATAATAGCATACTTTGGTGAATGTTCAGGTTTAATTAAGGGAATTGATAATCATGAGTTCAGATGGGCAACTATGATAGATCTTGTTAATTACTACAACGATTTTTGTACTGACGAATAGATGTTAATTACTTATACACTAATTTTCTCAGCTTTTTAATAGGATTTAGGCTCTACTCACTCTATAAGTCCATCAAATTTCATAATTTTGCACACTTCAAAAGAAATGCGAATAATGAGTACAAAGTTCCCTGAATATAAAGGACTTAACTTGCCAAAAGTTGCTGAAGACATCAACAGCTATTGGGAAGCTAACAACATCTTCGAAAAAAGTGTAACGACCAGAGAAGGTAAAGAACCTTACGTGTTTTTTGAAGGACCACCTTCTGCTAACGGTTTGCCAGGTGTGCACCACGTCTTGGCACGTGCTATTAAAGACATCTTTCCGCGCTACAAAACAATGAAGGGGTTTCAGGTTAAGCGTAAAGCGGGTTGGGATACACACGGTTTACCAGTTGAGTTGGGGGTTGAAAAAGAATTAGGTATTACCAAAGAAGATATTGGTACAAAAATCACGGTTGAAGAGTATAATGAGGCTTGTAAAAAAGCCGTAATGCGTTACACAGACATCTGGAACGACCTTACCAAAAAAATGGGTTATTGGGTAGATATGGACGATCCGTACATTACCTACAAATCCAAATATATGGAAAGTGTTTGGTGGTTGTTAAAGCAGATTTACGATAAAAATTTGTTGTACAAAGGCTACACCATTCAGCCATATTCGCCAAAAGCAGGTACAGGTTTAAGTTCTCACGAGCTTAATCAACCAGGAACCTACCAAGATGTTACAGATACAACGGTTGTGGCGCAGTTTAAAGCCATAGCCGAAACATTGCCAGATTTCCTTCAAGATGAAGGAGATATTCATTTCTTAGCTTGGACGACCACACCTTGGACCTTACCAAGTAACACAGCTTTAACTGTTGGGCCAAAGATTGACTATGTTTTAGTTGAAACTTACAACCAATACACATTCAAACCAATGAATGTGGTATTGGCAAAAAGTCTTGTTGGTAAACAGTTCGATGGAAAATACAAGCAAGTAGAAACCAAGCCAGAACTCATAGAATTCAAAGAAGGCGATAAAAAGATTCCGTTCTACGTAGTTAAAGAATTCAAGGGAAAAGATTTAGTTGGTATCAAGTACGAACAACTGCTAGATTATGCATTGCCAAACGATAATCCGGAGAATGCTTTTAGAGTAATTTCTGGAGATTTCGTTACTACTGAAGATGGTACAGGTATCGTACACACAGCGCCAACCTTTGGTGCAGATGATGCCTTGGTGGCAAAACAAGCCACACCAGAAATTCCACCAATGTTGGTTAAGGACGACAATGGCAATTTAGTACCTCTTGTAG
>JASBSA010000142.1 GCA_030149175.1 Winogradskyella sp. | reverse complement strand
GCCCAAACCGCAAAATAGGTACCTTCTACTCCATTAACGGTTGTAATATGAGAACCGAATTTTTCGTAAAGACGATAATGTTTACCAGATTTAAACAAATCGATATCAAAATCTGTAAATAAACTGTGTGCAATTACTTCTGCCATAAATTTAGTGGTTGATAATATTTGAAATTCCCTTTAACGGAATAACTGCCCAAAGTGGTCGAGAATTAAGCTCGTAACCTAATTCGTAAACTGCTTTTTCTAATAGTGAATATTTTAATAAAAAGATGCGTTCTTGTTGATAGCCAATATTAATATTAGCATTTTGAATTTCTACAACATAAGTTCCTAAAAACAACCCTATAAAATATTGATACAAAATTTCACCAGCTTCAAAGAGATCTTCTTGTTTGTATTTGTAATTATCTTGATTATTAAAAATTGTGGCATATATGGCATAGTGAAATGATCTAAATAAGCCTGCCACATCTTTAAGCGGTGGTTGTTTTACTTTTCTGTCTCTAATGGTGCTTTCTGGTTCACCTTCAAAATCGAGGATATAGAAATCATCGTTTTTAACGAGAATTTGACCCAAGTGGTAATCTCCATGTACTCTGAGTCGTTCGCCTTTTAACTTAGTCCAATCAAAATTTAAGAATCGTTTTCTAATTTCATTTTTGCGTTCTAAAAACTCATTTGCCAATTCTAAGGCTAAACCATCTAACTTATGCAAATTGTTCTCAACAGCATTTAGTCTATTTTGAAATTGGTATAGCAATCTATTTTTTAACCAAACTGTATAGTCTCCATTAAACCTTTCAGGAGTAAAGGATGTATCCTCAAACTCAGAGCCCAAAGCTATATGCATCTCTGCGGTGCGTTTAGCGAGTGTCTGTATTTTAGTAAAAACATTTAAACCAGCCCAGTCTATAATTTGTGCTGGGATGTCCCTAATTGTCAACCGCTCAAAAGGCTCAGTATGTGGAAGACGGCTAATATTTATATTCTTATACTCTAGGTTTGAAAACACTTTATGAATTTCTTTTAGCATGTAATCCCAAGCATCTCCTTCATTTGGTACCAACTCGTTCATTAAAGCTATGGTTATATTGGTGTTTTCATGATCTTTAATCTGCATACTTCCTAAATAGACTGGTGTGTTTTTAAAATCTTTCTTTTCTGAAAGGAAGCGACTCATTTCGTAATCTGGATTTCGGTCTGCGTAGATTCGTCTAAAGAATTTTAAAACATACTTATCATTATAAACAATGGAAGTATTACTCTGCTCCATACCCATGAATCTTGATGATTCGTATTGGCAATCTGTGAATATAGAGCTCTTTTTATATTGTACTCGCGTGCGGTCTTTAGGTACAGCATTTAGTATGCGCTCAAAAACTACTTTCCTAAAGGATTCAAGGTTTATGGCATCTATTATAAAACCTTCTTGGTTTTGAATGCTTATGGGAAGAATACGATCGTCTTTTGCAAAGCTTTCGTCTGATACAAATGCTATTGGCAAAAAATAATGTTGATAAAAAGCTTCATAGAAATTAACTTCTAAAATAAGACCGTAGTAAACCTCTTCGTTTTGTTGAATTCTGAAATATTCAGCCAATTCAATATATTTAAGTTTACTCGATTTCCCGCCATACCATCGTTGTTTTATAATGTACTTTTCTAGCACATCTGAAAGAAATGTTTTTACAAAATCCTTATTTTCCATCAACTCTTCCCACTGTACATTAAAATTGTACGGCGTTTTAAGATTGACCGTTGTAGATTTCTTTTTAGACATTTCTATTTCTTTATTTTAAATATATGAAATGGTAAGGTTGGATGCAACTCAATGAAATTCCATTCACTATGCCAATTATAACTACTTCCTGTAACTAAATCACTTACAGTTATTTGCTGACCATTATGAATTCCTAAATCTTGTAAAGGAAGTTGTACAGTTCCTTGTTGGGCATAGTATTGCTCTAAACTCACAATAATCAATAATTCGTCTGTCTTAGAGTCATTCCATTTATAATATGCAATTAAGTTATCGTTCTCTATATGACAGAATTTAATGTTATTGGTCTGTTGCAGAGCTTCATGCTGATGACGGATTGCATTAACCTTTGAAATTATGGCTGTTAGTTTATTCTGCACATCCCAGTTGTAATGCTTTACTTCAAACTTTTCAGACATAAAATACTCCTCTTTACCAGGAATAGCCTCATCGATCTGCTGTTCAAAAACAGGACCGTAAATACCAATATTAGAACTTAATGTGGCTGCCAACACGTAACGTTGAATGTATTTAGATTCATTAGCACCTTGTAAGTGATATGGATTTATATCTGGTGTATTTGGCCAAAAGTTTGGACGCATGTACTCGCGTTGATCAGATTGCGTAAGCTCTGTGATGTACTCAATAAGTTCATGCTTTGTGTTTCGCCAAGTAAAATAGGTATAAGATTGTGTGTAACCTTGCTTGGCTAATTGTTGCATTACTTTAGGCTTTGTAAAAGCTTCAGCAAGAAAAATGATATCTGGGTGTTGTTTTTTTACTTCTGAGATAATCCAATTCCAGAAATAGTAAGGTTTGGTGTGCGGATTATCAACCCTAAAAACATTAATACCACAATCTATCCAATATAGTAAAATGTCTAAACATTCTTTCCAAAGATTTTTATAGTCTTTACTTTCCCAGTAAATTGGTAAAATATCCTGATATTTTTTTGGTGGATTCTCAGCATACTGCACTGTTCCGTCTGGTCGCCATTTAAACCAATCTGGATGATCTTTTACCCAAGGATGATCTGGTGCTGCTTGCAATGCGTAATCCATCGCAACTTCAATACCTAAATCTTTAGCTTTTTTAACTAAAGCTTTAAAGTCTTCAACGGTGCCTAATTGTGGGTGAATATCTTTATGTCCGCCATATTGCGATCCAATTCCCCAAGCAGAACCGACATCTCCTTCTTTGGCATTGGTTGTATTGTTTTTTCCTTTGCGATTGACTTCACCTATTGGGTGAACTGGTGGGAAATAAAGTGTGTCGAATCCCATCTCAGCAATTCTTGGCAATAAACGCTCGCAATCTTTAAATGTACCATGTTGCCCCTCAAATTGAGACGATGATCTTGGAAAGAACTCGTACCAAGTACTAAAAAGAGCCTTTTTTCTATCTACATAAATTTGCAAGGTTTTGGACTCATTAACTAAATGTTTTTCTGGATATTTTTTGAAAATATTATGAAGCGCAGGAGACTTTGCTTCTTTAATTGCTTCATCATATTTATCCTGATTTTCAAAACAATCTATACAATGGTCTAAGTATTCTTTTTCCTTTTTAGAAACTTTTCTCAGTAAGGGTTTAAGGTACATTACACCTTCTAAAAGTTCGGATTTTACATGCTGATTGTCATCAATCTTACGCTCAATACCATGTTGCCAATTTAAGGCGTAGTCTACCCAACCTTCAACCTTGTAACTATAAAACCCTTGTTTTTCTACACTAAACGAGGCTTTCCATTCGTCGTTAACTACATGATGCATTCTAGCTTCATTCCATTTTCGATCCTTTTCGTGCTTAAAAAGTACGGAAGCAGCAATGACATCATGTCCATCAACAAGGACATGAGCGTCTACACTTACAATTTCATTTACAATGCGTTTTATATAAAACTCACCACAGTTTATCTGAGGAGCAACTGAGTCTATTACGACACGTCTTTGGTTTTGCATGTTGCTAATTGGTTGATTATTATCTAACGAAAATAAGACACAATATCGAGATTTAAAAAGATTAAATGCTCTTAATTGTACTACAACGTTGTATTATTATTTAACTATCAATTTTTGTGATTCTATTAAAAAATTTAAACTGAAAACTATGACAGTACATCCCTCACTTTTTCATCTTTTGTAACATTAGAGAGGTTAATTGCTGTTTCTATCAAAGCCAAGTGTGAATATGCCTGTGGAAAATTACCCAATAGTCGTTTTGTTTTAAAATCTAAATCCTCACTAAATAGACCTAAATGATTGCTGTAGGATAGTAATTTTTCAAAATGTTTTATTGCTCTTTCTTCTTCACCGATTTTAAATAAGCTATTTATAAACCAAAATGTACAAATGGTAAAAGACGATGATGGCAAACCAAAATCATCTTTGTTTTTGTAACGATATAGAAGACCATCATTAGATAATTCTCGCTCTATAGACTTTACTGTACTTACATATTTTGGATGCTTAGCTTCTATAAAACCATAATTTTCCATTAGCAAAACTGAAGCATCTAAATCGTCTGAACCATACGATTGCGTAAAGGCCTGAGCCGAATCGCTCCAAGCATTTTCCATGATATCAGCTTTGATAGTTTCCTCTAACAATTGCCAACGTGCCAATTTTGATGATTTACCAAGTAATTTAGAAACCTTAATGGCTTTATCTACAGCAACCCAGCACAATACCTTAGAAAATGTAAAATGCTGATCTTCAGACCTAAACTCCCATATACCTTTATCGGGTTCTCGCCAGTGTTTATTTACTACCCAAACTATGCCCTTGGTAATATTCCATAAGGCTTCACCATCTTCAATATCATTACTGAAATTTAATAGCAACTGATGAATCATATCCATCAAGATACCATAAATATCGTTTTGTTTTTGTTTGTAAGCTGCGTTACCTATTCTTACTGGACTAGAGTTTCTATAGCCTGATAAATGCTCTAGAAATTCTTCGGTTAACTTTTTCTCACCATTAATACCATACATAATTTGAAGTTTTTCATCCTTATCTGGTATTAGGTTGATTATAAACTTTAGATAACGTTTGGCAATATTTTGATGTCCCAAAGTTGACATTACTTTTATAACCATAGATGCATCTCGTATCCAGCAAAATCTATAGTCCCAATTTCTTACTTCACCAATGGTTTCGGGCAGTGAAGTCGTAACAGCAGCTAAGATGGCACCCGTTTTATCATAACTAAGTAGTTTTAATGTCATGGCACTTCTAGCTATTTGGGTGTTGTATTTTTTGTAATCCGTGGTACGTTCCATCCAATTTAACCAATAGACTTTGGTGCGCTCAAACTCTAAATATGCCATTTTTAAAGTAGGTACAAACAACTTTTCATGATAACCTACGAGTAAAAAATGATCAGAAATTATCTCGATACTCTCACCTCTGGTTACCTTTTCTTTATCTAGATCTGTGTACAAAAACAGCGTATCATAAGCTTCCTTGTCTGTTAAACTAACTATGAAATCATTTTTTATGTATGTTTTGGTATCACCCTTTGCATATTCTAACTTAGGATTGTAAATAACTTTTACAGTAGGCTTACCTGAAACATGTTTTATATATCTAATTAACTCTGGTGGTGAATGGTATGAGCCGTTTGGTTTGTGGTATCTGGGCATAAAATCCCTAACCTCAAAAACATCAAGGCCATTACTAAATCGTGTTACTAAAACTACTGTGTTTTCAATATATTGCTGATTTATGCTATAACTGTCATCAACCTCAAAACCTAATGAGCCACCTATGTTTTCATCTAATAATTTTCCAAAAACCGAAGGAGAATCAAACTGAGGCAAACAGCACCAATCTATAGAGCCATTTTTTGAAACCAAAGCAGCACTTCTACAATTTCCAATAACACCATAATCTAAATTGTTCATTAAATCTTTGTTTTTTAAATTCTAAAACCTTTTATTCTCTTTAAATTAACGAAAACCAATCTATAAGCACAAATAATCTTTATGAATAAAACTATAATTGTTTCAAATCGTTTACCACTTCAAGTTTCTATTCAGGAAAATTCCCTCGAAATTGTACCTAGTGTGGGTGGCTTAGCTACAGGTATGAAATCGGTACATGCAGAAGGTAACGGTATTTGGATTGGTTGGTCTGGACTACCAGAGAATGAATTGAGTTCCGAACTTTCAATTGAAGTTCAATCTAAAATTAAGAATGAAAAATGTGTTTCTGTTCCACTTACCAACCAAGATATTGAAGAATATTATGAGGGTTTTAGCAACAGAGCTCTATGGCCTTTATTTCATTACTTCACAGAGTATTCAAATTTTGAACAAAACGAATGGGAGGCTTATAAACGTGTTAATGAAAAGTTTGCTGAAGTTGTAATTGATAATTTAGAAGATGGTGATACTGTTTGGGTACACGATTACCAACTATTATTACTACCGCAACTTATAAAAGATAAAAAGCCTAATACAACTATTGGTTTCTTTTTGCACATTCCTTTTCCTTCTTATGAAATTTTTAGAACCTTTCCATGGCGTGAAGAAATTTTAACAGGAATGTTAGGTGCCGACTTATTAGGATTTCACACATATGATTATGAGCGTCATTTCTTAAGTTCGGTAAAACGTATTATGCGTTTAGATGTACAATTTAACGAAATTAGTTATCATGATAGAATGATTAAAGTTGATTCATTCCCTATGGGAATTGATTATGATAAGTTCTACAATGCTGCTTTAGAGCATCATAATGAGTCTAGAGATAAATCTGATCTTAGAAAACGACTAGAAGAACATATCTCTGAAGACAAGAAATTAATATTATCTATTGACAGGATGGATTATACTAAAGGTATTCCTAATAGAATTAAAGCTTTTGAGTATTTCTTAGACAATTATCCAGAATACAAAGAAAAAGTTAGACTTGTAATGTTGGCCGTACCTTCTCGCTCTAATGTCCCTCAATACCAAAAACTAAAACGCGAAACCGACGAACTTGTTGGTAGAATAAATGGAAAATTTGCAACAGTAAGCTGGACACCGATTTGGTATTTTTACAGGTCGTTACCATTTAATGATCTCATTGACCTTTATATTTCATCTGATGTGGCGTTAATTACACCGATTAGAGATGGAATGAATTTAGTCGCTAAAGAATATGTTGCCACAAGAACAAATGGAGATGGTGTTTTAGTACTTAGTGAAATGGCCGGATCTTCCAAAGAAATGAACGAAGCACTTCTTATAAATCCTAATAGTTATGAAGATTTTGCCCTTAATCTAAAACGCGCTCTTACCATGCCTTTAGATGAACAAAAAACTCGAATAAAGTTTTTACAAAAGCGTCTAAAACGTTACGATGTAGAGAAATGGGCAACGGAATTTTTAAAATCTTTAGAGGATACCAAAAACGTAAAAAACCAAAAGGTGACTAAAAAGCTTACTGGCGATTATGAAAAAGACTATTTAACCAACTTTAAAGATAATAACAAGAGACTCCTTCTCCTAGATTATGATGGCACACTTGTTGGTTTTAAGGATAATCCTCAAGATGCTAAACCAGACGAAGCTTTGTTTAATCTGTTAGATGAGTTACAAAAAAAATCTACTTTGGTGCTTATTAGCGGAAGAGATAAAGACACTTTTCAGCGATGGTTTGGGCACAAACCCTATAATCTAGTAACCGATCATGGTGTTTGGCTGTATAAAAACAATGAATGGAAAGCCTTAGAACGATTAAAGACAGACTGGATGCAGAATATAAGACCAATACTGGAAACTTTTGTGGATAGAACACCAGGAACCTTTATTGAGACTAAAAACTATTCTTTGGCTTGGCATTACAGAAAGGCAGATCCCGAACTTGCAAAAATCCGTACGATAGAACTTAATACTGTATTAACAAGTATGGTTGCCAACAATGGCTTATCTATCTTAAAAGGAAATAAAGTCATAGAGATAAAAAGTAGTAATGTTAACAAAGGACGTGTAGTAAGTCGTTTGCTTACACAACAAGATTTCAATTTTGTATCTGTAATTGGTGATGACTGGACCGATGAATACATGTTTGAAGAAGCTCCTGAATCGGCTTACACTATAAAAGTAGGCTTTACTAAAACCAAGGCAAGGTATCAGATAAAAAATCCTGAACACGTGCGTGAGTTACTCAAAAAATTGATTTCTTAGACTTTAACAATTTTTAATTTCTTGTCGTTTTACAATGGTTGTTTACTAAAATCTATTCATCAAATACAAAAAAAGTAAGCAGTAATTAATTAACAGGTTCATCTACAGGCTCTTCAAAATCGCAAGGTACTTCCTGCATATTGTCAACAAACGTCATTTGATTAGGATCCCATTGAGGAATGTTTACCATTTTAGTACAATCATCTTCGTTACAGCTCAATAGTGCTATCATAAAAAGGATGATTAAAAGTTGCTCAGGTAATCTATTAAATTTCATCTTAGCTTTTTGATTTAATACTAAATTATAGTTCCATGAGGTATTACAGCATCTTTTTTTATAACTACTATACCGTCTTTGATTACGTATTTATCGGTTTCTGCGTCTTGTAAATGTGGACCACCATTTATTCTTACATCATCACCTATTCTACAATTCTTGTCTATAATGGCATTTTTGATAAAACAACGTTCTCCAATTCCCATTAGAATATCAATATTCTTTGTCTCAATATCTTCAAGAGATTCGTAGATGTCACTACCCATCATATAGGTGTTTATAACCGTCGATTCTTTACCAATCCTAGATCTTATACCTATTACCGATTTTTCTATCGTTGCTGCATGAATTAAACAACCTTCTGCAATTACAGCTCTATTAAGTGTTGTCCCAGATATTTTTGATGTAGGGAGTATGCGAGCATTTGTGTAAACCCTATTGTCTAAATCATAAAGATTAAATTGAGGTATTTCATCAGTTAATCCTAAGTTTGCTTCAAAAAAAGAATCTATATTCCCAATATCGGTCCAGTAGCCTTCAAAGGGATAACTCATTACTTTATGTTTATCAATATTTTGTGGAATAATTTCCTTTCCGAAATCTACGGTACTCTCATCTTTCATCAATTCAACCAAAAGGTCTTTATTAAAAATATAAATACCTGTTGAACCCAAATATTCACGCCCTTGTTGTTTCATCTCATTACTAACTTCAGACTTCCAATCAACAATAACATCAGATGAAGG
>JASBSA010000106.1 GCA_030149175.1 Winogradskyella sp. | reverse complement strand
TTCGTCTGCAATTTCTGTGTAAACCTTATTGTTGATGTCATTATCGGTTTTAACAAGAAGTTTACGTTCAGCAACTTGTTGGTCTACCCAAGACTTTACAACAGTTTCCTGATCCTCGAGTTTATAATCAAACTCACCTTTCGGTGATAAAAGTTTCGCAATTATAGGTGACGTTTCTATGGCAAGAAATAATAAGAAAATAAAGAATGATGGCAACCAAGGCAATTTGCCTAAAGCATTAATACGCGCCATTAAGCCATCAAAATTGTCAATAATTGGTTGTGACTCCGCAACATTGGCTTTATAATCGCTTTGTAAAGCTGCGATTTCATTTTCTAGGGCTGTAATCCTTACTTTGTTTTCGGTTTTTAGTTGTTGTAACTCGGCTAAAGCGGCATCGTGTTTTTCTCGCTTTTCTTTGTACACAGGTCCTTTGCCTAGTTTCATGGTGCCAGATGTGCCTTCTGCTTCTGTTATGTAATTGTCATAGAGTGCATTAACTTCTGTTTCTTTTGTGTCAATTTCACTTTGCAAACCTAGAATCTGACTTTCTAAATCCGTAATTTTAGGATTAAACTGTTGCGCAATTTGGTTCTGATTTGCAAGCGTTAAATCATTTTTTTGTTCTAACAACACCCGATTGATTTCTTTTTCAAAAATCTTTAGTTCTAAAGGTTTTGAAATCACTACAGCAATAATCACAGCCAGGAAAATCCTTGGTGTAGCCTGTAATATTTCATCCAAAACGTTATTTCTTTTTTTAATAGTTGAAACAATATAACGGTCTAGATTAAATATGAGAAGTCCCCAAACCAGTCCAAAACCAATGGAAGTGTAGAGGTTGTCAAAAACCGTGTAGAGTGCATAGCTGGCAGCAATAGTTGCCATTAGGGCTGTAAAAAAAACTGTGGCGCCAATACCTGCATATTTATTTTGCTCGCCATTAGAGCAGTCTTTAAGGATGTCTGTATCTGCTCCCGAGCACAGGATGAAGAATTGTTTTAACATAACTGTTTGTTTTTTGATTGATTGATGTATAGGGTATTAGAACGCAAAATGGTAACAAATGTTACATAACTTAGCTAAAAATGTGGAGTTTAGGGCTCATATGATTTTTGTCATATCAAATATTGGGTATAAAAACTAATTTTATATGTAACCAAAAATCATAGAGTTATGAGAACTACAGTTGTAATAGGAGGAAATTTTGCAGGAATGACTGCGGCTTTAGAATTAAAAAGGAAAGATCCAAAGAATCAACGTGTTATACTTATTGATAAATCACCCTTATTTTTATTTATACCATCATTAATCTGGGTACCTTTTGGAAGAAGAGATATTAAAGATATTTCATTTAGAAAAGATAAAATACTAGAGAAAAAAGGTGTAGAGTTTGTGCATGCTGAAGCTATAAGAGTAATACCTGAAGATAATAAAGTTGAAACTACAAAAGGCGATTTTCAATATGACGATTTGGTCATAGCTACGGGCCCAAAAGTAAAGTATGATGTGGCTAAAGGTGTTCAAGATTATGCATACTATATAGGCACACCAGATGGAGCTATGAAAACCCGAAAAGCACTTAATACATTTAAAGAAAACCCTGGACCGATTGTAATTGGAGCAACACAAAATGCTGGTTGTATGGGTGCAGCATATGAGTTTCTTTTTAATATTGAAAAATGGCTGAGAGAACAGAAAATCCGTAAAAAAGTAGATTTATACTGGATAACGCCAGAAACATATTTAGGACATTTTGGGATAGACGGCATGCCAATGGGAGAAACCATGCTTAAAACCTTTATGAAAATGTTCAACATACACTACAGAACCGAAGTTGGTGTAGAAGAGGTGAAGTCTAATGGAGTCTTATTATCTAACGGAGAATTTATAGAAAGTAATTTTACCATGTTGATGCCACCTTTTGTTGGTGTTGAGTTTGTTGTTAATTCTGAAGGATTACAAACCAATGCAGCGGGTTATATTCCTGTGAAGGATACTTACCAGCATGTTACACATAAGAATATTTGGGCTGCAGGTATTGCGGTGGATGTAAAACTACCTTTTAAACCGGGTAAAGTACCGTTCTCTGGACCAAAAACAGGATATCCATCAGATGAAACAGGTAAGGTAGTAGCAGAGAATATTCTTAGAGTTCAAAAAGGTGAAAAACTTAAAGAAAAGCCTTGGGGAAAAATTCCTGGTTTATGTGTAATGGACGCAGGTAAAAAGGAAGTTTTAATTGTGAGCAACCACTTATTTAAACCTAGAACATTTGCCATTATGATTCCGAATGTAATCTATGATTTTGGCAAAATCTTATTCGAAAAGTATTTCCTTTGGAAAACAAGAAACGGATTGTCTTACCTTCCATAAAAATGAAAAGCCTCGCACGGCGAGGCTTTTACATGAAATCTATTTCTTTAATTGAATGATTATTGGTGGAAGTCGATTTTCTTTTTCGTCTTTAATGTCGAATATGGTAATCATTCCATCATCAAAATTATCAAGATTTTTAATACTAGTAGCTGAAATGGTGTTCCCTTGTATAACATCGGTTTTTATTCCTGGTATTTTCAGTTTAAAATTCGTAACATTTCCTTCAGACAAGGTGAGCTTTAATTTTTTTAGTTCTTCTTTTGTCAAAGCGATGTAACCCTTTACAAGTTTCTTTTCATTGACGTAAATTACTGGTAGTTCGTTTTGTTTGTTTAGTGCGGTTGGTTCAATATTAACCTTGCCAGTACTATTACCATTATCATCTATAAATTCGTAAGAAGCAGTCTCTACTTTAACTTTCCATGGGCTATTTGAATTATTGATGCTATCTATCTTTTTTTGAGTGTCTTCAGATTTGCTAAAGATTTTCTTTTGTTTCTCTTTTGCTTCTTCTAAAGTTAAACCAGAATATAGATTTAATGACCTTTTTGGTAAGTTAGATTTAGTAATACCTTCATTGTAAGAAATACATGTAGACCAAACATTTGCTTCTTTTAGTTTCGATTGTATTGATTTAGCAAAATCTGCACTTTTATTCTTTTCTATTGCAATTGAAGCCATAACATACGTTCTGTGGTCTTCCTTAGATAAATGTTGGTTCAGCTTTTTTACTTCCTTGTTTATATTATCTGCTTCAACGTTCTTTCCGTTAAATTGAATGTTATTGTCACTGTCAATATAGATTTCTATAGGTTGAATTTTATTGGTTTGGAATAAGTCATTGGTGTTTTCCTTTCTCTTTTTTGTTTTTTGAGGCTCAGGAACTGAAGGTGGTGGCGGAGGTGGAGGCGGAATGTTTGGCCATGCTTCAGCATTTTTACGTTGCTGATCTGTCATTAAATTCTTATAGATATTTAAATAATGCTCAACCTCTTTTTGTCTAATGATAGGATATTCATAAGATTTATTCGCTTCTGCTTTCTTTATGGCTGAATTTATTTTTTTAGCCCAAGCATTATATTCCGCAACTTGCTCTTTTGTTGCGCCATCTAAGTACACTACATTAAGTTTATTTGCTTTATCTAATTCTTGTTGTATTGAATCTAAAAGGTCTTGATCCTTTTCTACATATTCTCGTTCAGCAAAGCTGTAAAAAAGAATGGCTAGGATTGGTAATACCAATAAGATACTTAACCAAATTCGGGTTTTGGAGGTTTGTGTTTTCATAACTGTAAATCGTTTTTTGAATGATGAATAATTAATGGCACTCGCTAATTGATGATTATGAGTGTTTGATGAAAATTGCAATAATATATTTTGATAGTTTTTGGTGGCAACACCTTGTTGTAATACTGCGTCATCGGCTAAAAACTCGTGATTGAGTTTTACATGGTGTTTTAAAATGTACACCAAAGGATGAAACCAAAAGACCATTTGTAATAGTTCTAGCAACAAAATGTCCAAGCTGTGCCATTGTTTAGCATGTGTTTGTTCATGAAGTAAAACCTCCTTCGGTATGTTGTTGTTTTCAAATAAAGTTTTGTTTAAAAAAATATACTTAAAGAACGAATGTGGTATGCGGTATTCTGTTAATAATACATAAATGAAATTACGGTCTTTATATATTGAATTTTTCGAAATACTTCTGTAAAGACTGTACAAGTTTATTGAAAACCGAACAGAGAATAGAAGCACACCTAGTGCGTAAATAGTCCATAATACAGTTCCTAATGTCAGTATAGAAGGTTCTTCAGCTGGTTGAGAAAATAGTTCTGTTTCAATGGGAATGATAGCATTAGACACTTCAAAGTTCTGAACCATAGGTTCTACATACTCGGTAATAGTAAATTGAGGAATGACCAGTGCACAAACAAAGGCCCCTAATAGGTAGAATCTTTTAAAACGGTGCATTTGTTGCTTTTCAAGAAGCATTATATACAACAGCCAAAAGACTAAAAGGCATGCGGAAAATTTAAGCAGATACAGTTCCATAATTACTTGTTTTTAATTTCCTTATCTATAATGGCTTTTAACTCTTCTAACTCTTTTTTGCTTAAATCCGTTTTTCTGGTAAAGAACGATGC
>JASBSA010000086.1 GCA_030149175.1 Winogradskyella sp. | reverse complement strand
TGTTTAGAAAGTTACATCATACCAAAACGCAGCTTTTGGGATATAAGACCATATTATGCCTTAAATACTATAAGCTTCAACATGTTAAGAACCCGATGATATATCTCAAACGTTTCAGGAAGAGTTGGCGTGTAAGCGAATCTATGGCAAAAGTTCTAAGAGATAAAAATTGAAGCTAATATTATTATGAATTTTAGTTTAATTATTTGTACGTACAATCGAGCTAAGGCTTTAGAAAAACTACTTAAATCTGTTGTAAAGCAAACGTTATATCCAAATCATATACTAATTATTGATGCTTCAGAAGATGAAAAAACAAAGCAGTTAATATCTAGTCGTGACTATAAAAATGCAGTATATTATAAGGTTGATGAAAAACACAAAGGCTTAACAAGACAACGTAATTATGGTATAAACCAATTAGAAAAAGGAACAGAAGTCGTTTGTTTTTTAGATGATGACATCATCCTAGAGCCGGATTATTTTAATCAACTTATAATGACTTATGAGCAATATCCAATGGCACTTGGCGTAGGAGGCTATATCACAAATGAGGTTGATTGGCAGAAATGTTTAGATACTAAAACACCAAGGACATTTTGCTTAGATGGGTATTGTCGTAAAGAACCTCTTCGCTTTAGAGTGCGTGCTAAATTTGGATTACAACCAGATATGCCTCCGTGTTATTTACCAACATTCGGGCATGGTAGATCTGTTAGTTTTTTACCTCCATCAGGAAAAACCTACGAAGTAGAATTGTTTATGGGAGGAGTAGCCTCGTATAGAATTGAAGCTTTTAACAAGATAACCTTTTCTGATTACTTTGAAGGCTACGGATTGTATGAAGATGCTGATTTTTGTCTACGTTTATCTAAAATAGGGAAATTATATGTTAACACCGCAGCAAGACTAGAGCATTATCATGAACCTTCGGGTAGACCTAGCACTTACAAATATGGAAAAATGGTAGTAAGAAATGGTTGGTATGTTTGGCGAGTAAAATATAATAGGGTAAATTTCAAATCTATTGTCAAATGGTACTTAACAGAGATACTACTTATGCTGTTAACATTTATAAGCGCCATAAAGAGTAAGAGTAGTTTTAGAACCATTAAGGAGGGTTTTGGTAGATTTGTTGGGCTGTTGAAGTTGATAGTTTCAAAACCAAAAATTAATAGTTAAAAATCTAATAATTGAAGAATAGGTCAAGAACGTTAGCAATTTTTACTTTAGTTACCCATAAAGAAAAAGATGGAAAGCTATATGGTTATAGTCCATATGTGAGTGAAATAAATATGTGGGCCAATCATTTTGAAAAAATCATAGTAGTCGGATGTTTTAGTAAATCTAAAGATATAGATAGGTTAGAAAAACAATACGCTCACCATAGTGTAGAGTTGTTTAAAGTACCTGTTTTTAATGTAAAATCGGTTTTAGGATTATTAAAACTAGTCTTTAACTTACCTCATATGATATTTAAAATGGCCAAGGCTATGCAGACTGCAGATCACTTACATTTTCGTTGTCCAAGTAATGTCTCAGCAATTGCAGCTTTGGTTCAAATAATTTATCCCAAAAAAAGTAAGACTACTAAGTATGCTGGTAATTGGGACCCTAGAAGTAATCAACCAATAGGCTATAGATTTCAAAAATGGTTATTGAGTAATACCTTTTTTACTAAAAACATGAAAGTTTTAGTGTATGGCGACTGGAAGGATAAATCAAAGTATGTTGTTCCCTTTATGTCTGCTACATATAACGAGTCTGAAAAAGTTGAGTATAGTAAAAGAGATTTTTCAGACCGTTTAAAATTTGTCTTTACTGGTGCCATGGTCATTGGAAAAAGGCCTTTGTTAACAATAAAGATTATTGAAGCTCTAAAAAATAAAGGGATTAGTTCAGAACTTCATATGTTTGGTGATGGACCTTTAATAGATGATGTTAAGCTCTATGTAAAAGCACATGGACTTGAAGATGTGGTATTCATTTATGGAAATCAACCAAAAGACAATGTAAAACAGTGTTTGCTTGATGCACACTTCACAATCTTACCATCAAAAAGTGAGGGATGGCCTAAAGCTATAGCCGAAGGTATGTTTTTTGGAGCCATACCTATTTCTACAAAAATTTCATGCTTACCTTGGATTTTAGATTTTGGTAAGCGTGGTATATTAATTGAGCCAAGTGTAGATAGTGCTGTAAATACTATTATTGATTCACTTGAAAAAGGGGATTTACATCTAAATCAATTATCAAAAAAAGCACTAGAATGGTCACAACAATATACTATTGATAGATTAGAGTCTGAAATAAGTAAATTGGTTAATAAGTAATGCGAGTACTTCAATTAATAGATACCTTAGACGCTGGTGGTGCAGAGCGAATGGCCGTAAATTTGGCTAATTCATTATGCGAAAGTATAGATACATCTTATTTATGTGCTACTCGTAGAGAAGGTATTTTAAAAGGAAGTTTAAGCAAAGATGTTAAGTTTTTGTTCTTAAAAAAGAAAGGAACTATCGATATCAAAGCGTTGCTAAGATTACATTCTTTTATAAAGAGGGAAAAAATAAATATTATCCATGCACATTCCAGTTCTTTTTTTTTAGCAACACTCGTTAGTTTGTTTTTAAATAAAACAAGAGTAATATGGCACGACCATTATGGAGATAGTGAGTATCTAGCAAATAGACCAAAAAGAATACTGAAACTCTGCTCGAATTTTTTTTCTCACAGTTTCGCAGTAAATGATAGACTACTTGAATGGGCAAAAAAACATTTGAATCATACATCTGTAAGCTATCTTCCAAATTTTATAGTGTTTGAGAAGAATGCATTATTAAAGACAGATCTGAAGGGAAAAAAAGAAAAAAGAATTGTCTGTTTGGCAAATTTAAGGCCACAAAAGGATCATTTTAATCTTATAGAAGCTTTTGGTAAAATAGAAAAAAAATTTCCAGAATATACATTACATTGTGTTGGAGCAAGCTTTAATGATGATTATTCAAAAAAAGTACATAGTTTAGTAACAAGGCTAAATTTATCATCTAAAGTGTTCTTTTATGGTAGTTGCTCAGACATTAAAGCAATTTTATCAAATTGTTCTATAGGTGTTTTGTCATCTAAATCAGAAGGTTTGCCATTAGCACTTTTAGAATATGGTGAAGCAGGGTTAGCTGTTGCAACATCAAATGTTGGAGATTGTAAAAAGGTTGTGAAGTCTGGTTTTTCAGGACTATTGGTTCCAAAGGGAAATTCGTTTGCTTTAGCTGAAGCCTTAGAGGAACTTATAACAAACAAAAGTAAAGCGGAGAAAATGGGCTTAGCACTCAGAGATACGGTTTCTAAAAAGTATTCACAATTTGCAACTTTAAAATTGATATTAAGTGTATATAACAACTAATGGAAAAAGAATCAAATTATATTGGTTTAGTAGTGTTACATATTATCATTGGCGTGTTAATTTATGCTTTGCCAATAATAAGGCAACCATTTTATTTGGCTGTAATTGTTTTCTTTTTTGTTAGGATTATAACAGCTAAAAAGTCTAAAAAAACTATAACCGTTTTATTTGCCTGTTGTTATATCATAGCAGGAGAATCATTATTTAGAATGACTGGTGGTGGATTATTCTATGAAATCTCTAAGTATTTGGTAATACTGTTTGCTGTTTTTGGTATGTTTTACTCTGGTATTTCAAATAAGGCCTATCCATATTTTTTTTATCTAATAGCTTTAGTGCCTGCCGTTGTTTTGGCATCTGTTAATTTAGGTTATGATTTAAGATTTAGAAGCTCGGTTGCTTTTGTATTAAGTGGACCAGTATGCCTAGGAATTAGTGCCTTATATTGTTATGATAAGCCTATAAAAAAATCAGAAATTTTAGATGTCATAAAGTATATTGGCCTGCCTATTGTATCAATGACAACTTATCTTTTCCTATATTCACCTACTATAAAAGAAACAATATCTAGTACCGCATCAAACTATGCAGCTTCTGGTGGATTTGGGCCTAATCAGGTTTCTACTATTCTTGGTCTTGGTATTTTTGCGTTTACAGTTCGGTTTTTTTTAAATTCACCTACACTATTATTGAAAATGGTAAATGGTGTCATAATATTGGCAATATCATTTAGAGCTTTAGTAACATTTAGTCGTGGAGGTGTACTCACCGCGCTTTTAATGATTTCTATATTTTTATTTTTCTTATATATAAAATCAGGCTTTAAACAAAAGCAAAGAATAGTTCTTACTTTTCTTTTATTTAGTTTTTTAGGTGTTTTTTCATGGGTGTTGAGTAAGAACCAAACCAATGACCTTATAGAAAAGCGTTACTCTAACCAAGATGCAGCAGGTAGGTCTACAGATGATATTACCACTGGTCGTGCAGATTTGTTTTTTGATGAACTAGAGGGATTTATGAATGAACCATTTTTGGGTGTTGGAGCCAGTGGTATGAAAAAAATTAGGTTAGAAAAAGAGGGTCAAATTATTGCCTCTCATAATGAAATTAGTAGATTGTTGTCTGAGCACGGAATACTAGGTATATTTATAATTTGTATTCTTATATTTAAACCACTGAGTATTAGGGAGAGGTCTACTAACAATTTATTCTTTTATGCCTTTTTAGCTTTTTGGTTTGCTACCATAAACCATTCTGCAATGCGTTTGGCTGCTCCTGGCTTTATATATGCGTTGTCACTATTAAATATTGTTGATGATAAGACTATTGTACATAGGAAACGCCTTGTCGCAAAAGGGTAAAAACGCAACTTCTGTAGAAATATTAAGTTCTCGTTTAAGACAATTTTGCAAGGTAAAAATAGCCTCTAGTAAGCAAAACAAAATTTTTAGACTGCTAGACATGTTGTTCTTGGTACTAAAAAATCACAGACGAACAGATTTTGTACTCATCGATACCTACAGTACAACAAACTTTTATTATGCACTGATAATAAGCCAGCTTTCAAGAGCTTTAAAAGTTAGATATATCCCTATTTTACATGGCGGAAATCTTGAGAAACGCTTGAAGGAAAACCCAAAAATGAGTAAGATGATTTTTGGTAACGCATACAGATTAGTGTCACCCTCAAATTTCTTAAAAGAACATTTTCAAAGCTATGGGTATAAAAATGTAGAGTTTATTCCAAATACCATAGAGGTAAAAGATTTTGAGTTTTGTAATAGAAACATAGATCGTATTAAACTATTCTGGTTAAGGTCTTTTTCTAAAATCTATAATCCAAAGTTAGCTGTTTTGATATTAGATAATCTTTTAAAAAAAGGATATAATGCAGAGTTGTATATGGTAGGTCCAGATAGTGATGGTAGTTTAATTGAAATTAAACAATTAGTTAAACAAATGAACCTTAATGTGAAATTTACAGGTAAACTATCAAAAAAGGAATGGATAGAGATATCAAAAGACAGTAATATTTTCATTAACACTACAAATTTTGATAATATGCCAGTAAGTGTTATTGAAGCGATGGCATTGGGCTTACCAATTGTTTCAACTGACGTGGGTGGTTTACCTTTTTTAATCACTAATAATGAAGATGGACTTCTGGTTCCACCAAATGATATAAATGCAATGGCAGATGCCATTATAAAACTAAAAAAAGATACTAACCTTAAAGATAAATTAGTAATTAAAGCACGTAAAAAAGTAGAAAAATTCGATTGGAACCAAGTAAGAGTAAAATGGGAAAGGCTTTTGTCTTAATTTGAAGATAAATATCAATTTATGTTAGTATATTTACGACAGCTATTAATCCTTATGTCTCCGAAAAAAGGCATCCATTTTGAAGTGTCAGAACGTAAGATTCTACTAAGAATCATGGATATTCTCATGGTTCTTCTTGCAATTTATTGCTTAAATCTTTATCCTAAATTTGAGTATTTACGCTTTGATGTAGAGAATATAGTGTCGCTGACACTGCTAAGTGTATATCTAATCATCTTTGGGACTATTTTTGAGCTTTATGATCTTCAAAAGGCTAGTAAACTCGATACGACTTTCAAGAACACTGTTATCACAACTTCTACGGTTGTACTATTTTACCTTCTAACCCCAGTTTTATCACCTTACTTGCCAGAGGAGCGTATTCAGATTGTCTATTTTTATTTAGCACTAATTATTTCAATTTTACTTTGGCGTTTAGTATACATCAACCTAATTGAATCGCCAAGATTTTATAAGCGTGTACTTTTGGTTGGTGAAATATCTAATATAGATGGTTTAGTTAGGGCACTTAACACTTCCGATCCTAATTATAAGATAGTTGGTTTTATAAATAGTGAGGCCTCTACACCAGAATCAGTAAAATTTAAAGGTTTAAAAGAGTATCAAGCCAAAGATTTTCTAGATGTTATAGAGAAAGAAAGAATTTCAGAAGTGTTAGTGGCTAGTTTTAATTCTGAAGCTATCATAGCTGAGGTCTATCATGATCTTATGATGTTATTAGAGCGAGGTTTTAAAATAAGAGAGTATACTCAAGTGTATGAAGAGTTACTGCACAGAGTTCCAATTCAGTTTGTAGGGAAGGATTTTTATAAGTACTTTCCTTTTAGTAGAAGTAATGAGAACAAACTCTATATTTTTTTCCAAAGAGCTTCTGATATTTTGTTAGCAATTACCGGTTTAGCAATTGGTATTATTATTTTACCCTTTATATTATTTGGAAATGCATTGGGCAATAAAGGCCCATTGTTTTATATTCAAGAACGTATAGGTAGAAACGGAAAGCCATTTAAAATCGTTAAACTAAGAACAATGATAATTAATGCTGAGAAAGACGGTGTTAAATGGGCAAAGAAAGATGATAAGCGTATCACTAAATTCGGAAAGTTTCTAAGAAGATCGCGTTTAGATGAAGTTCCTCAATTTTATAATGTTTTAAAAGGCGACATGAGTGTCATTGGTCCAAGACCAGAACGTCCGTTTTTTGTCAATGAATTGGCAAGAATTATACCGTTTTATGAAACACGACATATCATTAAACCAGGACTAACAGGTTGGGCTCAAGTAAAGACCAGATATGGTTCTTCAATAGATGATAGTCTTACAAAATTACAATACGATTTATACTATATAAAGCACAGAAGTGTGTTTCTAGACTTTAATATCGCTATTAAGACATTGAGCACAATTTTATATTACAGAGGTCAGTAAGCCTTAGTTTTGGAAGATAAGAACTTCACCAAATAGACATAGCGTAGAGCTAAGGCTATGAGAAGAGGAATTAAAGTAATGGCAAATACTTGCACTTCAATAATCCAATGCAAGGTTAAAAGGCATAGCATAATAATCAAAAACTTCAGATAACTTTTAACCCAATTTCTAACGTCTTTTTTTAATAATTGTCCAATTATTAAAACATTAATAGGAAAAGCCCACAGAAGATTATAATTCTGCCAAGTTGCTGTGTGGTCTGTTCCAAACCATAAAAACAATAAAAGAATACCTGTTAAACCTGTTAGGGCAAAAATTGAGATATCTAGCCATTTAGTTTGTTTACCGTTTTTATTGTCTTTAAATGTTATAAAAAGAATAACAAATGATAGAAGTCCAAAAATTATAAAAGGACTTAAAAGGAAACCAGAGGTTGAGTCCTCTTCTTTTGATTTGAAAAGTATGGATGAAGACTTTACCAAATTAACATTGCCGTTGATTTTAGAGACTTCAAAAAACGAATAAATATATTTTGGTAAAAACATGTACTCATTAGCAGAAGCTTCTCTATCCACAACAGAACCTAGAGCTATATCAATACCCAAACTTCCCCACGAATTTTTATCTACATGCTCATAAATAAGGTCTCTAAATGTTCGTTGCTCAAAGTCATTGGGCTTCTCAAAACTTATGCTATTATTGGTAATTGTAGATAAGACGTCTCTAATTTTAGTAGCACAATTATCATAGAAAAAATCATAAAGGTATTTTCTATTTTCAGGCTTGTAATTGTTTTCTAAATAATTGAAAAGCTTCTGTTTTTGTTCAATTGAAAGGTTTAAAACTTGCTCTTTAATCGTTCTATTTTCTCGCGAGTAATAGTTGAAAATATCAGAAAAAAAATGCCGACTAATAAGGTAGTTGAGTTTTCCTCTAGCAAATTTTAAGTAGAAGTTGGGTGCATCAAAGTCATACTGACCGTAACCATAAACTATATCTATACCTTTTGTTTTATCTTTTATCCTAAAAGCATTATGCCCAAACGAATCATTTAGACTTTTACCTGGTCCAAAGGTTAAGACGGACACTTCAGCATCATTAGATAACTGAAATTGAAATGCAAACGAAAATGTAACGAAGAAAAAAGCTAAAAGTGATAGTTTTATTTTCATGGATGATGGTTAACTATCTAAAAATACTAAAATCTATTTTTAAGGAGAATACATTTGAATATAGTGCAGCACTCTGATCACCAATATCTGTGAAGGCATAATCGATTTGGATGCCTTTATATTTAAATCCTACACCAAAATTTGGTTGAAAGGTTAAGTCTTCAGAGTTATCTATTTGTAGTTCATTTTGAAAATTACCGACACCACCTCTTAAAAAAACCAAATCCGTATATCCAAATTCAAACCCTAACGCAGGATTTATACTCGCAAAAGATGTAGAAATGATATCGTTATTTTCCGCAAAGCGTACATTAAGATTTGCAGCAGCGAGTAAGGAATAATCATAATTAAAAATCCATTTCTTCGACATCCCTAGTTCTAACTTTGGTATGGTAATTTCGGTGGTTTCAGGTAGTTCTTGGTTTTCTCCTTCAACTGCACCACTAATTTGTTCAAATTTTTCTTCATCTATAGACCAAGCATTATAAGTGGTTGTAATATCCCTAGCCATAAAGCCAAATTTCCATCCCGATTTGTTCTCAAACTGGATACCAGCATCTAAACCAAATCCCCAAGATGAGGCAAAGTCGCCAATAATACGTCGTATAATTTTAGCATTAACCCCAAAGTTTAAGCCATCTAGTGGTAATTTTCTGGCATAGGAGAAGGTGAGACCATAGTCGGCAGTAGAAAATGTGCTGATTCTATCATAGTTTATATTGCCTTCATCGTCTATTAACTGTGTAGTGTCTAAAATATCATCAACTCCAAACCTAATAAGAGAAACTCCAACAGCACTGCGGTTATCTAATGGCATGCCGTAAGCAATGTAGTTGTAGTTGGCAATATTTGCAAAATAGCTAGAGTGCATTAGGGAGAGCTGATTGTCTTCAAGATGCACTAATCCAGCCGGATTCCAATATCCGGAATTAACATCTGCAGTTTGCGAGACCACAGCATTACTCATCCCTAAAGCAGCAGCATCTACACCAATATTCATAAATTCATTAGAATACTTTCTTGTAGTTTGCGCAAAAGCGAAAGAGGTAATAAGTGTTAAGAGAATTACGATGTAATTTTTCAACAGCAAAATTTTTTACAAAGATGCACAATTTTTCTATGTATTTAACTTTAAAAAGGTCTTCTTATTGTCTTGTAATGCACACAATTTGAAAAAAATAATAAGCTAAGCTCAAATACTTTTATATTTTTACAAAAATTATATTCATGAGTTTTAAGCGAAACATTCCTAATATAGTTACACTTCTAAATTTATTTTCAGGTTGTATCGCTCTAATATTTGCTGTATATGGCAATTTTATAGTTGCTGCTTTTTTTGTGTTTTTAGGCATCTTTTTCGATTTTTTTGATGGTCTTTTAGCAAGAAAACTTAACGTGCAGAGCCCTTTAGGTATACAGTTAGATTCTTTGGCAGATTTAGTGACAAGTGGTGTAGTGCCGGGAATTATTATGTTTAAGCTAATTTCTCTTACTGTTGATAGTCCGGATTATGCTTCATACTCTAATAGCTGGAATTCTATATTTCATTGGCAAGGCTTTAAAATGTCTATATTACCTTTAATTGGGTTGTTTATTCCTTTAGCTTCAGCTTACAGGCTGGCAAAGTTTAATTTAGATGAAGATCAACAAACGTATTTTAAGGGATTGCCTGTACCTGCAAACACCTTACTTATTTTATCATTGCCTCTGATTTTAGAATATCAGAATAATGATGTTATGAATACTATCATTATAAATAAATGGTTTTTAATTGTACTGACACTTGTAAGTTGTTACCTCTTAAATTCCAATATAAAATTGTTTGCATTAAAGTTTAAAGATTGGAGCTTTAAGAACAACGCAATACGATATATCTTTTTAATTATAAGCTTGGTAATGTTGGTTGTGCTGCACTTTGCTGCAATACCTATCATTATTATTCTCTATATTATTTTGTCCTTAATCGATAAGAAGAACATAAACTAATAAATACAATATATTAAAAAATGGCCCAAGTTATTTTTACGCTTTTAATGCTGGTAATGCTTCAGGCGGTACTAGGATTTGATAACTTATTATATATTTCTTTAGAGTCTAAAAAAGCACCTGTAAGTGAACAAAAACGGGTGAGAAGGGTAGGTATATTAATAGCTATTGTGCTGAGAATTGTTTTGCTCTTTGTATTGGTATCATTGATAAAATATTTTCAGGAGCCATTTTCATTTTTAACAGGTCATATTGAAGATGTAGTAGACTTTGCGTTTAATGGCCATAGTCTAATAGTCTTAGCAGGTGGCGGATTTATCATTTACACAGCAATTAAAGAGATTTGGCATATGATCTCTACAAAAGATCTTACTGTAGATCAAATGGTCACAGACAAGGGCTCTAAGTCAGCTAATGCTGTTGTGGTGAGTATAGTGATTATGAATTTGGTTTTCTCTTTTGATTCCATATTGGCAGCTATTGGATTAACTCGCGAAATCGAAAATTCAACAACCGCTTTTATTGTTATGGCTATAGCTATTGTATTAAGTGGTCTTTTAATGTTGGTTTTTGCTAATAAGATCTCTTCGTTTTTATCTAAAAATAGAATGTATGAGGTGTTGGGATTATTTATTCTATTTATTGTTGGTATCATGTTAGTTACTGAGGGAGGACATTTAGCACATCTTAAAATCTTTGGAAATGAGATTGTACCAATGAGCAAAACGACCTTCTATTTTGTAATTGCCATATTAGTTGTGGTTGATATTGTACAAGGACGTTATCAAAAAAAATTAATAAAACAAGAAATCACAGAAAAATGAAAAAAAAGCTAAAACTCAGACCGTTTCTCATCGTTTTTTTTACGCTAATGGTGATTCAATTTTTGATTGTCTTTTTAGACGTTCAGTTAACGAAAAGTAAGAGCGATCTTACCTCAGTTACAAACGTGGTAATTGCTATTTTTAGCTTACCCATAAGTGGTATTCACAGAAATTTGCCATTTTACGTAAATGAAAGTTTGTACATAAGAGCCATATTTTGGATTGTGAATCTTTTTATACAGTCTGCTCTAGTGTATTTAGTAATCTTAGGTTTTAAAAGACTTAGAAGAAAACTGAAGAAGTTAGCCTAGATTTAAAACTCTAATTTCTTTTTACGAAGTTCAAAGTTTTGCCCAAGGTAGACTTTACGAACCATTTCATCGCTGGCTAGTTCCTCGGGTTTACCGGCTTTAAGGATACCACCTTCAAACATCAGGTAAGTTCTGTCTGTTATAGCAAGTGTTTCTTGTACGTTATGGTCTGTAATAAGAATACCGATATTCTTTTTAGTGAGTTTAGCTACAATGCGCTGAATATCCTCTACAGCAACTGGATCTACACCAGCAAAAGGTTCATCTAATAATATAAAGTTTGGGTCTGTGGCAAGTGCACGAGCAATTTCGGTACGACGACGTTCTCCACCAGAAAGTAAATCACCACGATTGGTTCTTATATGACCAAGACCAAACTCTTCAATCAGGGATTCCATTTTTTCGTGCTGTTCTTTTTTGCTCAATTTGGTAAGTTGAAGCACACTCAAAATGTTATCTTCAATACTTAACTTTCTAAATACTGAAGCCTCTTGAGCTAAATAACCAATACCATTTTGTGCACGCTTATACATTGGATATTTGGTAATGTTGGTGTTATCTAGATAGATATTTCCGCCATTAGGTTTAATAATACCAACTATCATGTAGAACGAAGTCGTTTTACCAGCACCATTAGGCCCAAGTAAACCTACAATTTCACCTTGATTCACTTCAAGTGAAACATCCTTAACAACTTTTCGTCCGCTGTAGGACTTCATTAAATTCTCTGCACGTAGTTTCATATACTTTCTAAGAACGCTAAAAATAATAAATTCATATAGAACCGATTATCTCTAGCCTATATTTATAAAAAGTTTAACCTTGATTTTCTAGAGCTTCCCAGTATTCATGGGCCCTTCTTAAGTGTGGAATTACAATGGTTCCACCAATTAAAGTAGCGATGCCAAGCGCTTCACTAACTTCAGCTTTAGTTAACCCTTCATTGTATGAAGATTCTAGATGGTACTTCACACAATCGTCACAACGAAGTACGGTTGAAGCGACTAAGCCAAGCAATTCTTTCGTTCTTTTATCTAAAGCACCTTCTGCAAAGGCATTAGTGTCTAAATTAAAAATACGCTTTACAATTTTATTGTTATCCGAAAGGATTTTATCGTTCATCTTAGAACGATAATCATTAAATTCTTTTACGATATCAGACATGTTTTCTTTTTCTGTTTTGATTTCTAACAACTATAGAAGAAATATAAATACTAACTTGGTAAAGTACTAAAATTGGTATCGCCACAATGACCTGACTCGCAACATCTGGAGGAGTTATTATAGCAGATAATATAAGTACAATTACTAAAGCGTACTTTCTGTATTTTTTTAAAAATTGCGGTGTAACCAAACCAACTTTGGTTAAAAAGTAAATGATAATCGGCAGCTCAAACACAAAACCAGAGGCTAGTGATGAAGACCTCACAATAGCAATAACAGAGCTTATATCAAACTCATTTGAAATTTGGTCACTTATTTGATAATTAGCCAAAAAGTTTATAGACAATGGTGTTATTATATAGTAACCGAATAATACACCCAAAAAAAACAAAATTGAAGCAATAATTATAAAGCCTCGAGAATTTTTACGTTCATTAGGATTTAACCCAGGACTTATAAAGCTCCATAATTGGTATAATACATAAGGAAAAGCTACAATAAAACCTGCATAAATAGATGTCCAAATGTGTGCGGAAAACTGTCCGGCTACAGTTCTGTTTTGAATTATAAATGGGAATTTATCAGCACAAAACGTAGTGTCTTCTATGCCTAAAAATTGCGACATCTTACACAGACCTTCATAGGTTGGAAAACTCATTTGCGTTGGCCCAAAAATGATAACATCAAAAATGAACTTTTTGAAAACAAACGCAAGCGTTGCAGCAATGACAATTCCTATAGTTGATCTTATTAAATGCCACCTCAGATCTTCAAGATGATCTAAAAAAGACATTTCATCTATACTCTTTTTTGCCATTATATAATGCCTTCTTTAATTAAATCGTGTAAATGAACAACACCAGAGTATTTACCTTCATGCTCAACCAATAATTGCGAAATACCAAATTCTTCCATCAATTCTTTAGCATCTACTGCCATGGCATCTTCGTCAATGCGCCTTGGGTTGGTACTCATAATATCTTTTGCGGTAAGATTAGCTATATCAACACTTTTACTTAGCATGCGTCGTAAATCTCCATCTGTAATGATGCCAGCAATTTTATCGCCCTCTACTACTGCGGTAACTCCCAGCATTTTCTCTGAAATTTCGACTATCACCTCCTTAATGCTAGCGTCTAGATGTACTTCTGGTTTCTGGTTTTGGGATGATAAATCATTTACTCTTAAATACAAACGTTTGCCTAAGGCGCCACCAGGATGATATTTTGCAAAATCCTTGCTCGAAAACCCTCTTAATTCCAATAAGCAAATTGCTAAGGCGTCACCCATTACCAGTTGTGCAGTGGTGCTTGTGGTAGGTGCTAAATTATTAGGGCAAGCTTCTTGCTCAACGTAAGCATTTAAAACGTAGTCCGATTGCTGTCCCAAAAAGGAGTCTTTATTGCCAGTAATAGCAATCATTTTGTTCTTGGCATTCTTTATAAGTGGCACCAGAACTTTAATTTCTGGAGTGTTACCGCTTTTAGAAATACAAATAACAACATCGTCTTTAAGAATTAAACCTAAATCACCGTGAATGGCATCTGCAGCATGCATAAAAATAGCAGGAGTTCCAGTAGAATTTAAAGTCGCAACAATTTTATTGGCAATAATGGCACTTTTACCAATACCAGTAATAATTACGCGGCCTTTAGAATTATAGATCAGTTCAACGGCATTGGCAAAATCATCAGTAAGTAATTCTGATAAATTTCCAATAGCTTTACTTTCTAATGCTATGGTGCTTTTCGCAGTATTTAAAATGGACGACACAGTGTTCAAAACTAATTTTTTAATGTGTTTTTTAGATATAAAGATTTTGTTATCTTTAAGGTTACGCAAAAGTACGTGAATTTTTTCATTCAAATATTCCCAAATCACTATGAAAATAATTTGAGTACTATACAAAGTAATTACAGATGCAAAGCTAAGCTCTATATGTTAAATTTGTAATAGAGTTTAGTATTTTTAAGAAGAAATAAATACGAAAAGGGATTAATGAGTATTGCAGAAATTGACTTACACTCCTCACTAAAAAAATACTTTGGTTTTTCTGGGTTTAAGGGTCTACAAGAAGAAGTTATTAAAAATGTAGTAGAAGGTAATAACACCTTTGTTATTATGCCAACAGGTGGTGGAAAATCACTCTGTTATCAGCTACCAGCTTTAATAAAAGACGGGACAGCGATTGTGGTATCTCCACTTATTGCTCTAATGAAAAATCAAGTAGATGCCATACGCGCAGTGTCCGATAATGAAGGAGTCGCACACGTTTTAAATTCGTCATTAAATAAAACCGAAGTAAAACGTGTAAAAGATGATATTATTAATGGCATTACAAAGCTATTATACGTAGCACCAGAATCGTTAACTAAGGAAGAATACGTAGATTTTTTGAAGACTCAGAAAATCTCATTCATGGCAGTGGACGAAGCACACTGTATTAGCGAATGGGGACACGATTTTAGACCAGAGTACAGAAACCTGCGTCATATTATAAAGCGTATTGGTGATGATATTCCGATTGTTGGACTTACAGCAACAGCTACACCAAAAGTGCAGGAAGATATCCTAAAAAGTCTAGGGATGACTGATGCTGTAACTTTTAAAGCATCATTCAATAGGCCAAACTTATATTACGAGGTACGTCCCAAAACAAAGAATGTAGATGCCGATATCATTCGTTTTATTAAGCAAAACGAAGGCAAATCTGGTATCGTTTACTGCTTAAGCAGAAAGCGTGTAGAAGAATTGGCTCAAGTACTTCAGGTTAATGGCATAAAGGCCGTACCATATCATGCAGGTTTAGATGCTAAAACCAGAGTAAAGCATCAAGATATGTTCTTAATGGAAGATACAGACGTGGTTGTGGCAACCATTGCCTTTGGTATGGGTATTGACAAGCCAGATGTACGTTTTGTAATACATCACGATATTCCAAAAAGTATAGAAAGCTATTACCAAGAAACGGGTAGGGCAGGACGTGATGGAGGAGAAGGCCACTGTTTGGCATTTTATGCCTATAAAGACATAGAAAAGCTTGAGAAGTTTATGTCTGGCAAGCCTGTGGCTGAGCAAGAGATTGGTCATGCCCTGTTGCAAGAAGTTGTGGCATTTGCCGAGACATCTATGTCTAGACGAAAATTTATCCTGCATTATTTTGGTGAAGAGTTTGATAATGAAACTGGCGAAGGAGGGGATATGGACGATAACGTTCGTAATCCTAAAAAGCAGGTAGAGGCTAAAGATGAGGTAAAAATATTGTTGGATACCGTAAGCAAGACCAACGAAAAGTACAAAGCAAAAGACTTGGTACAAGTAATAATTGGTAAATCCAATGCATTAATTTCCTCCCATAAAACGGATTCACAACCGTTTTTTGGTATTGGTAAAGACAAAGAAGACCGTTTTTGGATGGCTCTTATACGCCAAGTAATTGTGGCAGGACTATTAAAGAAAGATATTGAGACTTATGGCGTATTGCGTTTAAGCGAATCGGGTAAAGACTTTTTGAAAAATCCGCAATCGTTTATGATGGCAGAAGACCATGTGTACGATGATGAAACCAGTGATAGTATCATTACCAACGCTAAGGGAGGTGGAGCCGTAGCAGACGAAAAGCTAATGACCATGCTTAAGGATTTGCGCAAGCGTAATGCTAAAAAATTAGGTGTGCCTCCATTTGTTATTTTTCAGGACCCTTCCTTAGAAGATATGGCATTAAAGTATCCTATCAATATAGAAGAGCTCTCTAATGTGCATGGTGTAGGCGAAAGCAAAGCTAAAAAGTACGGTAGGGATTTTGTAAATCTCATAGCAGATTATGTAGAAGAAAACGATATCATGAGACCAGATGACATGATCGTTAAGTCTACAGGTTCAAACTCTGCATTAAAACTTTACATAATACAAAACGTTGATAGAAAATTACCTTTAGATGATATAGCATCTGCAAAAGGTATGGAAATGCCAGAGTTTATTGGCGAAATGGAATCTATTGTCTATTCAGGTACCAAACTAAATATTAATTATTGGATAGATGAAATCTTAGACGAAGACCAGCAAGAAGAAATCCATGACTATTTTATGGACTCAGAAAGCGATAAAATCTCTGATGCTATAGAAGAATTTGATGGCGACTATGACGACGAAGAATTACGCCTCTATCGTATTAAGTTTATCAGCGAAGTAGCGAATTAAAACATTTTAAAAAACACCAAGAACTTCTCTTATCCTGAAAATAAGCTGGGATAATAATGATATTTATCCTAATATAACTAGTTGTAGCACATTAACACAATGAATTATAAAGTATTTTATTTATTATTATTAACAAATTTTAATCTTTATTCACAAAATACCGATGAAATAAAATTAGGATGCGAAATCTTGAAGTTTAAGTCGAAAGACGCAGGTAACTTATGCGAAATAGTTAACACCCTAAACGAATACTATGATTATCTAAAATACTCTAACGACTTTACAAACGATATTGTTAATAATAAAAAACCTAGAAAACCGCCAAATACAATCCCATTTAGAAACACCCTTAAGAAAAACCTTGTCACAGTCGAGAATTATGTAAATAATTTAGACGTTTACAGTTACAGAACAAAAAATAAACATATAAAAATTGATAATGACAAACTCTTTTCAGAAGAAATCTATATAAGAAGAAATTATATTAATAAAACAGTTAACCAAGTTTTATATGACTCTAAAAATCTTGAATATGGTTTATTATTAAAACAAGATTTAGAATCTATCCAAAATCAATTATTAGCAATCAAAAAATCTTTAGTAATAATGAAAAAAAATTTTTTCATTATATCTAACTATTCTGGTAATGGAAAAACAGAAATATCCAAAATATTTGGCTTTGCAGGCCTAGACATTGAGAATAATATTGAGAGACAGATAGGCTTAATAATTAAAATTATCACAAAAAAACGTATAGATTTATTAAATGATTTATTAGCACACGTGGATAAAATAGAAGCAGGAAAAAAGCTTTGTATAAATGCATTAAATTTTGAAAATTCTTTTCTGATTGAAAAAATAGAAGAAAATAATGAAAATCCAAAAATTGATGGATTAAATATGAAAATTTCATCCCATGAAAAAAAAATGAAAAAAGAATATAGCTCATATTTTAAGTATAAAACGAAATACGATGATTTACAAAATGAATTAAATTTAACCAATAGGAGATTAAAAAGGAGTTATTGGTATAAAGAAAATGGATTAAAAAAATTGAATGAACTTTATAAACAAAAAAAAGAATATAGTTATTGTCCAAATAAAAATACATTTGAAAAGTGCACTCATATTAAAAAGAAGAATACGTATTTATTTGAAATGAAAAATATTGATTCTGAAATTAATGATCAAAAGAATTACTTACAAAAAACTGAAAACATTATTAAAAAACGAGTAGATAAAAAGTATAAAATATCAACAGAATTAATTGAAGCTGAAAGTAAAAAAAATATTTGGTTTAATAAATGCGTCAACTCTGAAATTGTTCTTTCAGAGACAAAAAATGAACTTAAAAATCTATTCAAATATATTGAGACTGAAAATGATAAATTGGAGATTTTACTAATTGAAAACAAAAAAAATCTTAACCAAATTAACAAATTAAAATAACCTTATTTTCGATAACGTGCTACAACAATGTATAACCGCAATTACGGTGTATTCGACAACGTCCGAATCCACTCGGAATTGCTAACGTTAGTGATAAACCGAAAATTAACGCATATTAACCCGTAACTGACGGTTATACGAGACCGTTGTAAGCAATTATGAAAATATTCTTTTGGAACATAAACAAAGAATTAACAAACAAAGAGGTTAAATTAATTGCAACTGAGATTAATCCAGATATTATTTTTTTAGCTGAATGTAATGTTAGTATTGGAGACATACTTTTAGCTCTTAATGATAAGAGTGTCAGCTATTTTTATAACATTGATCCAATTTGCTCAAAAATAAAAATGTTCTCTAAATTTCATGATAAATTTGTTATGCCTATTACAAGCAATAATAGGTATACGGTTAGATCAATAAATATTCCGACTTATCCAATATTCAACTTAATGTGTATTCATTTCCAATCTAAAGTGAATTGGGACTTTGCTGACCAAGCAGCACATTCAATGGAGTTAAATACTGTTATCAATGATTTTGAAAAAAAGACCAAAAATATTAACACTATAATCATAGGTGATTTCAATATGAATCCTTTTGATTTTGGAATGGTACAAACTACAGGTTTGCACTCTGTCATGTCTAAAGAAGTTGCTTTAAAAAAGAAAAGAACTGTAGATGGAAAGGAATATCCTTTTTTTTATAATCCAATGTGGAGTTTTTTTGGTGACGATGGTAAAGGAACTGTAAATGGCACTATTTATAACACATTATCAAAACCAATAAACTATTTTTGGAATACTTTTGACCAAGTTATTATTCGACCTGAATTCCTAGACCATTTTGAAGAAAGTGAACTAGAAATAATTACAGAATTAGGTTCAGGAGTGAAGTTAATTAAAAACTCAAGTATTATAGATGACTCAATTTCAGATCATTTACCAATATCAATAAAAATTAAAAGATAAATACTATGTCAGATATAAAAAATTTATGGCCAGAAGATTTGCTTAATGGGAGTGATATGATCCTACCAATTACAATTTTACAAGAACAAGCAAAGTTTCTTAATGAAATGACAAAAAATGTTGTAACAGCATCAATTGATACAAGAAAAGTAAATGTTGCTATCCAAAATAGTAATGATACTAAACCAGGAATTCTACATACATTAAAAATTGTAGCACCTGCTATCGGAAATTATGATTTTGATCTAGTAAGACTTATTCAAGAAGAACTTCTTCCTTATCCATTGAGAGTGTTCTCACCTCTTATTGAAGATGGAAAATTTGAATGTAACAATCCAACAGAGTTAGAAACAGTTTTAGAAATAGTATTTAGAAACAAGAAAACAATTTCGACAATACAAAGTTTAATCATGCAGTCTAAACAATAAATAACTGCTTACAACAATGGCTATAAGTAATTGCTTGTTCTCCCCTCGCTAGCGCTCGTTTGTAACGAGTGCGTACAGAGTCAATAACAATGTCTAAACGATTAAATAAAATTCAATCTACTTCTCAGAGTTATACTTAGAAAACAACAACCCCTCGCTAGCGCTCGTTTGCAACGAGTGCGCACAGACTGAGTCAATAACAATGTCTAAAAGATTAAATAAGGTTTACTCTACTTCTCAGAGTTATACTTAGAAAACAACAACCCTCGCTAGCGCTCGTTTGTAACGAGTGCACGCAATTGTTATGGGCGTAATAACATCAGCTATTGCAGCTGCTTTTGTGAGAACAAAATCGAAAATATAAAAGCTACTCATCGCTAGCGCTCGTTTGTAACGAGTGCACGCAGGTAAGTAAATTATCCTATAAAACCAATGTCGTCAATTTCTAAAACAGTTTGGTCGTCTTGAAAATTCCTAGCGCTTGAGTATTTCCAATCTACCGCATTAGTCACAAAACCACTCTCTAAGGGGTTATTATTTATGTAGTTTACCTTTTGTTTTATTACTTTTTCACTCCAAAGCTCTACAGGTTTGTTGTGATGTTGCCAAAACTGATACTTAGAAATGTTGCCTTGTTTTTTACCAGCTCTTTTAAACATCCAAAGCAACCATTCCTTTCTGCTCTCAAGAGGATTGTTTTCTATCGATTCGATCACTTTCTTAGAGGTATGCTTTTTAAAATCTCTCAGTAATTCCATAGGTTGGTCTTTAGAAGATCGGAATATAAAATGCACATGGCTTGGCATAAAACAATAAGCGTATAATTCCATGCCTTTCTCAGCTCTACAATAGTTAATACTATCTACTAATACATCCAAATAGACCTGTCTTGTAAAGACATCTATCCAATATACAGTTGCAAAAGACACAAAATATAAACCAGATTTGTTATGAAACTTATATTTTCTACTCACCTTATAAAACTACAAAAGCTACGATTAAATACCACAGCTTTTATTTATTTGCTTTATCTGCACTCGTCACAGACGAGCGCTAGCAAGGGAAAAAATAGAACCTTTTAAATCTGAATATGAATTTTGGTGGTTGGCTTTAATTGACAATATCGGAAATGGATTAAGTAAATCTGAATTAGAGCAATTAAAGGGAAGTATCGATTTTGACTTAAATTTTGATAAGGTTTTTATAATTTCTAATTTAAATCCGACATCAGGTGGAGAAATATAAAATACTACAGCCAACAATGTATAACCGCAATTACCCTCGCTAGCGCTCGTTAGCAACGAGTGCGCACAGACTGAGTCAATAACGATGTCTAATAAAAACTACAGAAGATAAGACTACTTCTCAGAGTTATACTTAGAAAACAACAACTCCTTGTTCTTCACATGCAATACAATACCAGATAAAGTAGCATTTTGCAAAGATTTAATATCCTTTTCTTCAACTTGAAAATCGATATTAGTAACATAACGTCCTTTTACTTCGGTATGGTGAGATTCAAATTCCAAAGAGTCAGATTTGAGGGTCAATTCAAAATCCTTTCCTTTAAAAGTTAAGCGAGCGCCATTTTTACACTTCACCTTCAGTGAACCAACAACAATGGTCTGAAAAAAGAAATAACCACCCAATTCATTAAGCCCAGAAAACAAGACGTTACTCTCAGAAACACCATAAGCTTGGTGCTCTACAGAGTCTATGATGGCATCGATAGTATCTTCGGTAGTTTCAGTTTTATTAAACAGTTTAGAAAGTGAAAAACCCATAAAATTAAATTTTGGCAAAACTAAATAAAAAAATCTGTTGTGGTAAGAGATAAAGTATGTCACTTCGAGTGTCCCTTCTGCAAACGTCGGGATGTATCAAAAAGGTGAATTGTTTCTAACAAAGTTATTTAGAGTTCTACAGAGCCTTTTCATCAGCAAATTCCGCACCTTATAACCAAGCAATCTAATCGCGTATTCCATATGTGCACCCAAAATAAAGCCAGTCAACATATCCATAAATAAACAAGATAAAACACATACTTTTTTAACATTTATACCGACTATATGTCGACTTTATACCGTATATATATCATATTTATAATGGCATAGATAAAGGTAGAGTAGTGCAAATATAGCATACATACACATAGTTTTTAAGAAGTAACACTTATACCTACACATGTTACATTTCCAACTTTACTTCGTATCTTTGCAGCCTCAAACAAAAGAAAATACAATGCAAGACGGATTATACGCAAAATTTAACACCTCTAAAGGTGAAATCTTAGTCAATTTAGAATTCGAAAAAACACCAGGTACCGTAGGTAACTTTGTAGCCTTAGCAGAAGGAAACCTAGAAAATTCAGCTAAACCTCAAGGTACACCTTACTATGATGGTTTAAATTTTCATAGAGTTATTCCAGATTTTATGATACAAGGAGGTTGCCCACAAGGAACCGGAACAGGAAATCCAGGGTATAAATTTGATGACGAAATTCATCCAGATTTAAAACACGATGCACCAGGTAAATTATCTATGGCAAATGCTGGTCCAGGTACTAATGGAAGCCAGTTCTTCATTACGCATGTAGAAACTCCTTGGTTAGATGGAAAACACACCGTTTTTGGTAACGTAGTAGAAGGACAAGATGTTGTTGATGCTGTTGCGCAAGGTGATAAAATTGAAAGTTTAGAAATCGTAAGAGTAGGAGATGCAGCTGAAAATTTCAATGCTATTGAAGCCTTTAGAACGTTTGAAGGTGAGCGCGAAAAGCGTATTGCTGCAGAGCGTGAAGCTGCAAAAGCAGAATTGGATAAATTAGCTTCGGGTTTTGAAGAAACCCCTTCAGGATTGCGTTACAAGATCATCCAAAAAGGAAACGGTAAAAAAGCCGAAAAAGGCAACATGGTTTCTGTACACTACAAAGGGCAATTAGCCGATGGTACGGTGTTCGATTCGTCTTACAAGAGAAATTCACCGTTGGATTTTCAAGTAGGAGTTGGTCAGGTCATTCCAGGTTGGGACGAAGGCATCTGCTTGCTAAATGTTGGTGATAAGGCACGTTTGGTAATTCCTAGCGATTTGGCTTATGGAGCTGCTGGTGCAGGCGGAGTTATTCCACCAAATGCGACATTGGTTTTTGATGTAGAATTAATGGACACAAAATAATTATTGAATGTCAGACTTAGATTTTTAAAGTCTGTTTTCGTAACAAATTTTAAATAAAATCGTCTCACTTTTAGTGAGACTTTTTTATTTTCAACAAACCAATCATCCAATCAAAATGAAATATAAAGCCATAACCGTTTTAATAGTATTAGCATTTATTAGTTTCAGTTGTTCAAAATCAGTTGAATATTCTGAGGAATTCAAAAAACAAACTTCAGGCAAGTATCTTTATAATCCAGATGAATTAATCTTAGTGTACTACGAAAACAATACCTTAAAGTTGAATTGGAAAGGTGGGGAAATGGTTCCTGTGGCATTAGCAGAGAATGAGTTTTTTGTACCAGATATGTACAAGAAGTTTCATTTTGTAACGCATCCAGAAACAAGCAAGCAGTATTTATCGGCAATAAATGAAGAAACAAATGAGGTAGCTTACGATTATCTAAAGGTTAATGACGAATATAAGACACCAAGCCAATATTTAGAAGCTGGCAATTACGATAAGGCGCTCAAAGGTTTTTTGGAGATTAAAAAACAAGATTCCACAAGTTCTTACATCAACGAACGGGATTTTAATAGAAAAGGATATCAGTATCTAAACAAAAAGGAATACGAAAAGGCAATCGGTGTTTTTCAGTTAAATGCCAAATTACATCCTGATAGCAATAATGTTTATGATAGTCTGGCAGATGCATATTTAAGAAGTGGCGACAGTTTACAGGCTTATACCAATTACAAAATAGCATTAGACATGAATCCACGAAACTCTCGTGCTGAACGCTATGTAAAGGCATATAAAGCTAAACATTAAAACTTTGTTACAATCTTAAAGTAAACGCGCCATAAGTCTTATCTTCGCTAGAGTTTAAATTTTATAAATGGTACAATACGATTATATCATTTTAGGTGCAGGTGCCTCTGGTCTTATGTTGGCATGTCGCATGGCATCCGATGTGTTTTTTGATGATAAATCGATTGTAATTATTGATAAGGATAGGCATAAAGGTAACGACAGAACCTGGTGCTTTTGGGAAAAAGATAAAGGGGAATGGGATAATATGCTCACTAAAACTTGGACAAAAGTTTTCTTCGGTAGTAATAGTTATTCAGAGCAAATAGATATCTTACCTTATCAATACAAGATGATACGAAGTGAAGATTTTTACAGTTCACTTTGGAAAAAGATTGAAGGAAAATCAAATTTCACGTTTATAAACGATGAGGTTGTTAACTTTACGGAGTTAAAGCAAAACGTACAAGTTATTACCAAAAATGGGAGCTATATAACTTCTAAACTTTTTAATAGCATACATAATGTAAACCTCTATAATACCCAAAAAAAGTATCCTGTACTTCAGCAACATTTTGTGGGTTGGTTTGTAAAAACAAAGGAGAATATTTTTGATGATTCAGTAGCGACCTTTATGGATTTTACAGTACCTCAAAATGGAAATACACGTTTTATGTACGTATTGCCATTAGATAAAAAAACGGCATTATTTGAGTATACCTTGTTTTCTGATGAGCTGCTTCAACTCAATGAATATGAGGATGCTATTTCGGATTACCTAAAGCAAAAAAACATAACTAATTTTGAAATTATAGAAAAAGAAAAAGGGTCTATCCCAATGACATCTTTTAAGTTTTCTCAACTTAACTCAAAGCATATTCTAAATATTGGTACAGCAGGTGGCTGGACAAAAGCGAGTACGGGTTACACGTTTAGAAATACAAGTAAAAAAACCAAAATTTTGATTGACTTTTTAAAGTCTGAAAGCGATTTAACCAAGTTTCAAAAAAAATCAAAATTTTGGTTCTATGATTTAATTTTTCTAGATGTTTTGGCCAATCATAATGAAGAAGGTGCTGCTTTATTTGCATCAATGTTTAGAAAAACAGATGTTAAAACTATTTTTAAGTTTTTAGATGAAGAATCTACACTCTTAGAGGATTTAAAAATAATACTATCTGTTCCACCAAAACGATTTATTCAATCATTTTTTAAGCGCTTGTTTTAACGTTCAGAATAGACTTGTCCGCGATGAGGTTTTAAGGCATCTCTCAGTGGTTTCATTTCAGACTCATCAACAACAATAAAGGCTATGCTGTGCATGTCGCTCAAAGTTTCGACACCAGTAATAGAAATGTCTAAATTGTTTGTTGCAATATATTCATTAAGATGAATTAAATGATGTTCAGCAGTTTTTTGGCTAGCAGGACCTCTAAAATCCCAAATCAATTTCAGTTTACGCATTAGAAACAGATGTGCCTTTTTCAGCAAAGTTTTTAAAGTTGGTCATGTATTTTTTGGTCTGTTTTTTAAACGCGCCAGGCATTAAAAATAGCATGGCATTCATCATAAAGTTTGTGGGCTGAAATTCGTTTTTGCTAATCCATTTTGTATGGCCTTCGGGTGTACTTTCAAAATAATTTTGTTGAATATTTCTAACTCCTTTAGTAGTGTAGGTAGCATGAAACTCATTTGGAAAGTCATGCTTGGTAATGGTTTCAATAAGTTCCATTTTGCGTTTCCCAAAATTATACTGAAGTTTCATTTTTGCACCAAATTCGCCAGGAGTACCAGAAATATGTTCGGCACTTAATAGCCCTTCTTGCCAGTGTTTCATATTTTCGGCTGAGTTCATTTTTTTAGCTACTTCTTGTAGAGGCTTCTCTATTATAATTTCAGTTGTATACTCCATTTATAATTTCTCAATATTTTTAAAGATAGATAAAAGCAGTAATACTAAGTTTAATTTATCGACGTTTCAACCTATTTACAAGATGTAATCCCCTTTATGATTGTAGCAAAATGAATAAATTAAGATATTGCTGCAACTTGTAGAATAAGTGATTTATGTTATTTTTGCTCAACCTCTAAATTGAGGTATTTGTATAACTTACATGTAAAAATTTAACGAAGAAAAATCAATGAACATGAAATCTAGATTTAAATGCTTGCTCATAGTTTTACTAGCACTAAATGTGTCATTTGCACAAGAAAAAGATGAAGTGTTGCTAAAAGTGGATGGTAATCCAGTAATGACTTCAGAATTTCTAAGGGTTTACAATAAGAATTTAGATTTAGTAAAAGACGAAAGTCAGAAAGACGTTGATGGGTACTTAAAACTATTTACTGAGTACCAACTAAAACTTCAAGAAGCCAAACGACTTAAGCTTGATGAGGATACAAAATACCAACGCGAATTTTTAAGATACAAGAAACAACTAACAAAGAACTATCTTTCAGAGAACAAAGTTACGGATGCTTTGGTAAAAGAAGCTTATGATCGTAACAGCTTTGATGTTAATGCATCTCATGTATTGGTGCGTTTAGATGCCAATGTAAAAGATACTTTGAATGCTTACAATCAGGTTTTAAAGTTAAGAGAGCGTGTGTTAAAAGAAGGTTTTGATGCTGTAAAAGCACAAATGCATAACGGACAAACTATTTTTCTAGAAGATTTGGGTTATTTCTCCGCTTTTAAAATGGTTTACGATTTTGAAACTGCTGCATACAACACGCCTAAAGGCGAAATTTCCATGCCTTTTAGAACACAATTTGGCTATCATGTGGTAAAAGTTAATGATAAGCGTCCATCAAGAGGAACTGTTACTGCAGCTCATATAATGATAGCCTTACAACAAAAAGATTCACTTTTAGATCCTGAAGAACGTATTAATGACATTTATAAAAAATTGTTGCAAGGTGAAAAGTTTGAGTCTTTAGCTAAACAATTTTCAGATGATAAAAGCTCTGCTAGAAATGGCGGGCAGTTGTCGCCTTTTAAAAGTGGTCAGTTAAGTTCAACAATTTTTGAAGATCAGGCATTCGCTCTACAAAATGATGGTGATGTGAGTAAGCCGTTTAAGTCGGAATATGGTTGGCATATTGTAAAGCGCATAAAGCTTGAGCCTATTCAGTCCTTTGAAGATTTAAAACCAACTTTAGAATCAAAGGTTAAAAGAGATTCTAGGTCTCAACTTATCAATGAGGCCATGGTTGATGAGTTAAAGGGGCGATATGAAATTTCATATAATCCTGGTGTTAAAGATTACTTTGAATCGATTTTGGATGACGGTTACTTTCAACGTTCATGGAGAGTGCCTGAAGAATTTGAAAAGGAAAAAACAGTTTTTACCATAGGTAACCGTTCATTTACTTATGATGAATTTGGTAGCCATCTTGTATCTGCCCAACGTGCTTATGCTAATAAAAAAGGTGATTTTTCTGTTGTTATAGATAAGGAGTTTGATAAGTTCTTCGAAAACTCTATTCTTCAGTATAGAGAAGATAATCTTGAATTAGAGAATGAAGATTTTGCAAATATCTTAAAGGAATATAGAGACGGATTATTGCTTTTTGATTTAATGGAAAAAGAAATCTGGAACAAAGCTTCCAAAGATTCAGTTGGCTTGGAGGCGTATTATCAAAAGCATAAGGCTAAATACCAATGGAACGATAGAGTAGATGTGGTAATAGCAACCTCTGCTAATGAAGAATATGCGAGAGAAGCTATGTTAATGATGAAAAATAAAAAATCTGAAGAACAAATAAAGCAAGCTTTGGATACAAACTCTAAAAAGAATATCATTTTTACTAAAGGGATCTTTAATGTAGATGACCCAAAACTTCCGGCTAATCTTAAGTTAGAACAAGGTGTGTCTGAAATTTATTCGCACAACGATGCCTTTCATGTTATAAACATTTTGTCTGTGTTACCAGCAGGTATTAAAACTCTAGAGGAAGCTAAGGGTAACGTTATTAATGATTACCAAACAGAAATTGAAGCCAATTGGATTGATGGTCTCTATAAGCGTTTTAAGGTTGAGATAAACGAAAATGCCTTAGAAAAGGTTAAGACTAAAATTAAAAATCAATAATTTTTTTGAAAAGAACGTTCTTTATATTAATAATTTGTTTGGCTTATTTCAGCTGCGATTTCTTTAAAAAGGCAGATGACAGAGATCCTATAGCCAGAGTTAATGAGACGTATTTATATAAAGAAGATATTGAGGGTATAGTTCCTGAAGGAACAAGTAAAGAAGATAGTTTGGTTATAGTCAATGGTTATATCAACCGCTGGGCTCGTCAATTACTTCTTATGGATGGTGCTTTGCTAAACTTGTCTGAAGAAAAACAAGAAGAGTTTTCAAAATTGGTAGAGCAGTACAAGAGCGATTTATATACCAAAGCTTATTTAGAAGCCTTAGTTAAAAAGAATATAGATACAGTAGTTAATGCCGATGAAGCTGAAGTATTTTATGAAGCCAATAAAGAATCCTTTAAGCTAAATGATGATTTATTGCAGTTAAGGTATATAAGTCTGCCCCTTAATCCAATTGATTTAGATACAATAAAAAATAGATTTAAACGCTATGAATCTAAAGATAAAAGTTATTTAGACTCTATATCTATGCAGTTTAAATCGTATTCTCTTAATGACTCTATTTGGGTTAAATTTAGTCAGGTTGTAGATAAAGTTCCTGTACTAACACAAGAAAGTAAAGACCAACTGTTAAAAAAATCTAATTTCTTACAGCTCAAAGATTCAATAAACCTATATTTGATGCATGTTAATGACATACGTTTGCAGAACGATTACGCACCATTAGAGTATGTCAATAAATCCATAAAGCAAATTGTAATCAATAAGCGTAAACTAGAGCTTATTAAACAACTAGAAAAAGATATTTCAAAAGATGCAATTAAGAATAATAAATTTCAAATCTATAACTAAAGCTTTAAGTCTTTGTTGTTTTCTGTATGTTGGCACTATAGGTGCACAGGAAATCATTCCAGATGAAGTAGTAAAAGAAAAAGTAAAAGACACTGTAGTTAATACCACTAGAATAAAAGCTGATGGTGTTGCTGCCGTTGTTGGCGACTTTATTGTGCTAGAGTCTGATTTAGACCGAGAAATTGCTCAACTAGAAGCACAGGGTGCAGATTTAAGCGGCGTAACACGTTGTGAGCTTTTTGGTAGTCTTCTAGAAAAGAAATTATATGCTCACCAAGCTATACAAGATAGTATTATTGTTAATGAGTTATACATCAAATCTCTTGTAGATCAACAAATACAAGGTATCCTTGCACAATCTAGACAAGATATGGATTGGTTAATAAAATACTATAAAAAAGATTCTGAGCAAGCATTAAGAGACGAGATGTATGAGATTAACAAGAATGGTTATCTCGCTCAAGAAATGCAGAAAAAAGTTATTGACGATGTAGAAGTTACTCCAGAAGAGGTAAGAACATTTTTTAACGAAATTCCCAAAGACGAAAGACCAACTTTTGGTACGGAATTAAAGGTTGCGCAAATTGTTGTAATACCAGAAGTAACAGAAGAAGCAAAGCAAGCTGTAATTGATAGACTAAAAGGATTTAAAAAAGATGTAGAAGAAAACGGTGCTAAATTTGCAACAAAGGCATTATTTTATTCAGAAGATTCGGGTTCTAAAAATAACGGTGGCTTATTGCCGGTAATGAATAGGAAGCAGCCTAGAAATGTAAAAGAGTTTAGAGATGTTGTCTTTAATCTTCAAGAAGGTGAAATCTCTGAACCATTTGAAACAGACTATGGATTTCATTTAGCTTATCTAGAAAAGATTAGAGGTCAGGAGTATACCGTAAGACATATATTACTACGACCAGAATTAACGCCTGAAACAATTCAGAAAGCTCAAGAGAAAATAGAAAAAGTTAGGGATTTAATAGTTAGTGGTAAAGTGTCATTCGCTGAGGCAGCTTTAGAGTTTAGTGATGAAGAAGAAACAAAATACGAAGGCGGTCGTTTAACAAACCCTACTACCCAAGATTTTAATTTTGAGTTAACCAAAATGGATACGGAAATGTACACTCAAATACAAGGTCTAAAAGACGGTGAGGTTAGTGAAATTATACAAGATGAAGACCGTGTTAATAAAGTTAAATTCAAAATAATGACTGTAACTGACCGTATTGATGATCACGAGGCAAATTATGCCAGAGATTACTTAAAGATTAAAGAATTAGCGCTTCAAGACAAACAAGTACGAGCAATTGAAAAATGGCAGAAAGAAATAATTGAACAAACATATATCAAGATTAATGGTGAATATAGAGATTGTGAGTATCAGAGTAATTGGTTAAAAATACAATAGTCTATGTCTGATGTTATTGCAATCGAAAATTTCGTAAAAAAATACAACGCGCTCAAGCAAGAAGTAGCTAAGGTTATTATTGGTCAAGATGATGTTGTAGACCAAATACTCATTTCTATTTTTTCAGGAGGTCATTCACTTTTAATTGGCGTACCTGGTTTAGCAAAAACCTTAATGGTAAATACAATTGCGCAAGCACTTGGTTTAGATTTTAAGCGTATTCAGTTTACACCAGATTTAATGCCAAGTGATATTTTAGGAAGTGAAATTTTGGATGAAGACCGTCGTTTTAAATTCATAAAAGGGCCGATATTTGCAAACATCATTCTTGCTGACGAGATTAACAGAACACCACCAAAAACACAAGCAGCACTTTTAGAAGCTATGCAAGAAAGGGCTGTTACTGTTGCTGGGCACCAATACAAATTAAGCTTACCTTACTTTGTGTTAGCAACACAAAACCCTATAGAACAAGAAGGAACCTATCCTTTACCAGAAGCTCAGTTAGACCGTTTTATGTTCGCGATACGATTGCAATATCCGTCATTTAAAGAAGAGGTTGAGGTTGTAAAAGCGACAACCACAGATAGTCAAACCTCGGTCAATGCATTATTTTCTGCTCAGGAAATTTTAGATTTTCAAAATGTAATACGTCGTGTTCCTGTTGCTGATAACGTTATAGAATACGCTGTTTCTTTAGTGGCAAAAACTAGACCTAATGCCAAAACTGCGGCAGATATAGTAAAAGAGTTTGTTGATTGGGGAGCGGGTCCGCGAGCTTCGCAGAACTTAATCCTCGCAGCTAAAACACATGCAGCAACAAAAGGAAAGTTTTCGCCAGATATTGAGGATATTCAAGCAGTTGCTACTGGTATTCTAAGACACAGAATAATTAAAAACTACAAGGCAGAAGCAGAAGGCATCTCAGATGAAAATATTATTGAAAGTCTGTTTTAATTATTTCAACATCTAAAATTTCTTTAATTACATAAATTCAGAATTATTCTAAATAAGTCTAATTGTTAATTTTTTAATTAAATAGCAATTAAGATGTTAATAATTAGATTAAAACACGTAAAAAATGACTTTTTGTGATTTATTTTCAGTGTTTTGAGGATTTCTTTACATATTTTAAAACATCACTACTATTTTGTAAATTTGTGATACTTTAAATTAAAATAATTATCAACCTTTAAATATACTTTATGGCATTTGACATTGATATGATAAAAAAGGTTTATTCTAACATGACGGAGCACGTAGATGCGGCCAGAGAGATTGTTGGAAAACCATTAACACTTTCAGAAAAAATATTATACTCTCATCTTTGGGATGGTAAACCTAATAAAGCGTTTATCAGAGGTAAGGATTATGTAGATTTTGCACCAGATAGAGTAGCTTGTCAAGATGCAACTGCTCAGATGGCATTGCTTCAGTTTATGCAAGCAGGTAAGCCTAAAGTAGCTGTTCCGACTACTGTACATTGTGACCATTTAATTCAGGCAAAAGATGGTGCAGCAACAGATTTAAAACATGCAAATAATACAAGTAGCGAAGTTTTTAATTTCTTAGAATCTGTATCTAATAAATATGGTATTGGTTTTTGGAAGCCAGGTGCTGGTATTATTCATCAAGTAGTATTAGAGAATTACGCGTTTCCTGGCGGTATGATGATTGGTACGGATTCTCACACAGTTAACGCTGGAGGACTAGGGATGGTCGCTATAGGAGTTGGTGGTGCCGATGCTGTAGATGTTATGGCTGGTATGGCATGGGAACTTAAATTTCCAAAATTAATAGGTGTGAGATTAACAGGAAAGCTTTCCGGATGGACAGCGCCAAAAGATGTTATCCTAAAAGTAGCTGAAATACTGACTGTTAAAGGAGGTACAGGTGCCATTGTTGAATATTTTGGGCCTGGTGCTTTATCTATGTCTTGTACAGGTAAAGGAACTATTTGTAATATGGGTGCTGAGATAGGTGCAACCACATCTACTTTTGGATATGATGACTCAATGGAGCGTTATTTGCGTGCTACAGACAGAGCCGATGTTGCAGATGAAGCAAATAAAATTAGAGAATATCTTACTGCGGATGATGAAGTTTATGCAAATCCAGAGCAATACTTCGATCAGGTAATTGATATCAATCTTTCAGAATTAAGTCCATTATTAAATGGACCTTTTACGCCAGATTTATCAACTCCTGCAGGTAAAGAAATGACCAAAAAGGCCACTGAAAATGATTGGCCTCTAGAAGTAGAATGGGGACTTATAGGGTCTTGTACAAACTCGTCCTACGAAGATTTATCAAGAGCCTCTTCTATCGCACAACAAGCGCTAGATAAAGGTTTAAAAACTAAAGCAGAGTTTGGTATTAACCCTGGTTCCGAGCAAGTACGTTACACAGCCGAACGTGATGGAATTCTTCAGGTTTTTGAAAAATTAGATGCTAAGATATTTACCAATGCTTGTGGCCCTTGTATAGGGCAATGGGCTAGATATAGCGATCCTAAAAATGCACCAAAGAATAGTATTGTTCATTCTTTTAACAGAAACTTTGCCAAGCGTGCAGATGGTAACCCAAATACACATGCTTTTGTAGCATCACCAGAAATTGTTGCGGCTGTTGCTATTGCAGGTCGATTAGATTTCAATCCAATGACTGATACTTTAATTAACGAGAATGGTGAAGAAGTGATGTTAGATGAACCAACAGGATGGGAATTACCACCAAAAGGCTTTGATGTAAAAGAAAATGGATATTTAGAGCCTTTAGAAGACGGTACAGGTGTAGAAGTAACTGTTAAACCAGATTCTGAACGATTACAGTTGTTGACTCCTTTTGAGCCAATTGGTGATACCGTTACAGGAGCAAAATTATTAATTAAGGCTTTTGGAAAATGTACAACAGATCACATCTCTATGGCAGGTCCTTGGTTACGTTTTAGAGGGCATTTAGATAATATTGCAAATAATACATTAATAGGGGCGGTAAATGCTTTTAACCAAAAAACAAATTTTGTTAAGAACCAATTAACAGGTGAGTATGGTGGTGTACCTGACACACAGCGCGACTATAAGAAAAACGGTATTTGGTCCGTTGTTGTTGGTGATCATAACTATGGTGAAGGATCTTCAAGAGAGCATGCTGCTATGCAACCTAGACATTTAGGTGTTGCTGCGGTTATTGTGAAGTCTTTTGCACGTATCCACGAAACAAACCTTAAGAAACAAGGTATGCTAGGTCTTACTTTTGCTAATGAAGCGGATTATGATTTAATACAAGAAGATGATACATTCAACTTCTTAGACTTGAATGAATTTGAACCAGACAAGCAGTTACATGTCGAGGTTGTGCACTCAGATGGTTCTAAAGATGTAATTGCTTTAAACCATACCTATAATGATGCGCAAATTCAATGGTACAAGGAAGGATCTGCACTTAATTTGATTAAGAAGCAAAACGCGTAACACGTTTTCATCTCATACATGAAATGATTTAAAACTCTCAGTAAATAACTGAGAGTTTTTAGTTTATAAATGAAAGGTATTGGAAGGTTATACGACTTTAATATTAACTCAATTAAATCTTTCTTTAGTCATGAACACCATCTGGATTCTTGAAGATGTAAATTTATTTAATTTGCTCTGTCCTCATAAGTTTAAGAAATACAAGGCATGCCATGATTTTGATGCCTACAGAAAAAGCGATTACATCTATTTTGAGGAGGATGCAGCTAACAAAGTATATCTTATTGAAAAAGGAAAAGTTAAGATTGGTTATTACAATGAAGATGGAACAGAAGTGGTTAAAGCGATATTAAAAAAGGGAGAGTTATTTGGAGAAAAGGCTATTTTGGGTGAAGAAAAGCGAGATGAGTTCGCCCAATCTTTGGACAATAGTACCTCTATTTGTCCTGTTGGTGTAGATACTATGCACGATTTAATGAGAGATAATAAAACTTTTAGTTTAAGGATTTATAAATTTATAGGCTATAAATTTAGAAAACTAGAACGTAGACTTCAATTATTGCTTTTTAAGGACTCTAAAACCAGATTACTTGAGTTTCTCAATGAACTTTGTACGGACTACGGCTACAATTGTGAAAAAACTGGTGATCAGATTATAAACCATCCCTACACGCAAAAGGACATTGCATCATTAATAGGAATCTCTCGTCCTACATTAAATATTTTAATGAATGAGTTAAAAGAAGCTAGTATCATTGATTTTAATAGAAGACAAATCAGAATATTCAGTACTTCTGCTTAATTTTGTAGTTGATGAAACGAAAACTCAATAAGAGAGATATAGTACTTGTGGCCATAGTCTTGCTATTTTTAATTCCGCAGACTAGTAAGCCTTTACAAGTTTTACTTCATAAAGGATTGAGCTATTTAAACCAATCATCCCTTATTGATAACGATGAGAGAGCAAAAATCACCTATAGTAATTGGAAATTACAGACAGACAGTAAAGCAATTTTAGATTTTGAATCTACTAGAGGAGACGTTGTACTTGTTAACTTTTGGGCAACATGGTGTCCGCCTTGTATTGCAGAGATGCCAAGTCTTCAGGCGCTATACAACGATTATAATGATAAAGTAAATTTTCTGTTTGTTACCAGTGATACGTTTGAAATAGTAGATGGCTTTAAATCTAAAAACGATTTTACTTTTGAGGTTTACAACCCAATCAATGAGGTGCCAGAAGAACTGATGACCAAATCTATTCCACGCACGTTTGTTATTAACAAAAAAGGTGAAATTGTTATAGATGAAACAGGTGCCGTTGATTGGAACAGTAGTAATGTTCGAAGTCAATTAGATCAGTTACTTGCTGAATAACTACTTCTTTATTTGAAATATTTAAAAGGCACTATTAGCATTCCAAAATTTTCACCATCCTCTTTTCCTAGATGTTTGTGATGAATTTTATGAGCACGTCTTACACCTCTAGCATATTTATTGTCAATATTTCTTAGCCACTTAAATCGTTGGTGAATAAATATATCATGGACTACAAAATAGGCTATACCATAAAAAAGTATGCCTAAACCTATTGGTAAAGTATACCATATGCCTTCATAATTCCAAAGGTAAAAACATACCATACTCACAACTGCATAGAAGATAAAGAAAGCATCATTACGCTCAAACCAACTATCGTGGTCCTTATGGTGATGATCTTTGTGTAAACTCCATAAAAATCCATGCATAATATACTTATGTGTAAACCATGCGTTAAACTCCATGATAAAAAATGTTCCTAAAAAGATTAGTATCCAATAAATAGTTTGCATAATTCTTTTGTTTTGAGGTTAAAGTAAATTGAGGTGAAATTTCACATAACTACGTGTAAGCAATTCAATTTTCTTGTAGTTTGGTACACGTATTCTTGCCGACTTTATTTCTAAAGCAGGTGTGTTTTTTAGCTTTTGCAATAGTTTGTTATAGTAGCGGTAAGCCATAAATACACCAAAGCGAGCCTCTAAAGGTAAGCGCTTTATGCCTTGAAGACCTTTAGAAAAATCATCTTCAATGTCTGAAATTATAGCTTTTTTAGATGCTTCATCTAATTGATTTAAATCTGTGTTAGGGAAGTATGTTCGGCTTAAATCCTCAAAATCAGCTTTTAAGTCTCTTAAGAAATTTACTTTTTGAAATGCCGACCCTAAACTCATTGCAGAGTCTTTAAGGTCTTCATATTTTTCATTGTCACCTTTTACAAAAACCTTTAAGCACATTAACCCTACAACGTCTGCAGAACCGTAGATGTAAGCTTTGTATTCTTCTTCAGTAAGATAGTCTTTCTTGTAAAGGTCTAATCGCATACTGCCCATAAAAGCTTCAACTAAGTGCTTGTCGATGTTATATTTATGATAGGTCTCTTGAAAAGAATTTAAAATAGGATTTAGACTTATTTTATCCTTTAAGGCAGCTTCTAAATCAGCTTCAAAATTATTGAAGAGTTTTACTTTATCATATTCGTGAAAGGTGTCTACAATTTCATCAGCAAAACGTACAAACCCATAAATGTTATAAATATCTTGTCTAATACTGTCAGATAACATTTTGGTCGCCATAGAAAATGACGTACTGTAGGCATTGGTTACTAGCTTGCTACACTCTTTAGAAACGTTGTCAAAAATTGATTTCATGATAATAATGTCTTTTTCTTAGCAATTAAACTTCATTTTTTTTGATTAGTTCTGAAACTAACTTTCCAGATATTAAGGAGGGTGGTACTCCTGGCCCAGGAACTGTTAGCTGTCCTGTAAAGTATAGTCCATCTACTTTTTTGCTTTTTAACTTAGGTCTTAAAAATGCAGTTTGTCTTAAGGTATTTGCCATTCCATAGGCATTACCTTTGTATGAATTGTATTCGTTTATAAAATCATTTACACAAAAGGATTCTTTAAAGAGAATACTATCTTTTATATTTTGTTGAGTTAAGTTCTCAAAACGATTTATGATTATATCAAAATATTGTTGTCTTAACTCTGGTGTGTCCTCTAGATTTGGTGCAATTGGGATAAGGAAAAAACCTGTTTCACAACCCTCTGGCGCCATACTTTTATCAGTCACTGAAGGAAAGTTAACATAAAATAATGGATTTTCGGGCCATTTAGGATTATCATATATGTCTTCAGCATGATTTTCAAAATTTGTATCAAAAAACAGGTTGTGATGCTCTATACGTTTTAACTTTTTGTTAAAACCAACATAAAAAAGTAATGATGAAGGAGCAAAAGTTCGCTTATCCCAATAGGCTTCAGAGTATTGTCTATATTTTTTGTCTAGCAATGTTTCGGAGTGATGGTAATCTGCTCCGCTCAAAACAGTATCCGAGGCTATGAATTTACCGTTTACTGTAATACCTTTAGTTTTTCCATTCTCAACAGTTATTTTATCAACATTACTGTTGGTATAAATTTTAACGCCTAAGCTTTCAGCAAGGCTTTTCATGGCTTTAATTATTTCGTACATGCCACCTTTTGGATGCCAAGTTCCCAAACCAAAATCTGCAAAATTCATAAAACTATAAAATGAAGGAGTTTGGCTTGGTTTTGCACCTAAAAAAAGAACTGGAAACTCTAGTGTAGAAATGAGCTTTGGATTCTTAAAGTTTTTCCTAACCTCAGAACTTATGGTTTTAAAGAAACGATCTAATCTGGTAACTGTATCTTTTGTTACTAACTCAAACGGAGAAACACCAGGTTTTAGTACAACCTTATTTATGGCAATATCATAATGGTCCTGTGCTTGAGCAATGAATTTTCGAAGAGGTCTTGAACTTCCTGATTCTATACGTTCAAACTCTTCACAAATTTGATCCATATGATCACCAATAGTAATGACTTCATCTGAAAAGAAAATTTTATATGCAGGGCTCAACTTATCCAGTTTGTAATAATCACTAGTGCTTTTAACAAAATCATTGAAAAATTTTTCAAAAATATCTGGCATCCAATACCAACTAGGGCCTATATCAAAGGTAAAGCCATCTTTAATGAGTTGTCTTGCTCTTCCTCCAACTGTATCATTTTTTTCATAAACAGAAACGTCGTAGCCGGCTTTTGCTAAATAGCAAGATGCTGAAAGCGATGAAAAGCCTGAACCTATTATTGATATTGTTTTATGCATTATTTGAGACTGCTGGTTAAAGATTTAATGCTTTTAAATGCCGTAACTCCTTTGGGTAATTTGTCTAAATCCAAGGCGTTCAGCATCTGACCTAGAATCCATAGTTTTGTGTTTGAGTTTTTAATCAAAACTTTGCTAAACTCATCGATATATGTACGAATATTGTCTTTTTCTGGTTTTACTGTAAAGTATGATAAATATATGAGCTCATCATAATAGTTCTTCAGGTCAATTAAGCTTTGTAGAGGTACACTCATACCTAACATAATAGATTGGTATCCTTTGCTTACTAACTGATGATTTATAAATAAAAGACCTAATTCGTGTATTTCATTTTCTGGTAAATAAAGAACAAAGGTTTTGTTTGATTTATTTACTTGCTTAGACTGTGCTTTCTCTGTATTTATCAGTATTTTTTGGCGTATTAATGACGTTAGAAAATGCTCGTGGGCAGGTGTAATGGTATCTGTTTGCCATAATAGGCCTATCTCTGTCAATAGAGGGATGAATATGTCGTAAAAGATACTTTCGAAATCTTTTTCATTTAAAAGAGAATTGTAAGTTTTGTAAAATAAGGCCTGATCAAAGTTTAACATTGATAGTTTAAAAGCATTAATAGCATGGCTTTCCATGTTATTCTCTGCAGCAATTTCTCTAACTAGTGCAGGTATTTTGCTCTCTTCAATTGTAGCTATTTTAGAAATCTTGTAACCATTATTGTTCAGGTAGCTTACATTCAATAATTTCTGAAAGCTAGCTAAATCATAATATCTTATGTTTGTATCTGTACGTTTTGGCTGCAGTAAATTATAGCGTTTTTCCCATATTCTTATTGTATGCGCTTTAATCCCAGTAAGATTTTCTAAATCTTTAATGCTAAATTGATTTTTAATATTGTTCATTTTTTATTAAAAATGTTTAAACAAAAATAAGCTTTTAACTAATTAGTATTACAGAATTAACAAAATTTAAATAAAAAAATCTTGTTGATAATTCTTAATCAGACAATAAGAATCAAAAAACAGGAAAGTAATAAAGATTTTGTGCGCACGAGAAGACTCGAACTTCCACGACCTAAACGGTCACTGGCCCCTCAAGCCAGCGCGTCTACCAATTCCGCCACGTGCGCAAAATGAAAAGTAAATATAAAAAAAAAGTTAAGCATTTTAGCTTAACTTTTGTGA
>JASBSA010000094.1 GCA_030149175.1 Winogradskyella sp. | reverse complement strand
ATCTATCAGCATTTTAAAGCCATTGCAGAAGTATCGCCAAAGCCAATCATTTTGTATAATGTGCCAGGAAGAACAGCGTCTAATATGTTAACTGAAACAACCATAAGATTAGCAAAGGATTTTGATAACATCATTGCTGTTAAGGAAGCTGGTAATAACGTACATCAATATTTAGAATTATTAAGAACCAAGCCAGAAGATTTCTTGGTCTTATCTGGTGATGATGATTTGGCATTAGGTGTTGCATTAGCCGGTGGTTCAGGTGTAATTTCGGTTATTGGTCAGGCATTGCCAAAAGAATTCTCTGAGATGATTCGTTTAGGTATTGCAGGTAAAGCTAAAGAGGCCTACAAGACACATTTTGATTTAATGCCAATAACGCGTTTAATTTTTTCAGAAAACAATCCAGCAGGTGTAAAAGCAGTTTTAGAAGCACTAGAAATTTCTAAATCCCATGTGCGTTTACCGCTTGTAGAAGCAACAGGTACGCTTAAAAAAGAGATTAAAAATGCTTTAAAGGATTTAGGTAAAAGTTAAACTTAGTTTAAATTCCGAAGAGCATCTAAAACAACCATTATTTTAGCGTACAATTTTTGTTTTTAAAATCCGTTAATAATGCGTAGTTTTGCATCCTGTTTAAAATTTATGAAACAAGGAATTTACATACTTTTCGTAGCACTTTTGTTAGTCTCATGTAGCGATTTTCAGAAAGCCTTAAAATCTGAAGATGTTGCAGATAAATTTTCAATGGCTGATGAGCTGTACGAGGCTGAAAAATGGAATAAGTCCAAAAGACTTTTAGATCAGATTTTACCGAAATATAGAGGTAAACCTCAAGCAGAAAAGTTAACGTACATGCATGCTAACTGCTCTTACGAGATGGGAGATTATTATATTGCCAGTTATCATTTTGATAAGTTTACAGATATTTATCCACAGAGCGAAAAGGCAGAAGAAGCAGCTTTTAAGTCTGCTAAAGGGTATTATTTTAATTCTCCAGTGTATTCTAAAGAGCAAAAGGAAACTGTTGAGGCTATTGAGAAATTGCAGTTGTTTGTTAATCAATATCCAAACTCTAAATACTTGTCCGAAGCAAATACTTTAGTAAAAGAATTGGATTTTAAATTAGAAAAGAAAGCATTTGAAATAGCAAAACAATACGATTTAATCACAGATTACAAAGCGTCAATTAAGTCGTTCAACAATTTTTTGTTGGAGTTTCCAGGAACATCACTTAGAGATGAGGCTATGTTTTACAGATTGGATGCTGCATATAATTTAGCAATTTTAAGTATCGATCAGTTAAAAGAAGAACGGCTTAAAGATGCTATAGGTTATTATGGTTCATTTAAGAAAGCATATCCAAATTCTGAATTTATGGAAGATGCCAACAGAATGAATAAAGAATTAGAACAACAATTAAGTACATTTACTAAAAGTTAATCATTATAACGATGGATTTAAAAAAGACAGATGCACCTGTTTCAACAGTAACATACAACAGAAATGAAGTAGATGCTGCAACAGATAACATATATGAAGCTATTTCTGTTATCTCTAAACGTGCTGAGCAAATCAACACAGACATTAGACGTGAGCTAATAGACAAACTAGAGGAGTTTGCGACTTACAACGATAGTCTAGAAGAAATTTTTGAAAACAAAGAACAAATCGAAGTTTCTAAGTTTTACGAAAAACTACCTAAGCCACATGCTTTAGCTGTAAAAGAGTGGTTAGACGGTAAGATTTACCACAGAAATACTGAGGATACTCAACAATAATCCTTAGATGTCTATTCTAAGAGACAAAAATATTTTATTAGGCATCACTGCTGGTATTGCCGCATATAAATCGGCTAGTTTAGTCCGATTATTCATTAAAGCAGGCGCTAACGTTAAAGTTGTTATGACGCCTGCTTCTAAAGATTTTATTACTCCACTTACGCTTTCAACCTTATCTAAAAATCCTGTGTATTCATCTTTTGTTGACGAAGATGATGACAATGAGGTGTGGAATAATCATGTAGAACTAGGATTGTGGGCAGACTATTTTGTTATTGCTCCTGCAACTGCAAATACCATGGCAAAAATGGCTAATGGTGTATGTGATAATATATTGTTGGCAACGTATCTTTCTGCTAAGTGTCCTGTGTATTTTGCTCCAGCGATGGACTTAGATATGTACAAGCACGAGTCTACAAAAACCTCTTTTGAGAAATTGATTTCTTACGGCAACAAAATGATTCCAGCAGGTACTGGTGAATTAGCCAGTGGTTTGGTTGGTGAAGGTCGTATGGCAGAGCCAGAAGATATCATAAGTTTTATTGAAAAGGATATTTTAAGACTGTTGCCATTGCATGGTAAAAAAGTGCTTATCACTGCTGGACCAACATACGAAGCATTAGATCCTGTACGATTTATTGGAAATCATTCTAGTGGAAAAATGGGTTTTGAAATTGCTAAAGCAGCAGCTAATATAGGTGCTGAGGTTATTTTGGTTTCTGGACCAACGCATCAAACCATTACGCATAGTCTAGTGTCTGTAAAACCAGTGGTTAGTGCAGAGGATATGTATAATGAAGTTCACAAGCATTTTGAAACTTCTGATATCGCAATTCTTTCTGCGGCAGTAGCAGATTATAGACCAAAAAATGTAGCTGACCAAAAAATAAAAAAGAAGGATGCGACGTTTACAATAGAGTTAGAAAAAACAAAGGATATTCTAAAATCGTTAGGTGAAATAAAAAACAACCAATATTTAGTTGGTTTTGCACTAGAAACTAATAACGAATTAGAGCATGCCAAAGGAAAATTAAAGTCTAAAAATTTAGATTTAATCGTTCTTAATTCTTTGCAAGATAAAGGTGCAGGTTTTGGAGTATCAACAAATAAAGTTACATTTATAACATCGTCTAACGATATTATTGAAAATCCGCTTAAATCTAAAGCAGAAGCTGCTAAGGATTTAATGCAACAGATCTTAAAACAGCTAAATGCGTAGATTACTAGTTTTATTCGCCTTTTTATTCTCAGTCGTTGCGTTTTCGCAAGAGTTGAATTGTACCGTTAATGTTATTGCTCAACAAACAGGTAATGATAACAATGTTGTTTTTAAAACATTAGAAAAGCAGCTTAGTGAATTTATAAATAACACTAAATGGACGGAAAAAAACTTCGGAGCAGAAGAGCGTATCAATTGTAGTATGGTGATTAATGTAACAGCATATGAAAATGATAATTTTAGCGCCACAATACAGGTATCTTCATCAAGACCAGTTTTTAACTCTACATACAGTTCGCCTGTATATAATTACAACGATAAAGACTTCAATTTTCAGTATATAGAATATCAGAATTTGGTATTTAATCCACTGCACTTTGAATCTAATTTGGTGTCAGTGCTTTCTTTTCATGTATTTATGATTTTAGGTATGGATGCCGATTCGTTTGCATTAAATGGAGGAGATGAATATTTTGCTCAGGCGCAAACTATAGCCAATTATTCGCAACAGTTAAATGGCCAAGGTTGGAAGCTAGAGGATGGTTTGCAATCGCGTTTTGCTTTAATTGATAATTTGTTGTCGCCAACATTTAAAGAGATACGATCTACCATGTATAGTTACCATATAGAAGGTATGGATGTTATGGCAGAAGATACCAAAAAAGGAAAGTCTAAGATTATCTCTACATTATCTGAACTGCAGAACATACATAGAAGACGACCAAATTCTTATTTAATGCGTGTGTTTTTTGATGCTAAATCAGATGAAATAATGGATGTGCTTTCTGGTGGGCCTAGTGTTAATATTGCAGATGCTGTAGATATTCTTAATAAAATTGCGCCAATGCACTCTCAGAAATGGCGAAATATTAAGTTTTAATTTTCTGTTTATTTTTTGAATAGCCATTCTCAACTTAACTGAGATTCTATATTTTTGTAAAAACAAATTATAGATTTTTGCTAACCTCTCTTTACATAAAAAATTACGCTCTAATAGATGAGCTCAATGTTCAGTTTAATAATGGGTTGACCATTATTACTGGAGAAACTGGTGCTGGTAAATCAATTCTGCTAGGCGGCTTATCATTGGTTTTGGGTAAACGTGCAGATTTAAGCCAGGTAAAGGATAAAGATGAAAAATGTATAATCGAAGCAAGTTTTGATATTGCTAACTATAACCTAAAATCCCTGTTTACAGAATTAGATTTAGATTATGATGTGCAAACCATTATTAGAAGAGAAATTTTACCATCTGGTAAATCTCGTGCTTTTATAAATGATACACCAGCAACGTTAGATAGTTTGTCTGAATTAAGTTCACATCTTATAGATATTCACTCGCAACATCAAACACAACAATTGATGGAAAACGATTATCAGTTTAGGGTTATAGATGCTCTTGCTGATAACAAAGAAAATCTGGAGGTTTTTTTAAAAAAGCTGCAAGAGTATAGAGCGCTACAAAAGTCTTTACAGGCTTTAATGGATTCAAAAGCAGAACTAATAAAAGAGTATGATTACAATCTCTTTTTAGTGAATGAGCTCAATGAAACTAAGTTAGAATCTATCAATCTTGAAGATTTAGAAACGCAATACGAGCAACTTAATAATGTAGAAGTAATAGGAGAGAAGCTTGCCAATGCCAAGGGTATTCTAAGCCTAGAAGAACAAGGAGTTGTCGATCAGTTAAATACCATAAAACAAGAGCTTAATAAAATCTCAGGTTTTGGAAAAGCCTATGAAGCCATCGCTGAGCGAATTGCAAGTGTTCATATAGAGTTAGATGATTTATTGGTAGAG
>JASBSA010000093.1 GCA_030149175.1 Winogradskyella sp. | reverse complement strand
AGTGCCTCAACATTTGGTTCATTTAAAGTTTTTAAATCGGCACCTCCATGATATTTAAGGGCACGTATTGTTGTGGTTAATACTACTGCTTTTGGAGATATGTTGGCACTTTGGCATTTAATATCAAAAAACTTCTCAGCTCCTAAATCAAAGCCAAAACCAGCTTCAGTTACAGTATAATCAGAAAAAGACATTCCCATTAAAGTGCCTATAACGGAGTTGGTACCTTGAGCAATATTAGCAAATGGTCCGCCATGAATTATAGCAGGATTACCTTCAATGGTTTGCACTAAATTGGGTTTTATAGCATGTTTTAAAAGTGTGGCCATAGCTCCAGCGACTTTTAAGTCTCTAGCATATATAGGCTGTTTCGAAAATGTGTAACCGATAAAGATATTTCCTAGTCGCTTTTTGAGATCACTCAAATCTTTTGAAATACATAAAATTGCCATAATTTCAGAAGCAGCAGTAATGTCAAAGCCTGTTTCTCTTGGTATACCAGATGATGTGCCGCCAAGACCAACAATAATGCGTCGTAGCGCTCTGTCATTCATGTCTACAACACGTTTCCAAGTAATGGTTCTTGGGTCTAAGCCAAGAGAATTGGTCTTGCTTTGTATGTTATTGTCTATAACTGCAGCTAGTAGGTTATGTGCTTTTTCAATAGCTGAAAAATCTCCTGTAAAGTGCAAGTTAATATCTTCTAGAGGCAATACTTGGGAATAGCCACCACCAGTTGCACCACCTTTAATACCAAATACAGGACCCAAAGAAGGTTCTCTCAAAACAACGGTTGTTTTTTTGTTTAATTGGTTGAGGGCTTCGGATAATCCTATGGAAATGGTGGTTTTACCTTCGCCAGCAGGAGTAGGAGATATAGCCGAAACCAATATAAGATTACTTTTCTTGGCTTTATTTCGGTTGATGAATGACAACGGTATTTTGGCTTTGTCATTGCCATACATTTCAATACAATTGGAATCAACTCCAAACTTTTCAGCAATTTCGGTTATGGGCTTTAGTTTTACTTTTTTGGCAATCTGAAGATCGGTCATAATTTTTTAGATGAATTCATACAAATTCAAATTTAGACCATTGGATTTAGATAAATGGTGATTTTTATCATGTGAAGAAATGTAGGCACCAATTCTAAAACTAATAAAGTTAAAGGTTGTAACTTTGCCAAAACTTTGATACATGCATAAAGCTGGTTTTGTAAATATTATTGGTAATCCCAACGTAGGTAAATCTACCTTGATGAATGCCTTTGTTGGTGAAAAGCTATCCATTATAACCTCAAAAGCACAAACCACAAGGCACAGAATTCTGGGTATTGTAAATGGTGAAGATTTCCAAATGGTGTTAAGTGATACACCTGGAATTATTAAACCTGCTTATGAGCTGCAATCCTCAATGATGGATTTTGTAAAATCTGCTTTTGAAGATGCTGATGTGCTTATTTACATGGTTGAAATAGGAGAGAAGGAACTTAAGGATGAAGCATTCTTCAATAAAATCACCAATTCCAAAATTCCTGTCTTGCTATTATTGAATAAAATAGACAATTCAAACCAAGAACAGTTAGAAGAACAGGCAGAGTTGTGGCAAAGCAAAGTGCCTAATGCTGAGTTTTATCCCATTTCGGCTTTAAAAGGGTTTAACGTTCAAAATGTATTTCAAAGAATTATCGAGTTATTGCCAGAGTCGCCTCCATTTTATCCGAAAGATCAATTAACCGATAAACCAGAGCGTTTTTTTGTGAATGAAGCCATTCGTGAAAAAATATTGATTCACTATAAGAAGGAAATTCCGTATTCTGTAGAAGTAGATACCGAAGAATTTTTTGAAGAGGAAAAGATTATTAGAATCCGTTCTGTGATTATGGTAGAGCGCGATACCCAAAAAGGGATTATTATCGGTCATAAAGGTTCAGCTTTAAAGCGTGTGGGAGTAGAGGCAAGAAAGGACTTGCAAAAGTTTTTTGGCAAACAGATCCACTTAGAGTTATACGTTAAGGTCAACAAAAATTGGAGGTCTAACCAAAACCAGTTAAAGCGTTTCGGCTACAATCAGAAGTAAGTTATTCGATTGCATGTATATCTTTACTACGCAACGTGTCTCTCATAAAATGATGTAGCTGGTGCATTTGTTCCATTCCAGCTTTTTTACCGAGTCTTCCACTAAAATATAAGGCAAACCAAACAACAACCATTAATAAGGTTGTAAACAGTTGAATAGCAAAATCATTTCCAAGAGACCAATTTACATAAGCCCAAATCCCAAATCCAATAAAAAATCCAGCCACGGCAAAGTGGAGGAACATAAACATGGTCCAAACGGTTGGGTTGGGTCCAAATAAGCCGTAAATGGTGCTTAGCTGTTTGTTGTCATAGTCTTCATTAATTTCAAGATGCAATTGTGGTGACCAAAAGTGCTGCTTCGCTTTTGGTATTTTAATAAAGACGTGGTCATCCACGCGTGTTACAATAAAGTCAGACTGATTTTTACTTGTAGTTTCAAATAAAGAAAGCAGGCTTTCATTGCTTTGACTAACATTGAATTTAAATCGAGGCCTTAAAACTATTTCGTTAGAAAGTTCCATTGCAAAAAGATATAATAACCAATGTACATATTTTCTTGGTTAAACTCAAAACTTAATTTCCAATTCCGAATTCGTAAATCATAAATCGTAAATCTAAAATTAAACCCTACCTTTGCTACCGCTTACAGGATATGTAATGCAGACTAAAATAAATATCAATGGGAAATATAGTTGCAATAGTAGGACGACCAAATGTGGGTAAATCAACGTTTTTTAATCGTTTAATAAAAAGGCGAGAAGCTATTGTTGATGCCGTTAGTGGTGTTACTAGAGACCGTCATTATGGTAAAACGGATTGGAATGGAAGAGAGTTTTCTATCATAGACACAGGAGGTTACGTAGTTGGGAGTGATGATATTTTTGAAGCTGAAATTGATAAGCAAGTAGAATTGGCTATTGATGAAGCAGATGCCATCATCTTTATGGTCGATGTAGAAGCTGGAGTCACAGGAATGGACGAGGATGTGGCTAATTTGCTGAGAAAAGTCGATAAACCTGTTTTCCTTGTAGTTAATAAAGTAGATAACAATAAACGAGGTGAAGATGCTGTTGAATTTTATTCGCTTGGTTTAGGTGAGTATTTTACGATAGCGAGTATTAATGGTAGTGGCACAGGTGATTTATTAGATGCTGTTGTAGAGGCCTTACCAGAAAAAGAAGAGGTAGAAGAAGAGCAACTACCTAGATTTGCAGTAGTTGGTCGTCCCAATGCTGGTAAATCGTCCTTTATAAATGCATTAATTGGCGAAGATCGTTATATCGTAACAGATATTGCAGGTACCACAAGAGACTCTATAGACACCAAGTACAATCGTTTTGGGTTTGAATTTAATCTGGTTGATACTGCTGGTATTCGTCGTAAATCTAAGGTTAAGGAAGATTTAGAGTTTTACTCAGTAATGCGAAGTATCAGAGCCATTGAACATTGCGACGTTTGCTTATTGGTGTTGGATGCCACCAGAGGTTTTGATGGCCAAGTACAAAATATATTTTGGTTAGCTGAACGCAACAGAAAAGGAATTGTTATTCTGGTAAACAAATGGGACTTGGTTGAAAAAGATAATAAAACAGCCAAGGAATTTGAAAAGCACATCAGACAAGAAATAGCTCCGTTTACAGATGTGCCAATTGTGTTTATCTCGGTATTGAACAAACAACGAATTTTTAAAGCGATTGAAACGGCAGTTGAAGTCTATAAAAACCGTGCTAAGCGTATAAAGACTAGTGTTTTGAACGAGACACTTTTACCGATTATAGAGCACAATCCTCCACCAGCATACAAGGGGAAATATGTGAAGATAAAATACATAATGCAATTACCAACTCCGCAACCACAGTTTGCATTTTTTTGTAATTTACCACAATACGTTAAAGATCCATACAGACGTTTTTTAGAAAATCAATTAAGAGATCATTTCGATTTTACAGGTGTGCCAGTAAGTGTGTACATGCGTAAAAAGTAGTATTTTTACTTTGCTATGAAAATCCATAAGTTGTTTTTACTTGGAGCTTTAGTGCTATCGCTTAAGCTATTTGCACAAGAAGCTCCGCCAGAAATAAGTGTAATAGGAGAGCAGTATTATTGTTCAGATACTCCAATGAATATTGTGACATTTGTTTCTATTACAGACCCAAACCCAGAAGATACAACTTTGCAAGAGGTGTTTATACAAATTGCAGAAGGTTATGAGTTAGGTGTAGACACATTAGTTTTAAGTGGTGTACATCCTAATATTTCTTCAGTTTGGAATGCAGCTCAAGGACAACTTGCATTATTTGGGCCAGCAACTTTTGCTGAGTTCGAATCTGCAATTGAGGATGTGCTTTTTCAGACCACTCAAACCAACTTTACACAAGATAGACAGTTTTCTATAAATCTTGGTAATGCTAATTATTTACCAAGTACAGGTCATTATTATTTCTATGTCTCTAGTCCTGGTATAACTTGGACGCAAGCTAGAGACGCAGCTGCTAATCAAGATTATTATGGATTAACAGGTTATTTGGCAACAATAACTTCAGAAGAAGAAGTACAATTAACGGGTGAGCAAACCTCTGGTACAGGATGGATAGGTGCATCTGATGCAGAAACAGAGGGAACGTGGAAATGGGAAACAGGACCAGAAGCAGGTACCGTTTTTTGGCAAGGTACTGCTAATGGCAATCCAGTAAATGGTGAGTTTTCGTATTGGAATTCTGGTGAGCCAAATAACGCAGGTGATGAAGATTATGCGCATATAACTTCACCAAGTATTGGTATACTTGGTTCTTGGAATGATCTAGCTGTTACGGGAGATACAAATCCAGGTGGAGCTTATCATCCACAAGGATATATTGTGGAATTTGGAGGATTGCCTAATGAGCCCGAAATTAATCTCTCCGCATATAGTACTATTATAATGCCGAGGATTTTGTCTGAAGATGTATCCGTTTGTGGTACAGAACAGGTAACAATAAATATAGAGTCTTCAACTAACCAAGCGGATTGGTATACTTCAGAAACTTCTATAATTCCAGTCTATTCAGGGCTTTCATATAATGTTATGTTAACAGAATCTACAACGTTTTGGATAGATCCTTCCGTGTCAATGTGTTCTAACGCATCACAGCGTTTTCCTGTTGCGGTAACGGTTAATCCAATACCAAGTGTAAACGATATTACAATAGTACAATGTGAGGATGAGGTTATAGATGGTTCTGCAAGTTTCAATCTAAGTGAATACAATGATGCTATTGTAAGTGGAGATTTATCTAATATAGAGGTTGCATACTATTCTGATGCCGATTTTTTAAATCAGATTGATGATCAGAGTTATATCAATACAGTCAATAATCAAACCGTTTTTGTTGTAGCAACCAATACAATAACACAATGTAGTAATCAGGCAGAAGTACTTTTGGTTGTAAATACTGAGTTGTCTCAATCTGTTACTTTAGAAGCGTGTGATAGTTTAGATGAAACAGGATTGGTAAGCTTTGATCTCATGGTAGCAGAAACAGTTATTTATGCAAACGAAGGATTTGATAAACAGGTTGAGGGGTTTTATGAAACATATAATAATGCTCTATTACTTCAAAATCCGTTAAACACTAACTATAATAATAGTCAACCATATTTTCAAGTGGTTTATGCTCGTGTTCAACAAGGGGGTAATTGTCATAGTATAGTTGAAGTTGAATTGAATGTTATACCGCTTCCTGAACTGATGGAAGACGAAACGGTTTATTATTGTTTGAATACATTCCCGGAGACCATTTCATTATATGGAGGTATTATTAATGATGTGCCT
>JASBSA010000070.1 GCA_030149175.1 Winogradskyella sp. | reverse complement strand
CCAACAGTACCCAAAGCTAATGGAATTTCAATCCAAAATTTAAAGATGTTATCTTCAATAGAACAATGGGTTAAACTTGTATATCTTCCACCTTTAGAAGCGTAAGCGTGCACACCAGCTTCTACAGCTCTAAAATCATTTCCTGTTGCTAAAACTACGGCATCAATACCATTCATAATCCCTTTGTTGTGGGTTACAGCTCGGTATGGTTCTACTTCTGCAATGTTAACTGCTTGTTTAAATTTTTGAGCAAATAGTGTCGGATTAGAAATGTCCTTACTTTTTAAGTCTTCAATAGGGCAAGAAACCTCAGCTTTTACTAAACAATTAGGAACGTAGTTAGAAAGAATACTCATTACAATTTCGAGCTCACCATCTAATTGCTTTTCAGCTTCTTGTATAAAGGTTTTGGCAAACTGCTCTAAACAAGAATTTATAAAATTGGCACCCATGGCATCTAGCGTTTCAAATGTAGCATGCAGTTGGTGGTAGTGCTTTAAATCTTCGGATTTATTTCTAAGTTCAATATCCAAAATACCTCCACCACGACGCTCCATGTTCTTGGTAATGGCTTTGGTGTCTTCAAAAAGTTTTGGCTTTATATTTTTGAAAAAAGCTTGTAATGCCTCAAGGTCACCATCAAAGGTAAAATGTACCTGACCGATTTTTTCAGTTGAAATAACTTCAGTTTTAAAACCACCTCTATCTAGCCAAAATTTTGCAGATTTACTTGCGGCCGCAACAACAGAGCTTTCTTCAATAGCCATAGGAATGGTATAAAGCTTGTTGTTTATTGAAAAATTTGGAGCAACACCAAGTGGTAAATAATAATTGGTAATGGTGTTTTCTATAAACTCGTCGTGAAGCTTTTGAAGTTTTGTGTCCGAGTTCCAATACTGTTGTACCAGATTTCGTGCATTGTCTTTATCAGAAAAATAAGTATCTAACAGCCATTCAATCTTTTCAGATTTAGAAAGCTTAGAAAAGCCAGAAATAGCGTTGGGCATATGTTTGTTGTTTTAAAATGCAAAGATACTTAGGATTGGCATAAAATGTGTGTCTATTCCACTATTATTGCCGATTTACTGTTAATAATGCCCGATTTTTGCATATTTTTTAGTAAACTTGGCATTGCTTTATTGAAAAAAGATTGATATGAAATTGAGATACTTCGTAGCTATTATTGGATTCCTAACTACTACGTTGATTTACAGTCAGGATAAACAAATTACCCTCGAAGACATTTGGAGTGGAGCTTTTAGAACAGAAGGGATGCAAGCTTTACACTCCATGAAAAACGGTAAACAATATTCCGTTTTAAATTATAATAGGCAGAATGGTACTACAACTATAGATATTTACGACTACCAAACTTTAGAAAAGGTAAAAACCTTAGTGTCTTCTAACGATATACCAGAGATACAAGGTTTTTTTGATTATACGTTTAGCGAAGATGAGTCTAAAGTAGTTTTAACGACTAATGAAATTCCTGTGTATAGAAGGTCTGCATTGGGTGAATATTATGTTTATGATTTTAAAACTAAACAGCTAACAAAAGTTGCGGACCAATTAGTGCAAGAGCCAACTTTATCACCAGATGGTACCAAAATTGCTTACGGTTTTGAAAACAACTTGTATGTGAAGAATTTAGAATCTGGTAATGTTACAGAGATAACTTTTGATGGTGAAAAAAATAAAATCATCAATGGTATTACCGACTGGGTCTATGAAGAGGAATTTAGTTTTGTAAGAGCGTTTGATTGGAATGCAGATAGTAATTTAATTGCGTTTATTCGTTTTGATGAATCTGAAGTTCCTGAGTTTTCAATGGATGTTTACGGCTCTGGTTTGTACCAAACGCAACAGGTTTTTAAGTACCCTAAAGCGGGAGAGAAAAACTCAAAAGTATCCTTGCATTTATATGATTTGCAAACAGAAAAACTAAAAGAATTAAAGGTTGATAAAGCCTATGAAGACTTCTATATACCTCGAATTAAGTGGACTAACGAAGCCAATGTTTTAAGTGCGCAATACATGAATCGTCATCAAAACGAATTGGATTTATGGTTTATAAACACTAAAACTATGGATTACGATTTAGTGCTCGAAGAAAAAGACGATGCCTATATTGATGTGACTTTCAACCTAACATTTTTAAAAGATAACAGCTTCATCTGGACGAGTGAAAAAGATGGGTTTAACCATATTTACCATTACAATAAAAATGGAAAATTGATTAACCAAGTAACCAATGGTAATTGGGAAGTAACCGATTATTATGGTTTTAATGAAAACGCAAATACCATTTACTTTCAATCTACAGAAAATGGTTCAATTAATAGAGATGTATATTCTGTAAAGTTAAATGGTAAAAACAAAAACCGCTTAACAAAAACCGAAGGGACCAACAGCGCGTCATTTAGTGCAGATTTTACATATTTTATCAACACCCACTCTAGTGCAACAACACCTTATGAGTACACATTGCACGATTCTAAAAATGGCAACCTCGTAAAAGGCATAAAAGACAATGATAAGTTAGCTCAAAAAGTAGGCGACTATGTGACCTCTAAAAAGGAGTTTAGCACTATAAATGTTAATGGTAACGACTTAAATATGTGGATGATTAAACCAGCAGATTTTGATGAAAATAAGCAGTATCCACTATTTATGTATCAATACTCTGGCCCAGGTTCTCAGCAAGTAGCCAACCGTTGGAATGGTGCTAATGACTATTGGTATCAGATGCTGGCACAACAAGGGTATATTGTGGTTTGTATTGATGGAAGAGGAACAGGTTTTAAAGGAGCAGACTTTAAAAAAGTAAC
>JASBSA010000055.1 GCA_030149175.1 Winogradskyella sp. | reverse complement strand
GAATGCTCGTAAAGCGTTAGAGGAACTTTTAAGGCTTTTGAGGTCTAAAGGAGTAATAATTGTTATGTTATCACAAGGTGTTGAAGATTATCGAACTAAAGACTTTGACTTTGCGTCACAGGTAAAACTACCGATTTGTTTGAACGTTCAGAACAAAGACTATAAATCGATTAGTCATTTTGTTGGAACACCATCAAGTAAGTACAAACTGGAAACGGAAATCCAAAAATTGGACTCTGGAAAAGGACTGATTAATGTGAGCGACCCACAAATAATTGAATTAAATCAATGGTGGAAAACGAAAAAATCATTGAATCTATAGCACCAACGCTGAAAGCCATACACATTTACAGTCGCTTAAGCCAGCGCAACACCAAAACTGTAAAAGAGTATGCCTCTGCCCACGCTGAATTACAATCTGAACGGAAAAAAGCCAGTGTACAACACGTATATAAAAAATAGAGGTTTAATCGCTAAAACAAAAGTGAAATAATAATAAAAAAGGTTTGTATTTAACCGAAAAGTTAGTGTGTGAAAATCCGCTACTATTCTTATACTAGACCGTTGGCAACAATATTAATTACAATACTTATATGAAAAGAACACTATTTAATCTACTTATCCTTGCTATAAATATTAATCTTTATGCACAAATAGACTTTCAGGCAAATACGGTTACAGAAAATTTAAGTGGAATTCATGATGTAAATTCGACTTTCGCAATTGACATAGACGGCGATAATGATTTGGATGTTCTTTCTGCAGCACGATGGAATGATAAATTATCATGGTATGAAAATTTAAACGGGGTAGGATTATTTGGTGATGAACAAGTAGTAAGTCATTATACCGCAGATGGTCCATCTTCTATATATGCTGCGGATATTGATAACGATGGTGATTATGATGTGCTTTCATCATCACAATACGATAATAAAATTGCTTGGTATGAAAATATTGATGGATTGGGTACTTTTGGCAGTCCACAAATTATTACAACAGATGCTTTGAACGCTTGGAGGGTTTATGCTGCTGACCTTGATAATGATGGTGATATGGATGTACTTTCTGCCTCAATTGAAGATGCAAAGATCGCGTGGTATCAAAATATCGATGGTGAAGGTACATTTGGTACACAACAAATTATATTAGTTGGTGCATATAGTGCAGATTTTGTTTTACCTGCTGATATGGATAATGACGGTGATATAGATATTTTATCAAGCACTTCAGGAACAAGCAGCGGTACAGGAAAAATAACGTGGCATGAAAATACTGATGGACAAGGTACATTTAATATTGAACACGTTGTTTATATGGGGGATTTTGGTGCAAGTTCGATTAATGCAAACGATTTAAACGGAGATGGCTTTCTTGATGTCCTCTTGACAAACAGAGGAACTGATACGGTAGTATGGCACGAAAATTTAAATGGATCCGGCAATTTTGGGGTTCAACAAATTATATCTTCATTAGTCGATAGCGCAAGTTTTGTTAATACTGCAGATATTGATGATGATGGTGATATTGATGTGTTTACGACCTCAAGCTACGATAGTAAAGTAGCCTGGTACGAAAATATAGATGGTTTAGGTAATTTTGGGGTTCAACAGATCATATCAGATAATTTAGACTCTCCAGAAGAAATCCATTTAAATGATATAAATAATGACGGAGTGTTAGATGTTTTAACTGTTTCAGGAGTTGACAATAGAATTGTCTGGTATACCAATAATGGTCTGCAAAGTAACCAGATTAACGGTCTGGTTGCACTAGATTTGGACAATAACGGTTGTGATACTTCTGATTTACCGATTCCGAATTTGATGGTCACAACAACTAATGGCACAAATAGCTATTCTACATTTACCCAAAGTAATGGTACATACCAGTTGTTTCCGTTTGAAGGTGAATTCACTACAGCAATAGTATCAAGTTTACCCGATTATTACACTTCTGAACCGAACTCCTATAGCCACGATTTTATAGAGGTTGGTAATGTGGTAGAAGCTAATTTCTGTTTAGTACCAACTTCGGAAATAAATGATTTGATTATAAGTGTTTTTCCTTTAGATGAACCAAGACCAGGATTTGATATATCTTATCAATTGGTTTACAGAAATCTTGGAACAACTCAATTAAGCGGGAGCATAAACTTTGAATACGATGAATCAAAGATAAATTTCTTAAATGCAAGTGAACCTATATCTTCCCAAACAGCCAATAGTGTTGCTTTCGATTTTATAGACTTAAGCCCATTTGAGACGAGAACCATAGACTTAGAGTTTCAGGTGTTTGCACCTCCAATTACTAATATTGGTGAATTTTTAAATTCAACGGCAACGATCAATCCTATTGAGGAAGATGCCAATGCTGAGGATAACATTTTTAATTTACAGGAAATTGTTATTGGTTCATACGATCCAAATGACATTAGGGTTTTAGAAGGCGAAGCGATATTATTTGAAGATGCCGATAAATATTTACATTATATTATACGGTTTCAAAATACAGGAACGGCGAGTGCAATAAATGTTAGGGTAGAAAATATTTTAGATGATAAATTAGACTGGTCATCTATGCAATTACAAAGTTTTAGTCATGATGGACGAGTAGAGATAACTGATGGCAATATGGTGGAGTTTATATTTGATGATATTAATTTACCTGATAGTACAAATGATGAACCGAACTCACATGGATTTATTACATATAGGATTAAACCAAAGAACAATGTAACTATAGGAGATATTATTCATAGCACTGCCGATATATATTTTGACTTTAATCCACCCATTGTAACAAATACTGTAAGTACAGAAATAGTAGATGCATTATCAACAAATGAATATGGCCTGAAAAAATTTAAAATATACCCTAATCCAACAGAAGGACTTTTACATATTATTCCAAACGGACAAGTGAAATTAATTCAATTATATAATGAACTAGGGCAGTTAGTCATCTCATTAAATGACAAAAGCACAATAAACATTTCTGAATTAAAAAAAGGAATTTATTTTTTGAAAGTGTTTGATGACAGTGAAGGCTTTAAAGTAAAAAAAGTTATAAAAGAGTAAATACTATTACAAACTTAGGGCAGCTATAGTTCATTACTGCTGGAATTCCTATTCGGAATTTCGAGCCATTTTGCTAAATTTATGGTTACGGCGGAATGATACTCGCCTACCATTACGTAACGAAACCATAGCCAAACACGATAAACGTAATGGTTATTCCTTCACCGCAATCCTACTAATCACAACATTTACAAACTTAGGTAGGTTAGCAACTTCTACTGTTTATCTTGCCGTTGCTGTGTTTTTATTAAAATAGGTAGCATAGACGGCATTGATTTAACGTTTAGCCGCCCTTTTTTTTTTTACTTATATGTTTGCAAGACTTATTCTGCTTCGCCCTTTATATCCGCTAATTCAAAAACCATATACTGCATTAAACGCTCAACGGTTGTGGCATCGGTTGTGTTATTTTCGGTATGAAATGAAGAGTATAACACACCACCATTACCATGTAAGAAGGTGTAGGCCAAATGCTTACTTTCGCTTATGCCATCGTATTCTACTGGGCCGTATAACCAAGGTATAACCGTTGCGGCATCGTAAGTGTCTACAACCTGCCAACCTCCAAGAAATTCATCGATAGTTACCGTGGCGTTTGGTACTTGTATGCCGAAGTTTAAATCTAACCAATCTATTAACGTTTGGTCTAGGACTTCTGCATCGGTAGATAAAGACGTTCCGCTTTTTTCAGGACTATAAAAACTTAAATAGTCAGCGCCACCTTGAGTTATAAAATTAAGGTAGGCATACGCCCAATCTGTTGCATATAACAAACCGCCATTGCTTACATAATCATTTAGGTTGTTACCAAAATCTGTTTTTGTTTCATTTAAGCCACAGTTTAAGAAAATAATATCGTAGTTGGCCAAAAGCGTTGGGGATTCTATAAACTCTCCAAAGCCAAAATCTACATTAGGTTCTAACATTGGGTTGGTTCGCTTTGCGCTAGCATTGCCCTGATGATGACCATGATGTACATTACGATTGGCAATATCTTGACCATCAATAATATCGAAAAGCGGTTCTTCTGTTACTGGATCTACCAAACCGATGTTGTACAAGACCTCTTCGATATGATCGTAGCTTCCTGTAACAACGGCAATTGATGGTAATTGATCAATTGGTAAACTATCTAGATTGAATGTAAGTGCATCGATAAGGTCGCTAAGATTTACAGAGGTTGAGGTTTTAAACTGTCCCTTAGATATAGACAACTCATAGCTGTCTTTAGTAAGGTTGTTGAGTATGAAATTGCCTTCACTATCTGTAAGGGCATCTTGTATTAAGGTACCGTCTTTATATAGTTTTACATTGGCTTTGGCTACTGGGTCTAGTCCGTTTGGTGTTAGAAATTTTCCGGTGATGCTGTAATCTCCAGAGCCGTCGTTGCTTTGCTCTTTAGAACACGAGAAAGCGAAAACTAAAACGAAAAGAAGTGCGAGTGATTTTTTCATAGTATGGATGTAATTAATTGGTTTGTTATAGTTGTAAATCGCAAAGTTGTTAGAGGGTTGCTTTGGTTCTACAAGGATATAACAGACGAGGCTGTGTTTTTCCTAGTCTCTGTATAAAGTTAATGAAAAATACGTGACGTTAGGTATTGACATATTGGTTTAAAAACCCGAACTTCGTTTCAGCCTGTTGGTAGATAGGAATCAATTGATATAGTTTATTGAAATGGAACTGTATCTTGATGTTGGTTAGAATTTGAGAAATTTCGTAAATGGCAAGAATATACGGAACAATAGAATCGCTAAAATCCTTAAAATCTGAATTAGAAAACAATGGTATTACCAGATTTAATTCTGTAAAAGAGATTAAGGATTTCTTATCTAATTATAACACCGAAAAATTCTCTATTCTAGATGTTGAATCTAAAAAGTTAGATAAAGAGTACATTGAAACTTGCACTAACCTAAAACAAAGAAAACAAGAAAAAGCTGAAATTATCATTTCAGAGACGGAAAAAATAGATAATAGATTATATACATTACAAACAAAAATTGATTCCATAAATACCAAAAGCAATAACTTCATAAAAAAACTATTATCAAGCATAAAGTTATATTCACTAAAGAAAAAATATAACTACTACATAGAGCATAAAAGTAGACTTATAAATTCATCAGTAAATAGCATTAGTCGGAAAATTCAAAATGATGAAATTTTCATAAGAATGTACGAAACTGGGAAACAAAGTCTCATTGAAAATCGAGCAAAATCTAAAATTGCAAAATTAGAATACACACGAAAAGTTTTGGAAAACTCTCGAAATCTAATTTCTGGAGCAATAGGTGAAAATTTAGTTGTAAAAGAAATCAAAAAGCTTTCAGGTGATTATGCTCTAATTAATGACTTCAATCTTAGTTTTTCGCGTCCAATTTTTTACAAAAAACAAAATCAAAGAATCTATTCAATTCAAATTGACCATCTTTTAATATCAAAAGCGGGAATTTTTATAATAGAAACGAAAAACTGGAGTAAGTCATCTGTAAATTCTCTAAGTCTAAGGTCACCAATCGAACAAATTGAAAGGTCTAATTTTGCTCTTTATGTATTCCTTTCGGAAAATCTAACTTTATATGACCATCATTGGGGAGAACAAAGAGTTCCGATTCGAAATCTTATAGTAATGATTAAAAATAAACCACTAGGTCAATTCAAATATGTAAGTGTAAAATTGCTAAGAGAATTAAATGATTATATAAAATACTTTGAACCAGTTTTAACCGATAACCAATTTAATAGAATAGTAACTGAATTAAAATAAAAAATTGCAGCCAATAATGTATAAACACAATTTGCTTACGCCTGTTCGCTATGCTCGGGTCGGCGGATTCGACTATCCTTCGACAAGCTCAGGAACCGCGTCCGAATCCACTCCTAATTTCTTAGGCTTGGGCTAAACCGGAAATTAACGCATATTAACCCGAAATTGACGGTTATAAGAGACCGATAGCGTAATGTTTACTCCTTTACCGCAATCATACTAATCTCAACATTTACAAACTTAGGTAGGTTAGCTACTTCTACGGTTTCTCTGGCAGGTGCTGTGTCTTCGTTAAAATAGGTGGCATAGACGGCATTGATTTTGGCAAAGTTGTGCATGTCGCTAATGAAAATGGATGTTTTAATCACGTTTTCGAAGGTCATGTCTGCCGCAGTTAAAACGGCTTTTAGGTTTTCCATAACCTGAGTGGTTTCGGCTTCAATGGTATCCATAACCAATTGCATAGTCTTAGGGTCTAAAGCTATTTGCCCAGAGGTGTATAAGGTATTGCCAATTAAAACGGCTTGGTTGTAAGGACCTATTGGTGCTGGTGCGTTTGGTGTGTTGATGATGGTTTTCATGGGTGTGTTTTGCTACTATGGTTAATGGGTTTAAAATTCGGTAATTTGCGTGGTTTTTTAGAATAAAATGGTGACTATTTTGTTTTGAGACTGTTTTGTTTCTTGTAGTGATGGTTGTTTTTGTTATGGTGGTTTGGTGAGATGCTGAATCGAGTTCAGCATGACAGCAATGGCTTCCAAGGCTTCAGCCATTCTTGACGGATTTTGTTTATATATACTGCTGACAGCGGTTTCCGACTGTACTTCGACAAGCTCAGCATGACATGTCAGAATTTGGTTTGATGGTCTTTTGTGGTTAGTGGTTCTCGATACATTTTTAATCGCTTTGCTAGCGATAAAAACACTCGAACTGACAGTAGATTATTGTTCTAGGTACTTCGACTCACTTCGACTTCGCTCAGTGACCAACGCTCAGTGTGACACGCTCAGCACAGGCTCCGCACAGTGTGACAATCTCAATGCAGCAGTTAAATTTAGTTGCCCAACTGACGGTCTGGTTGGCGACGCTGATCGTACTTTAAGTCTTTGAGTAGGTTAGATGTAATACCTATAAAGAAGTTCCATGATTGGTTTCGTCCAAAAGGAATCCACGAGAAATTCATTCTCCAACTTAATAAATCGCGCTCAAAACGCAATTGGGTAAATGTAAAGCCTTGGTTTAAGAAATCGTAACCAGAGGAAGCACCAACAGACCAGCGTGGTGAGAGTTCTACATCACCAGAAAACATTAAGGAGTGGGAGGTGATTTCGTTCTGCCGCCTGGTATTACTATAGTTGGCCACATAAGAGAGTCTTAGGCTCCATGGCATTTTATAGTTATAAAAGTCGTTGTTTTCTTCTTCCTCTTTACTTTTATCCTTCTTTTTGTCTCCTAGGCGTTGGTCTGCAAAATCTTGCGACACTCCAAAGAGGTCATCTGCTCTTGCATTGGCTGTAGCACTGTTACGGTCTGCGTCTTCGTCTCTTTCTTCTTCTTTATCCTTTCCAGAAAAGCTGTCGTTATTTAAGCTATAACTAAGGTTTAAGTTTGCAGACGTCATTCGGAATAAGCTTCCACCATTGTTAATATTAAACTTATTAATCACATTATTGTTGCTATCCAAGGCATATGGATTAAGGGTCATACCAAAGTTAATATTCATCTTTTTATTAAGAATTTGAGTTCCGCCACTAACTCTTAATGGGCTCCAGTTTAAGGAGTCTGCAGCTAAATCGTAAGAAGTTGCCAGATTAAGGTTATTCAATAAAAAGATCTTCTTTGGTTCGGTTTCTGTTGAATCTTTAGAACGGATTTTAGCTTCAAAGTTATTACCTACGGTAATACCAAGACTACTAGAGTAGCGATTGCCAGGTCTTCCGAAGAGCGAATTTTCAAATCGTGTGTATTCTACTTGGTCGCTTGTTGTACCATCTGCTGCAATAACATCGTAAGTTTCGTAATATTGGTCAAATGCTGGTGAAACGCTATAGCTTATAGAAGGCCGCATAACATGCCTAATGGCTTGTATTTTTGGGTCTTTGTCTTTTTTCTTAAAGTTGTACATACCGTAGAGTGTTGTACCAATACTAGCTCCAAAATTATAGGTTAAAAAGCGGTCAAAGCCATTAACTTTTATGGCTTCTGAGGTTTCACCTTCAAAAATGTTGTTTCGTTTTACGGTGTTAAATGTCCAGTTTTCGTCAAAATTTGCATTAACACTGGCACTAAAATGATTAAAGACTTTAAAGTTGGTGGTTATAGGTATAGTGTGGCGCATTCCTGCCAATGCATCATCAAACATTTCGCTTTTTCCGAATAAGGAATCTGTGGTTTGTATGCGATATTCACCTCTGGTATTTACCTGAAAGTTAATATTCTGAATAGCTCCCTTTTTGGCTCCAGATTTTGGAGCAAAAGGAAATACTCTGGTCATAGAGGCTTGCATGGTTGGCAAGGTTAAATTAATGGCCTCTGTGTTTGTGTTTTGGTTATGGGTAGCTGTTAAACTTAGATTGACTTGTGGTTCACCTTGAAAGGTTTTAGAATACGATACCGAAGATGCTAAAGTATTGGTAAGTGTATTGGCTAAATTGGCTTGATTGATAGATTGCGAAAAGAACTGGCTACTACCCAAGTTTACCGATGCCGAGAATCTAGAGTTTGGATTTGCTTTGGCGTCTTGACTGTGGGACCATCTTATATTGTAAATTGTACTTTCTCTAAAGTCTGGAAAACCACGCTCGCTATTGAGTAGTTTCTCGTACCTAAACCCAAAATTACCTCTAAATTTATAACGTACTGCATAGTTACTTTGTAATCGTATACCATAACTACCATTGGTATAGTAATCACCCAATACAGCCAAATCTACATAATCACTGATAGCAAAATAATACCCACCGTTTTGTAAAAAATACCCTCTATCGTTACCAGTATCTTCACCAAACGATGGAAAAATGATACCAGAGGTTTGTTTTTTTGACATAGGGAAAAACGCAAATGGCAAGGCGATTGGTGTTGGTACATCGTAAATGTACATCTGGCTCATACCAGTTACAATCTTTTTATTGGGAACAATTTTTGCCTTATTCATTAAGATATAATACTCAGGATCTTCTAAGTTTTCTGAGGTTGTAAATTTACCTCGAGATATAAAGTATACAGAGTCGTTTTCTCTTTTGGTACGCTCGGCAATAACAGTTCCGCCGCTTTGTTCGGTTACTGAATTAAAAATAAGGGCTTTTCTAGAGTCTGTGTTGAAAATAATGGAATCGGGCTCTATAACATTGGCACCTTGTGTAAAAACGGGCTTTTGTGAGTATCCTGTTGAGTCTTTTAATCTGCCAGCATATACCAGATTTTTACTGTAGTCTATAACTATAACACCAGCTTTAATCTCCATGTCTTCGTACTTTACTTCAGCCTTATTGTACAACCTAATTTGCTGTTTCTTTTGGTTTACAGCCACATAATCTTGTGCCTTGTAGGTTACGATATCTTTTAAGAAGCCTTCCTTTTTTACGGAGTCATTTTGAGTAGAGTCAACTACTTTTGTGTTTGGTGGTGGGTTTAATAGCGAATCGGCATTAATTTCAATCTTATCCTTAGCAACAACAGTAGAATCTGTTTTTTGCTCAGAAGGAATTGCTTCGTTCTCTTTTGGTAATTCCTGAGCCAAGCTAAAAGTGTTGATAAACACTGTAAAACTCAAGGCAAAAAGTATGTGTAAGCTATTTGTACGCAAT
>JASBSA010000054.1 GCA_030149175.1 Winogradskyella sp. | reverse complement strand
TCCTGCAGTTGACGGTATACCTGTTGTAGGATCAACAACTCCGTCTGCCATACCATCATTATTTGCATCTACTCCACCTACTTCGTCTACATCATAAATACCATCATTATCTGAATCTAAATCTACAATATCATTGACGCCGTCACCATCTGTATCTATTGCCACGCAATATTGCATTTCATAAAATTGTAACTCTACATTAGCTGCTTCATCACCGTCTTGCTTACCAACAGTAATTACTATTTCTGTAACTGGCCCTTCAACTTGAACAGCTATACTATTTGCTGGAGCATTTGCGTTTGCCGATGCACCAGTAACTGCACTCTGACCATTTATTGTAAGATTTGCTCCGATATTTATATCTGAAAGATTTACTGGTACATTATCAGAACCATTGGTTGCGAAAAAATCAGCTCTATCAAAATCATCAAGACCACCTAATTTAAAATTCACATTATAAACAGGTTCAGAAAACGTGAAATAATATCTAACAAAATCATTATCAGGATAGGTTGTGCCGTCTGCAATTGTATTTATATAGTCACCATCTGGCAATATAACAGGGTTATTTTGGCTAGTAACACCACTTAGGTTCCATGCAGAACCTCCATATAGTTCATAACCAAATGTTACACTTGCTCCTCCATAGGCATAAACATTTGGAATATACTCAGGATTAAAGTTAGACCCTGTATTATCAGAAAAGGTCTGACCTAACGCTAATGGTCCAGAAGAACAATTAACATCATTACTATCTAAAATACCATCATTGTCATCATCTTGATCACAATAATCACTAACACCATCACCATCTGTATCTAAATTTCCTGAGACAAGTGCGTCACATGGATCAATAACTGTTAATGTTGCACATTCAACATTTTCACACAAATTATTTGTATTTGTTATAACAACACAGTATTGGTTACCATCTAAAGATGAATCAGTTACAACATTTAAACTTGCTGTATTTACACCTGAATATGTGGCATTGTTTGTTAAAGCTACTCCTGTTGTTTCAGGGTCTCCGAGATACCATTGGTAATTAAACCCTGTTGCAACAGTAGTAGCAGATGCATCACCAAAATTTGGTGTTGTACCAGAGTAAACAGTTGTACTTGTTATTGTAGCTGCTGTTACGGCAAAAGTTGCTATGTTACCTTCATTTTGTGTTTGATTTGTTGGTGCTGTATAATTTACTTCTGTAGCAATTGTTTCATTGCCTGAATACCCATCATATCCATCAGTAATTGAACCTCCAGTAGTTACTTGACCAAAAGCATTAAAGCCATCACCATCTAAAAAACCATCATTATTTGAGTCCGTTCCGCCCGATTCTATAGAATCAAAGCAACCATCATTATCACTATCTAAATCTTGAAAATCAGGAGTACCATCTCCATCAGTATCATAAACATCATTGACTCCATCTCCATTTGCATCTACAAAAGCTGGGACACCTGGATCACTCTGATCAATGTAATTTGGTATACCGTCACCATCTTCATCTAAAGAAGGATCTACACCTGTTCCACCATCTTCAACAGAATCTAAAATTCCATCATTATCACTATCTAAATCACATATATCTGGAATACCATCATTTGTTCCCAGGGTGTTATCGGTATTAATTGTTTCAACAAAATTGTAATAACTTATTATACCACCAACAGAGCCATCTGCCGCTCCATTAGAATTACCACTCTGAGCACCAGTATGCGTACCCGCTGCTCCACCAGACAGGTCAATGGTTATACCTGCCGGGACCGTAGTTAGATTGTGTAAAAAAACACCGCCACCGCCACCGCCACCAGGTCCGTGGACAATATCAGTATTTAAAGTTTGGCCATCACCTCCACTTATATCAATATTAAGTGTCCCAGAGTAAGCCTTCACATCAAAAGCTACAGATCCACCGGCACCGCCACCGCCTCCACCATCAGGAGGACCAACAGGATTTACTGCTAAAGCATCAATACCTGAAGCATCAATAGTGTAACCATTACCAACAATAGTTTCTGCTCTTAATACCACAATACCGCCACCATTTGATGCTTGCGAAGGATTATTTGTTGTTACGAATCCTGCACCTCCAGCACCACCAAAAAAAACTCTATTTTGATTAGCAATAAATGTAGAAAGGCCATTTCCTCCAATTCCACCAGCTACTGTTCCAAAATCACACCATCTATTACCACCGATACCACCGGATCCATAATTAGCTCCGCCTCCACCACCAGAGTCGCCAGAAACACCAGAACCACCACCATTTCCAAGAGGAGCTCTACCCTTCTGGTTATTAACACCAGCTACAGCAACTCCTCCTCCTTTAAACCAACTATCATTATTTCCTGTGGGTAAATTATATTGAGCATTGGGTGATATAGAGCAATTGTCAGGCAGTCCGTTTACTGTCATTTGGACTCCAATATATCCGGATCCCGAAGCATTAATATTAGCATTAAATGTTAGTGTTCCTTCAACAAACAAGGCTATAATACCACCTTCACCCGCAACATCGTCCCATGGTAAGGCCTGTAATTCAGAAACTATATTTACATCCCCTGAATAATTTGGAACTCTTACAACTTGGACATATCCTGTACTATCATAGTTGTTTTTCAAAGGAGCAGATGGGAATATAGAATTACCAACTATTGAACTAATATCAAAAAATTCATAATTACCTGCATTTCCTAAATCCGTTATTGTTCCACCTGTAGCTGTATTGGATTGGTCTATTGTGGCACCTTTAAGCTGTACTATCAAAGCTTTATCTCCTACTGCAAAAGCAGAAGCATCAGGTACGTCAATTTGATTTAAACAACCAGGAGTCGTATCACAAGTAGAACATCCTGGGTTAGTTATACTAGTTACGGCTTCGTAACTATTTATCACTCCTCCAATATCTGTCTGAGAAAAAACCTGAGAAAATGATAAAAATGAAAAAACTACAGCAAGATTAATAGCCATAGATTTTAAAGAGAATCGTGTAGAGATTTTCATATTATTATATTGTTGATGTATAATTCAAATTGTATAATATCCATATTTCAATTTGTCGATAAAGTGCAAATATATTCGACAAAGTGCAAAAAACAAATTTTTTTGTAAGATTTTTATATAAAAAAACTTAGTTCTATTTCTATATATTTTCATAAAACACTAAAAAAACGTCTAGATGTCACGCAAAAAACTAAATAAATCTAAGTGAAGAGATTCGCTATTAATCAACTTCGGGGCTTATTTAGTAAGAAAACTAATCTTAAATTTTTTCTTAAAAAACAGAACGAAAAACAAAGAATAGATTTTTATTTTCGAAATATAATTACAAAATCATCAAATCGTTATACTTCTATTTCTGTTTTAGTTGAACGACCAATAATTTAAGTTGAATGGAATTTACTTTTAGACAAACGGTAATTATATCATATCAAAATCATTCATTCACCTCTAAACATTTCTGATGTGAAAATTAAGTTTTAGTAATGAATAGTTAACCTTTTATGTTACGAACAACTATAAAACTGTTACAAAGTGATAAAATCTACACTAAAGTTTGATTATTTACATATAATTTACTTTTGCTAAAATTAATTGTCTAAACTTTTTCCCGATTGGAATTTTAATACCGTTGATAGTTAAGGTATTGTTTGTTATTTGGGTTAAATGATTTGCATTTATTATAAAACTTCGATGAACTCTTATGAAATCTTTAGACAATCTGCCTAGCATATCATTAAGAGTAGCTCTTGCCAATATAGTTTTACCACTAACAAGAAATATTTCTATGTATACATGATCACTCTGTAAATAGAGAATATCCTGAAACTTAATTTTTTGATATACTCCTTTTACCTTAAGAAATAAAGAATCGTTTTCTTCGATTTTGCTGGTAGTGAATACTTTTTGTTTTTGAAAATGGTTATAGAGTGCTACTTCTATAGACGTGTATAATTCTCTCTTAGAAAATGGTTTTACCAAGTATGCTGATGGGGAAACTAGCTTAGCTTCGTTTAAAGTTGAATCATCTGAGTTTGATGTTAAAAATATAAAGGGGAAGTTGTACTGTTCTGAAATTACCTTGGCCAAGTCTATTCCTGTTTTTTTGCCTGAAAGTTGAACATCTAGTATAGCAATATCTGGTTTTTCGCTTTCAATAGTTTCGATTGCCTCTGTAAAATTTATTGCTGGCTCAAACACATTGTAATCTAAACTTTCTAAAGTATCTCTTATGTTATCTGCTATAATAACTTCATCTTCTACTATTAAAACTTTAATTTTACTCATTACTTTATGCTTCTAACAACTGAAACTCTTAATTTACTGTTTTTCGGGTTTTTGTATCCTTAAATACAATTTCAAAATGAGCTCCAGACGCATTTTGATATTCAATATTACCATGTATTTGTTTTGCTAATAGTTTTACTAATCGTAGACCTGTAGTTTCGATCTTATCAAAGTTAGGTTTTGGTTTTAATCCTGGCCCATCGTCCCATACTTTTAAAGTAAAACTTTCATTAGTTTTATGAATTGATACGTTTAAATTTCCTTCACTTTTTTCTTTATATGCATACTTATAGGCATTAGTTACCAATTCATTTATAATCAATCCAAGAGGTATTGCCGTATCAATATCAAAAAATATTTTATTGATGTCTATATGAACTTCTATTTTTTTATCTGAAGCATATAAAGATGTTAACTCTTTTACCAAAAGTGTTATGTAATCATTAAAATCTATTAAACCATCCTTATTTTGATATAATTTTTGATGAATTATCGCCATAGACCTTAACCTGTTTTGCCCATCTTCAATTAATTGCAACGCTTTTTCATCTTCTATATCATTGGTCTGCAACTCCAATAAACTAGATACTATCTGAAAATTGTTCTTTACTCTATGGTGCACTTCTTTTACCAAAAGTTCTTTTTCTTTTAAGGCTGTCTCAATGGTTTTATTTTTTTCCTTAAGTACTTCAGACTGTTTTTTCTTTTTAAAGTATGCCCATGCAGAAATTAAGAAAAGAAAACCTACTAAAGTTGCTATAATTACATAAAGATTAGTTCTTTCTTTTTCGTGTGCTATACTTAGATTTTTTTCTTTCTCGGCCTGATCTACTTTATAACTTGCTAAAGAGTTGGCTAAATCCTGAGTATAAATTTTCTTTATCTGGACTATAGTTTGGTCTTTATAAGCTATTGCCTCTTTTAAATAATTGTGGTTTTCTAAGGTTTGGGAAATTTCTCTAATTAGCTGATACTGATCATTAGGATTTAGTGTTTCTTCACCAAGTTTTCTTGTAAGATTACCAAAACCAATAATATCATTTACTTTAAACAGATCAAAGATATCTTTTGCATCTGAAGACCCAAGGTCTATAGTTCCAAGAAATTTTGCGTATAAAGAATAGCTCTGTTGCGTTGAACCTCTTTGGTTATAAAGCTCTTTTAGTAGCGACTTAACTTTTTCATCCTCACCACCTTTATATATATAGGCATCTATTATATGAACAAGTGTCCCTACGTAATAAGGACTGTGTGTTTTCAATGTTTTTTCTAGCTCTAAACTTTGTTCACATTTTTCAATATATTCATCTAGTTTTCCTTCTATTACCAAAAAATCACATAAGTAGTATAAGGATGTAATCATTAACACACTATCATTTAATCTTTTAGCTTTATCAAAATTTTCTAAGCACAATTTTTTTCCTCTTTCTATGTCTTGCTGAATGATATAAAGAACTATCTGATGTATGCTTGCATAAATCTTTGCTTTTTGTACATCGTCATTATTACTATCAAAAGCATTAATATAATTATCTAATTCCACCTGAACTTTAGAAGCTGATTCAATAGAGATATCATCTCGAAGTTTGGATATCTGATTTACTTTGATTTTTACGTAATCTAAATCTATTTTCTTTTTTTCTAATGGCTCTTTAACATTAGCATTTATATAATCCGAAACGCTCTGATATGGTAGCTTTGGGTTATTACTTACACTATTAAAAAATGCTTTGTAATCTATATAACTGGGATCATCATTAATGGCTATACGATATAAAATATCAGTATAAGAAGACTTTTTTATTTTTTTAATTAATGCTATTGCAGAGTCATGTTCTTTGTAGAGTAAATACTTCTCGATTTTACTAATATTATTAAGATTTTTATCAATATTATCTGATAGATTTAAAGAGTTTTGTGCGAAAATCTGAAACGATAAAAATAATAAAAGTAAAAACCTATATTTCATTAGTTAAAAAATTGAATGGTAAATATATGGATGTTGTTTAATTATATTCTATATAATTTATATGAACTTAATAATATTATCTTTGCACTCGTTTTAATCATACTCAATGAGTTTTAAGGAAGAAATAAACAGAAGAAGAACATTCGGAATTATATCGCATCCAGATGCTGGTAAAACTACATTAACAGAAAAACTACTGCTTTTTGGTGGTGCCATACAAGAAGCTGGTGCTGTAAAAAGCAATAAAATAAAGAAAGGCGCAACCAGCGACTTTATGGAAATAGAACGTCAGCGTGGTATCTCTGTTGCTACTTCGGTTTTAGCATTTGAATATAATGGGATTAAAATAAATATTCTAGATACTCCTGGCCACAAGGATTTTGCCGAGGATACTTTTAGAACATTAACCGCTGTAGATAGTGTTATAGTAGTTATTGATGTTGCCAAGGGTGTTGAGGAGCAAACTGAAAAATTGGTTGAAGTTTGTAGAATGCGTAACATCCCTATGATTGTATTCATAAACAAATTAGACCGTGAGGGTAAAGACGCTTTTGATTTGTTGGATGAAGTTGAGCAAAAACTAGGCCTAAAAGTGACACCCTTGAGTTTCCCAATAGGCATGGGTTACGAGTTTAAAGGTATTTATAACATATGGGAAAAGAACGTTAATCTTTTTAAAGGAGATAGCAAACAACATATTAATGATACTGTTGAAATTTCTGATTTAAACTCTGAAGAACTAGACACCCTTGTTGGATATAAAGCTGCACAAACCCTAAGAGATGAGATAGAGTTAGTAGATGGTATTTACCCAGAATTCGATAAGGAAGCATATTTAAGTGGTAATTTACAACCTGTATTTTTTGGCTCCGCTTTAAATAATTTTGGTGTGCGCGAATTGCTTGATTGTTTTGTTGAAATAGCGCCTAAGCCCAGAGCTAAACAAAGTGAAGAGCGCTTAGTACAACCCGATGAAAAACAATTTTCTGGTTTTGTTTTTAAGATTCATGCCAATATGGATCCTAACCACAGAAACAGATTGGCATTTGTGAAGATTGTTTCTGGAGAGTTTAAACGAAACACCCCTTACTTACATGTAAGGCATGATAAAAAGCTTAAATTCTCTAGTCCTAATGCCTTTTTTGCTGAAAAAAAAGAAATTGTAGATATATCGTATCCAGGTGATATTGTTGGCTTACAAGACTCTGGAAACTTTAAAATCGGTGATACTCTTACTGAAGGAGAAATCCTAAATTACAAGGGAATTCCTAGTTTCTCGCCAGAGCATTTTAGATATATTAACAATGCTGACCCAATGAAAGCTAAGCAACTTTATAAAGGTATTGACCAATTAATGGACGAAGGTGTAGCCCAATTATTTACACTAGATTATAATGGTCGAAAAGTTATAGGAACCGTTGGCGCCTTGCAATACGAAGTTATTCAATACAGATTAGAGCACGAATATGGTGCCAAATGTACTTACGAAAACCTCAATGTGCATAAGGCTTGTTGGGTAGAAGTAGATAATGAAAAAAGTGATGAATTTAAAGACTTTTTAAGAGTGAAACAGCGCTATTTAGCTAGAGACAAACAAAATCAATTAGTCTTTTTAGCAGACTCTATGTTTACACTACAAATGACACAACAAAAATATCCAAGCATAAAGTTTCACATGACGTCTGAGTTTGGATAAAATGTAAGAAAGTTTTTCTTTTTAGTTAAATTAAGCTACTTTTTGTCGATATTATTTGATTTTTATCGATGATTTATTTAGTATTGAGTGTCAATAATTTTATCTGTTAATAAGATTAACCCCAAACTAATCTATCTATTATGGATGTAAATGCAAACGTTTTCAGTAATAAAGAAATTACTGTAACCTATGAACCTCGTTGTTGCGTAAATTCTGGCATTTGTGCTAGACAACTTTCTGAAGTATTTAGAAATTCAGTAATTCCATGGATTGATTTAGATGGTGCGCAAACAGATGTGATTGTAAATCAGATTAAGAAATGTCCATCAGGTGCATTAAAGTATCATCTTAATCAAAAAGATGTAGCCTAAAAACTTACTTTTTAAGTAATAAAAAATCCTTGTAGTATGCACTGCAAGGATTTTTTATTTTTATATGATTTTAGACTAAAAATAGCAAATAATCTATTTAAAGCAATTAAAAGGCATTTAACGGTTTTTATTTAATAACTACAACCCTCAATTTAAATCGCCTTTATAACCCATTTAAATGAGTGATTTTTTAATTACTATTTTGAATACTAAAATAAATTTCTATATAATTTAGCTATACATATTTAAGTTTGACCTGTCGGTCTTAAATTCAATAGAATTTGTGGTTGCTCAATGAAAACATGTCAAGCAACCATAAATTCTTTAATTATGCTTGTCCTGTTGGCCCAAAGTTTAATGGAATTGGTGGTTGCTCGTAATCTTTGATTTCACCATGGGCTTTTTCAAATCGTGCTACATTATCTCCTAAAGCTTTAAGTAAACGTTTAGCATGTTGTGGTGTTAAAATTATTCTAGACTTCACTTTACTCTTTGGTGTACCAGGCATAATACTAACAAAATCAACAACAAATTCTGACACAGAATGATTGATGATGGCTAGGTTTGAATACGTGCCCTCTGCCACTTTTTCATCTAACTCTATATTTATTTGTCCTTTCTTTGGATTCTTTTTTTCTTCTGACATAATATTAGTTTTTAAATTAAAAAGCCTTCAAACTATTAGAATGAAGGCTTTTGTTTTTATGATATCCTGAATCATGTTCAGGATAAATTCAACCTAAAGACTTCAATTCGTTTTTTAACTTTTGAAGTCTTGTTTTATTTAATTGAAGTTCATTTCTTCTTTAGCTTTCATCATTTGGTCAAACTCTTCTTTAGAACCTACAATAATGTTATCGTATTCTCTAACACCAGTACCAGCTGGTATTCTGTGTCCTACAATAACATTTTCCTTAAGTCCTTCTAAAGTATCAACTTTACCGTTTACTGCAGCTTCGTTAAGAACCTTAGTCGTTTCTTGGAACGATGCAGCAGAGATAAATGACTTAGTTTGTAGTGAAGCTCTTGTAATACCCTGTAATATTGGTGTAGCAGTTGCTGGTTGTGCATCTCTTGCTGTTACAAGATTTTTATCTTCTCTACGTAATATTGAGTTTTCATCTCTTAACTGACGCACAGTAACGATTTGGCCTGATTTTAAGTTCTCAGAATCACCAGCATCTTCAACCACTTTCATACCGAAAATCTTATCATTTTCTTCAATGAAATCTGATTTATGAACTAATTGGTTCTCTAAGAAAATAGTATCTCCAGAATCCATAATTCTTACCTTACGCATCATTTGTCTAACAACAACCTCAAAGTGCTTATCATTAATCTTCACACCTTGTAAACGATATACTTCTTGTACTTCGTTAACTAAGTATTGTTGCACCGCAGAAGGGCCTTTAATGTTAAGAATATCGTTAGGTGTTACTGAACCATCAGACAAAGGCATACCTGCTTTTACGTAATCATTTTCTTGAACAAGAATCTGATTAGATAACTTAACTAAATATTTCTTAACCTCACCTAGTTTAGACTCTATAATGATTTCACGATTACCACGCTTAATCTTACCAAATGATACAACTCCATCAATCTCACTTACAACTGCTGGGTTAGAAGGGTTACGTGCTTCGAATAACTCTGTTACACGTGGAAGACCACCTGTAATATCACCAGCCTTAGCCGATTTACGAGGTATCTTAACCAAAATCTTACCTACTTCAATCTTATCACCATCGTCAATCATGATATGTGCACCAACTGGTAGATTGTATGAACGAATAGTTTCTCCTTTCTTATCTTCAATCAATAGTGTTGGAATCAACTTCTTGTTTCTAGATTCTGAAATTACCTTCTCTTGGAAACCTGTTTGTTCATCAATCTCTACTTGGTAAGTTACACCTTGCTCGATGTTTTCATACTTAACTTTACCAGCAAATTCTGAAATAATTACACCGTTATAAGGATCCCACTGACAGATTACATCACCCTTTTTCACCTTAGCACCTGGCTTTACGAAAATATGAGAACCATAAGGAATGTTGTTAGTACTTAAAACAATACCTGTTTTAGCATCTACTAACTTTAATTCTGAAGTCCTAGAAATAACAACATCTACTTCTTTTCCTTCTCCATCCTTAGTTTTTACTGTTTTAAGGTCATCGATTTCTGCTATACCATCAAACTTGACAGTTAATTTATTCTCTTCAGAAATGTTACCCGCAATACCACCTACGTGGAATGTACGTAGTGTAAGCTGTGTACCTGGCTCACCAATAGACTGAGCAGCAACTACACCAACAGCTTCACCTCGTTGTACCATTTTACCGGTAGCAAGGTTACGTCCGTAACACTTAACACAGATACCTTGTTTAGCTTCACAAGATAATGGTGAGCGCACTTCTATAGTCTCTATAGCTGAGTCACCAATTCTTTTAGCGATATTATCGTCAATATGTCCGCCAGCTTCAATAATAAGTTCTTCAGTTAATGGATCATAAACATCATTTAACGATGTTCTACCAACAATTCTAGCTTCTAATTTTTCTACAACTTCTTCATTCTTCTTAAGTGCAGAAACTTCAATACCTCTTAATGTACCACAATCTTCTTCGTAAACGATAACATCTTGTGAAACATCAACCAAACGACGGGTTAAGTAACCAGCATCGGCGGTTTTAAGAGCCGTATCCGCAAGACCTTTACGAGCACCGTGAGTAGAAATAAAGTATTCAAGAATTGAAAGACCTTCCTTAAAGTTAGAAAGAATTGGGTTTTCAATAATTTCTCCGCCACCTGCGTTAGATTTCTTAGGTTTAGCCATTAATCCACGCATACCTGTTAACTGACGAATCTGTTCTTTAGATCCACGAGCTCCAGAATCTAACATCATAAATACTGAGTTAAATCCTTGTTGATCTTCGCGGATTCGCTTCATAGATAATTCCGTCAACTCAGCGTTTGTAGATGTCCAAATATCAATAACCTGATTATAACGTTCGTTGTTGGTAATAAGACCCATGTTATAGTTACCCATAATACCATCAACTTGCTTGTTGGCAGCATCAATCATAGTGTGCTTTTCTTCTGGGATAATGATATCACCTAAGCTAAATGATAATCCTCCTTGGAATGCAAACTTGTAACCTAATGTTTTGATCTCATCAAGGAACTCAGCCGTTTCAGGAACTGAAGTTACTTTTAAGATTTTACCAATAATATCTCTTAAAGACTTCTTTGTTAAAACTTCATTAACATAACCAGCTGCTTCTGGCACTTTTTCATTGAAAAGCACACGACCTACAGTGGTCTCAATGATTTGAGTTGTTAATTCACCTTCTTCGTTAAAGTCCTTTGTTCTTACTTTGATACCTGCATTAAGATCTACCTTCTTCTCGTTGTAAGCAATAGTTACTTCTTCTGGTGAGTAGAATGTTAATCCTTCTCCTTTAACAGTGTATTCTTTATCTGTCTTACGCAACTTAGTCATATAATAAAGACCAAGTACCATATCTTGAGAAGGTACTGTTACAGGCGAACCATTTGCAGGGTTTAATATGTTGTGTGAAGCTAACATTAAAAGTTGCGCTTCTAAGATTGCTTCTGGTCCTAGCGGTAAATGTACAGCCATCTGGTCACCATCGAAATCCGCATTAAATGCAGTACACACTAATGGGTGTAACTGAATTGCTTTACCCTCGATAAGTTTTGGCTGGAATGCCTGAATACCAAGTCTGTGAAGCGTAGGAGCACGGTTTAGTAATACTGGATGTCCTTTAAGAACATTCTCTAAGATATCCCAAACAACAGGCTCTTTTCTATCTATAATTTTCTTTGCAGATTTTACAGTTTTTACAATACCT
>JASBSA010000044.1 GCA_030149175.1 Winogradskyella sp. | reverse complement strand
CTAATTAATTTTAATTTTAAGTGTTAATTGTTGGCAAATGTAAGTTGTTAAATGTTATTAACAAAGACAAATATATAAAAATATTGTTACAATGCCCTAAAATAAAGAGTTTGTAACGATTTTAAATAATTTCAAGCTTTTCGCCCACCTTTATAAATGCGTTTATAGCTTTGTCTAATTGTTCTTTTGTGTGTGCGGCAGATAGTTGTACGCGAATTCTCGCTTTTTCTTTAGGTACCACGGGATAAAAGAACCCAATTACATAAACCCCTTCTTCCAAAAGCATGTTTGCCATAGTTTGCGATAGTTTTGCATCATAAAGCATTACTGGAACAATTGCCGAATCACCATCAATTATATCAAAACCAGCATCTTTTATTCCTTTTTTAAAGTATTTGGTATTCCATTTTACTTTATCTCTCAAAGAGGTATCGTTTTTGAGCATATCAAAAACCTTAATTGATGCCCCTACGATTGCTGGTGCTAAAGAGTTAGAGAATAGGTAAGGGCGAGAACGCTGGCGCAATATTTCTATAATTTCCTTTTTTGCAGTGGTATAGCCTCCCATCGCACCACCTAAGGCTTTTCCAAGTGTTCCTGTAATGATATCAATTCTTCCCAACACACCTTTTTCTTCAAGTGTACCAATACCAGTTTCACCAATAAAGCCCGTAGCATGACATTCATCTATCATTACCATCGCATCATACTTATCGGCTAAGTCACATATCTTATCTAAAGGAGCTACCAATCCATCCATAGAAAATACACCATCTGTGACAATGATTTTAAAGCGTGCACCATTTTCGTTTGCGGCAATAAGTTGCTTTTCTAGATCCGCCATATCATTGTTTTGGTAACGGTATCTTGCCGCTTTACAGAGTCTTACTCCGTCTATGATAGAGGCATGATTTAAAGAATCGGAAATTATGGCATCTTTATCAGTTAAAAGAGGTTCAAACACACCTCCATTAGCATCAAAAGCAGCGGCATATAAAATGGTATCTTCTGTGCCATAGAAATCTGCAATTCTCTGCTCTAACTCTTTGTGAATATCTTGAGTACCACAAATAAAACGTACTGATGACATCCCGAAACCATGTGTATCTAAAGTATCTTGCGCTGCTTTTATAACTTCAGGATGCGAGGATAAGCCCAGATAGTTATTTGCACAAAAGTTTAATACTTTTTGACCTGTGCTTAATGTAATTTCAGCACCTTGAGGTGAAGTAATAATACGTTCTTCTTTAAAGAGCCCAGCGTCTTTTATATCCTCTATTTCTTGTTGTAAATGTGCTTTTATGTTTCCGTACATAATTTTGTGTTTAGTTGTTTAGCAAAGATACTATCTAAATTTAACTCTGAAAACGAAGATGAAGCGAAAACCAAGTGAATTTGTAATAGCAATGATATAATAAAAAAAGACAAGTTGTTCATATTCTAAAATATACTAGACCTCCACAACTTCTACAGATTCATTTATGTAAACAAGGAATTTACGCGTTACAGGATAATCCATTGCCTCAAGGATTGAAGCATATGAGTTAAGTTGAGATTTATGTAACGTTTTTTGATCTCCGGTTTTGTAATCGATAATTATAACGTCGTTGTTAGAGCTGATATTAATTCGATCGGGTCTAATCAGCTCTCCAGAAGGTGTAACAATATCTCTTTCGTTATAAACTTCATGTTCATTATTGAAAAATAGGCTTATTTCAGGATGCTGAATCACATCCATTAGAGTTGTTCTAAGGTCTTCGACATCTGTTGTTGTAATATCTCCAGAAACTAATAAATCATCAATAGCAAAATCAATATCCTCTAGGGTAATGATTTTAGACAGTAGAAGGTGAACTAAATTACCTCGTTCTATGGCCTTGCCTTGTTTAGTACCCCAAAGTTGACCAGCCTTTGTGATGATTTGTAGGTTGTGATTTTCCTTTGGAACGGAGATTAAACTGATAGAATTTGTGTCTTTTTCTAACTCTGTTTTTTGTTTAATAGTTTTTGAAGAACCAAAACCGTAAGTTAGTATACTGTCTGACCACAACTCCTTTTCTTGCAAATACGAGATAAGCATACCAGCATAGGTTTTGTCATTTACCAAACCTTTAGAATTGATATCTTTTTTTGTAATAATGAATAGTTGTTCTACTGCCCTGGTTAATGTTACGTAAAAAAGATTGATATTATCTAGCTCGAGCTGAGATTTTTGTAAATCATAAAGATGTCTGCCAACATCTCCAAAGTGTTCAATGTCACTATTGTAATTGAGTAACAACGTTTCAAAATCCTGAAAGTTATTTTTATCTACAGGAAACCAAACTTTTGGTTCTATTTCATTATAAATATTTAGGTCTGCATATGGGAAGATAACTACCGGAAACTCTAAGCCTTTTGACTTGTGTATGGTCATTATTTGTACTGCATTATTATTTTGAGGAGAAATAACACTTAAATTATCTTTTTTCTTTTCAAAATAATTGATGAATGACGATAAATCTGAATTTTGTTGCTGCGTAAACTCTAAAACAACATCTAAATAAAATTGAAGAAAAGCATCAGAAGTGTTATGAAGGTTAAATGCTCTAATTAACTCTTCAACCAACTCATATAGAGGTAACTGTAAGAGCTTGTTTTTGTCTGTGAAAATGTTGAGGTTTTCGAGTTTTTTTAGCATATCATCAAAATCAATGCCTATATGAGCATTGTAAAATGAATGTTTGTCTTCTATATGGTGCTGATTTGCTATAAATGTTAAAACCTCAATTTTTAAACTATCATTATTGGTTTGAAGCAATAATTTTAAAAATGAATCAATAAAATGGACTTTTTCTGAATTTTTTAATAATAAGGTTTCCGATGAAGTAATCCTAATTCCTTTTTCGCTTAAGTATTTCGCGATTTCAACACCTTCTTTTCGCTTTCGTACAATGATGCAAATATCGTCTAGTTCAAATCCGTTATTAAGGCAATTTTCAATGGTTTTAAAAACGCTTGAGGTGTACAATTCGTTAGCGTCATCGTCTTTGGAAATATCTAAAAACTCTATGTTTACATAACCCTCAATATCCTTAAAAGTATTTTGTTCAGAATTTCTATAAAGCTCTGCATATCTATCATCGTTAAAATAATTTCGACTTAAAAATTTGAAAAAATCATTATTGAAATTTATAATTTCTCTGGCGCTTCTGTAATTGGTATCTAAGCTTAGAACTTCTGCTTCAATCTGAAACGGATTGGTTGATTTGTTATAAAGATTAACAAACTGCTCGGGCTCTCCTCCTCGCCATCTGTAAATGGCCTGCTTGGCATCTCCAACAAGCATTGCTGAACCATTTGGAGCAGAAAGAGCATTGTCTAAAAGAGGCACTAAATTTTCCCATTGCATTTTTGACGTGTCTTGAAACTCGTCAATGAAATAGTGTTTAAACTTTTCACCTAAACGCTCGTAAATAAAGGGAGTCGGTTGCCCTTTTATTTCTTTGCTTATGATCTTATTAAATTCTGAAATAAGCATTTTGTTTTGTTCCTCTTTTAGAATATTTAATTCTTGTTGAATGGCGTTTAGCACCGAAAGCGGTGTCATGTTTTTATAAATGCCTTGCTTAAGTCTTAGTTTAAAAATCAGAGTTTTAGTTTTTAAGAATGCTTCGGATAGGTTGGGTTGAATGCTTTCTATGGTACTTGCAATGGTGTCCGTAACACGTTTTGGATAAAGTGTGCCGCCTTCAATTAAACTATTCTGCCAAGCCGTTTCGAATGAGACGTTAAAATTGGTTTCAGACAGGTTTAGAAAGTATTTTGGCAAATAGCCTCCACTAAAATCATTATGCATTAACCCACATTCACCTATTAAGGTTAGAATATCGTCTGCAAATGCAATAATATCTTTTTCAATTAGGGTAATGTCTTTTATTAATGCTGACTTTAAGCTTTTAAAGTCCTCAATGCTTTTGTCCTTAAATGTTTCAATTGCTGAGATATCATTTTCGCTAACTAATAACTTTGCTATTTTATTGAAGTCGTAACTGATATCCCAACTTTTGTCATCATCTGCCTTTTCAATAGCAAAATCAACAAGTGTTTGAGTTAGAGTTTTATTGTCGCCTGCTCTTGAAATTAAATTGTCAACTGCCTCATTAAGAAGTCGCTCTTGGTCTAGCTCTACTTCAAAATTTACAGGAAGTTTTAAATCGTGAGCAAAGGTTCTTATCACTCTATGCGTAAAACCATCAATTGTAGAAATATCAAATGCACCATAATTGTGCATGATATGCTTTAAAATTTGTTTAGATCGCTTTATAAGAAATTCGGGAGTGATTGATAATTCTTCACAGATATCACTAAACATAGGATGAGGTGCTGTAAGACTCTTTTCCTGAGAGAACACTCTAAGCATTTCAATAATCCGTTCCTTCATCTCACCAACAGCTTTGTTAGTAAAAGTAATGGCTAATATGGACTTAAATTGTTCGTTGCTTTTTGAGTTAACAAGTATTTTAATATAAGTCTTTGCCAAGGTAAACGTTTTACCGCTACCAGCAGAAGCATTATATATTTTGAATGAGGAGTTTAGCAAAAGATAAATTTTATACCAAAATAGGGAATCTTAATAATTTATTTAGAACTTCTTGTTTTCAAAATCGTAAATTTGTTAAAATCGAAATAATAACACTAAAAAACATACACATTATGGCTTTTGAATTACCAAAATTAAAATATGCATACGATGCACTAGAACCACATATTGATGCGCGTACAATGGAAATCCACCATACAAAACATCACAATGGTTATACAACAAAGTTGAATGCTGCAATTGAAGGAACAGATTTAGAAGGAAAATCTATTGAAGATATTTTAACTAACCTAGACATGAATAATGCTGGTGTTAGAAACAATGGTGGTGGTTTTTACAATCACTCTTTGTTTTGGGATGTGATGAACCCTGAAGACAAAGGTTACTTATCTGGAGAATTAAAAGATGCTATTGAGGCAGAATTTGGTTCTAAGGATGCTTTTGTTGAAGCGTTTTCTAAAGCTGCAGCTACGCAATTTGGTTCAGGATGGGCTTGGTTGTGCGTACACAAAGGTGGTAAGGTAGAGGTTTGTTCTACACCAAACCAAGATAACCCATTAATGCCAGGCGTTAGTTGTGGTGGTACACCAATCTTAGGATTAGATGTTTGGGAGCACGCTTACTACTTAAACTATCAAAACAGAAGACCAGACTATATAGATGCTTTTTTTAAAGTCATCAACTGGAATGAAGTTGAGCGTCGTTATGCTGAAGCTAAATAATATTTTTATTACATAGTAGAAAAGCCAGACTAAAACGTCTGGCTTTTTTTATGATGTAAAATTGAAATTTGTACAATAATTTAAATGAAAAAGGATGAACAGAGAGTTCATCCTTTTTGCCCCAAATCTACCATAAACTTAACCTACTTATGTTATGGTGAGTCAAATATAAGTTTACAATAAATTAATATTTAAATTTTTCGGATAAACGACCTATATATTAGTCTAAGCGTGGACGCTACGGTTATTACACAAAATTAAGCGTAAAAGAGAGGGTTTGTTTAGGTAAAACAAGTTAAAGTAACACTTTAATAAAGTCCATAAAAAAAGGTGAACACTGTTCACCTTTTTTTGCCCCAAATCTACCATGAACTTAACCTACTTATGTTATGGTGATACCAATGTAATTTTAATTTGTTAGAACGGATGTAAATATTAGACGAAAAGCATTTTTCATCGATTAAATACATATTTTTTCGGATTAAAAGCTGATTTAGCGTGATAATTAGTAAGCGCGTTCTTTATTGCCTTCATAGAAATTTATAAAGGCTCTGTTTACTACCCTGTTGCCACCATCGGTTGGGTAATCGCCAGTAAAATACCAATCGCCTAGGTTTTTAGGACAGGCTTTGTGTAGGTTTTCAACAGGTTGAAATATGATTTTCACCTCTGCGTTAACAGATTCGTCACTTAATAGCTCAGAAATCTTATCTGAGATTTGTTCATCGGTAAAATTGCTGTAAATCTCTTTAACGTAGTTAACCACGTTTTTGTCTTTAAGGTCAACTTGCTTTAAGCACTTTTGATATACCTCTTCAACGATGTGGTATTGATTGTTATCTTTTAATAATTCTAAAGCAGCTCTAAAAGCAACCAAACTTTCAAGGTTGGCCATGTCAATACCATAACAATCAGGATAACGTATTTGTGGAGCAGAGGATACTACAATGATTTTTTTTGGTTTTAATCTGTCCATCATCTTAATAATGCTTTTCTTTAAAGTAGTACCTCTTACAATGCTATCATCTATAATAACAAGGTTGTCGCTTGGTTTTATAACTCCGTAAGTAACATCATAAACGTGAGCAACCAAATCATCCCTACTGCTATCTTCGGTTATAAATGTTCTGAGTTTAACATCCTTAATTGCAATTTTTTCAATTCGTGGTCTTTCCGATAAGATTTCTTCAACTTTTTGAGCTGATAACTCCCTTTGGCCTTTTAGTATGGCTTTGGTTTTTTTATGATTAAGATGTTCTTCAACAGTATCGATCATACCATAAAAAGAAGTTTCTGCTGTATTTGGTATATAAGAAAACACTGTATTCTTCGTATCGTTATTAATAGCTTCAAGAACCTTAGGCATTAATAATCTTCCTAATTCTTTTCGCTCTTCATAAATTTCAGCATCACTCCCTCTAGAGAAATAAATACGTTCAAACGAACACGCTTTACGCTCTAATGGCTCTAAAATTTTCTTAATTCGAATGTCACCAGACTTTTTAGTAATAATGGCATGTCCTGGGTCTAATTCCTTAACATCATCAAAAGCAACATTGAAAACAGTTTGTATTACAGGTCTTTCTGAAGCAACTACTACCACTTCATCATCTTTGTAATAATATGCTGGTCTTATGCCAGCAGGATCTCTTAAAACAAAGGAATCTCCATGACCTAATAAACCCGCCATAGCATAGCCACCATCCCAATTTTTCGCAGCACGCTTTAAGATTTTACTCAGTTTAAGGCGCTCTGCAATAAGTGGCGAACATTCAATTTTAGAATAGCCTTCTTTTTTTAAATCTTTGTAGATTTTACTAACTGCATCATCTAAGAAATGACCTATTTTTTCCATAACAGTAATCGTGTCTGCCTTTTCTTTTGGGTGCTGACCAATGTCTACCAAGTTATTGAAAAGTTCATTAACATTAGTCATGTTAAAATTACCGGCAACAATTAGATTTCTGTGCATCCAATTGTTTTGTCTCAAGAAAGGATGAACACTTTCTACACTGTTTTTCCCAAAGGTACCATAACGCACATGCCCTAACAATACCTCTCCTACATAAGGAATGTTCTTTTTTTGTAGCTCAACGCTATCCTTATATTCGGGATGCTGCGCCATTTCCCTGTTGACACGTTCATTAATTTGAGAAAAAATATCCTGAATAGGCTGCTGGGCTATAGATCGTACTCTGCTTATGTAACGCTCTCCTGGCTTGGTGTCTAATTTAATACTTGCAAAACCTGCACCATCTTGTCCACGATTGTGCTGTTTCTCCATCATTAAGTACATTTTATTCACGCCATAAAACGCACTACCATATTTTTCTTTGTAATATTCTAATGGTTTTAAAAGCCTTATCAGTGCAATACCGCACTCGTGTTTTAAAGCATCACTCATATTTATGAAATAAAAAAACGCGCTAAAGATTAAGCGCGTTGGTTTCTTTAAGTTGTTAATTCTATATCAAATTGTGTTAGACTCTTAAATTGGTCTAAGCGTTTATGCACTTCTTCAGTTTTCAAATTCTCCATGCGCTCTGTGCCAAATTTCTCAACACAAAACGAGGCTAATGTAGAGCCGTAAATGACCGCTGTTTTTAAATTTTCGAATGAATAATCTTCAGTTTTTGCCAAATAACCTGCAAAACCGCCAGCAAAGGTGTCACCAGCACCTGTTGGGTCAAACACTTCTTCCAATGGCAATGCTGGAGCAAAGAAGACGCTATCGTCATGAAATAATAATGCTCCATGCTCTCCCTTTTTAATCACTACATACCTTGGTCCCATTTCGTGAATTTTTCTAGCTGCGACAACCAAAGAATATTCACCAGTCAATTGTCTAGCTTCTTCATCATTAATGGTAATCACATCTACATGTTTTATGGTGTTGTGTAAATCTTCTAATGCACAATCCATCCAAAAATTCATGGTGTCTAAAATGACCATTTTTGGTTTCGATGTCATTTGATTTAACACACTCATCTGGGTTAGTGGGTGCAAATTTCCTAGCATTACGACTTCAGCATCTTTGTAATTTTCAGGAACTTTAGGTTCAAAATCTGCAAGGACGTTCAGTTCAGTTACTAAGGTGTCTCTAGAATTCATATCATTATGGTATTTACCACTCCAAAAGAACGTTTTTCCCTCTTTTACGATTTCTATACCAGAAACATCAATGTTTTTATCAGACATAAGGTCTAAATATTCTTGCGGAAAATCTCCACCAACTACCGAAACAACGGCAGCATCAACATTAAAATTTGAAGCCGCTAAACCGATAAATGTACCAGCTCCTCCGAGAATTTTGTCGGTTTTGCCAAAAGGTGTTTCGATAGCATCAAAGGCCACAGTACCAACAATTACTAATTTACCCATTAAAGTAAGTTTGAATTACCGTGCAAAAGTACATAAAATATATTGCTGATGAAATATACTGTACAACATCTAAACTTAATTATTTCCTTCCAAAATCAGCAGGAATTTCTCCCCAAGCTTTAGTCTCCCATTTAACTATAGCCGTAGAATAGTTATTCGTTTTTAGCCATTTAATGGCACGATCTACAAGTTCGAAAAGCGCTTTGTTCTTTTCGTTACGCTCTAACTTAGAGTTACACAATTTTTTTCGTACCCAACTCATGGCGGTTTTAGAGTCGGTATAAATAATGCGGTCGCTATTGTGTTGTTTTAAAAATGCCAATCCGTGAACAATGGCTAAAAATTCGCCAATGTTATTGGTGCCTTCTTCAAAAGGCCCTTGTTTAAAGAGTTGTTTTTTTGTTTTGGTGTCGACTCCTCGATATTCCATTTTACCTGGATTGCCAGACGAAGCAGCATCTACTGAAATGGAATTATAGTTGGGTTGCCCTATTTTTTTTAGTTGTTCATCAGAAAGTTCGCTTTTAAAATTTTTGGATTTCCCTATGTAATCTTTTGGGCCGTCTTTGTAAGCTTTTTTTGCAGCTTCAAAAGTGACGAATGATTTATACTGAGCGCCTTTAAAATCTTTGATTTGAGCCTTACAGTCGTCCCATTTTTCGAAGATGCCAGTTTTGTGACCTTTCCAAACGGTGTAGTATTTCTTTTTTTTAGACAAAATTCGAATAATTTTAAGACTTCTCGATACAAAACCCCATTGCTTCGGTTTCACTCGAAGTGACGTCAGCTCGAGTTGAGCGTAGCGAAGTATCGAGAACTATTTAATTAACAATCTTTCCACAATCTTCGGAAAATGTTCCATTTCCAATTCATGAATTTTAGCGGCTACATCTTCAGCAGAATCTGAGGGCTTTACAACACATTTTGTTTGAAAAATAATGGCTCCTTCGTCATAATTTTCATTTACATAATGGATTGTTATACCTGTTTCTTTTTCTTTATTCGCTACGACGGCGTTATGCACGTGCATGCCATACATACCTTTTCCACCATATTTTGGCAACAAAGCAGGATGAATATTTATGACTTTATCTTTAAACTCATTGAGAATAAATTCGGGAAATTTCCAAAGAAAACCAGCAAGTACAATTAAATCTGGTTGTGATGATTTTAAAATATTCAGAACATCTTCAGACTTGGCAAACGCTATTCTGTTGAATGATAAAGCACTAACATTTAGTCTTTTACATCGATCTAGTACTTTGGCATGAGGATTGTTAGTCAGCACCTGAATAACAGACGCATTATCGCTGTTTTGAAAAAACTTAATTAAATTTTCAGCATTAGATCCGCTACCGGACGCAAAAATTACAATACGTTTCATAAATTGGCTATCAATGGGCTATTATTCAGAACAAAAAAAAGAATAATAATTAACAATTAGGCGCAAAACCGAAATACTTATGCCAATTTTTTGCAATAAGATGCACATTTTATCGGTAAAGATGATTTTTAAAATAAAGTTTTTTATTTTTGCGGTCTAATTAAAACTTAAAATTAAAAGATTATGTCAGACATTGCATCAAGAGTAAAAGCGATTATCGTAGACAAATTAGGTGTTGATGAAAACGAAGTTGTAACTGAAGC
>JASBSA010000041.1 GCA_030149175.1 Winogradskyella sp. | reverse complement strand
AAAGCCAAAAATACCAACAGCTAAAGTTCCCCAAATACCGCAAACAAGGTGAACAGCTATAGCACCAACTGGGTCGTCTAGTTTAAGCTTGTCTATAAAACTTACTGCAAAAACAATAATAACTCCAGAGATAGCACCGATTACAATAGCATCTATAGGGCTCATGACATCTGCGCCAGCAGTAATGCCAACCAAACCACCTAGAATACCATTTAAAAACATAGTAAGGTCTAGATTTTTGAACATTATTGTTGATGTAATTGCAGAAAATACTCCGCCTGAAGCAGCAGCAAGACAAGTTGTAACTAATGTGAGTGATGTAAGTTCAGGATCTGCGGATAATACTGAACCTCCGTTAAAACCAAACCAACCTAGCCAGAGAATCAATACGCCAGCTGTGGCAATAGGTATATTATGACCTGGAATGGCTTGAATTTTTCCGTCTTTAAATTTTCCGATTCTAGCTCCTAATAAACATACAGCGACCAAGGCTGCCCAACCTCCTACCGAATGTACAAGCGTTGAGCCTGCAAAATCATAAAAACCAAGTTTGTCTAGAAATCCGCCTCCCCATTTCCATGAGCCTGCTATTGGGTAAACTAAACCGACATATAACACAGTAAAAATCATAAAAGGAACAATTTTAATCCGTTCTGCTACAGCTCCAGAAACTATGGTCGCTGCTGTTGCTGCAAACATGCCTTGAAATAAAAAGTCAGTCCAATAGGTATAGCCATCGTTGTAGGTTAGGTCTAATGAGCCGGATTCTGTAAGTGGAGCTTCAAGTCCAAAACCCGAAAACCCGATAAAGCCATTAAATTCTCCAGGATACATAAGGTTGAAACCGATAAGGTAGTATAGTAGTAGGCCTACTGTAATGATAAAAATGTTTTTGAATAATATGTTTATGGTGTTTTTTTGACGTGTTAAACCAATTTCTAAGAAAGCAAACCCTAAGTGCATAAAGAAGACCAAGGCCGTGCAAATCATCATCCAAATGTTATTGGTGGTAAATAATTCCATGGTGTTAATTTAAAGTTTGACCTCCTTTTTCTCCGGTTCTAATTCTGTAGCATTCTTTAATGTCTGATACAAAAATTTTACCATCACCAACTTCACCAGTTACGGCAGATTCTAAAATGGCTTTTATGGTAACTTCTTCAAAATCGTCATTCACTACAATAGATAAGTAACGTCTTTGTATATCGCTAGTGCTATATGAAACACCTCTGTATACATGTCCTTCTTTTTCGTTGCCAAGACCTGTAACATCCCAATAGGAGAAGAAATTGACACCAACATCATGTAATGCACTTTTAACAGCAGAAAATTTGGATTTTCTAATAATGGCTTCAACTTTTTTCATTGAAAAATTATTTAAAATTTTATCAAATTTATAATAAATAAAAACACAACCCCTAAAATTTTAGGGGTCATTTAGTATAATTGCGATAAATTTAATTTTTAACCCTAAAAATTAAAGGGTTTATAATTTTTATTTTGTGTATTGTTTAGTTGGTTAGTCGTTATTTAATAAGAAATGCTTTAAATGATGGTAATCAGAAATTTTAATAGACTTCTTTTCTTTGTGTAGTATAGATTTAATCTGTAATGGCATTTCCATATTGTCTGCTGTTTGTTTTGGCATTACAGGTAAGAATTTAATAGGATGTGCAGTTTCTAGGAAAATACCGTAGGAATCAGAATCTTGGTTTAAGTAGTTTTTAAGTGCTAAATAACCAATGGCTCCGTGAGGATCTGCGATGTAATTATGATGTGTTTTTAAATAATTGATAGCATCAATAGTTTCAGAATCGGTATAGCTGTAACCTGAAAGATTTTCTTTTAATTGCTCAAAGCTATTATTATGGAGTTCTTCAATCCTTATAAAATTACTTGGTGCGCCAACATCCATAGCGTTACTTATTGTAGCTACAGAAGGTTTGGTTTTGTAATCACCAGTTTTTAAATATTCTGGTACAATATTGTTGGCATTAGTCCCAGTAACAAAATGCTGAATTGGTAGTCCAAGTTTTTGAGCCATCATACCTGCGCAAATGTTGCCGTAATTGCCACTAGGTACAGAAAAAATCAGTTTTTTGCTTTTGTCTTTTAAAGCTTTGTAGGCAAAAAAGTAGTAGAACATTTGTGGTAACCATCTGGCAATATTTATGGAGTTTGCAGAGGTAAGCGTTCTGGCTTTTTTTAAATCTTCATCTAAAAATGCAGTTTTTACCATGGTTTGGCAATCGTCAAAAACACCATCAACTTCTAAAGCAGTGATATTTTGCCCAAGTGTGGTAAGTTGTTTCTCTTGAATATCGCTGACTTTTCCGCTTGGATATAAAATGACAACGTCTACACCGTTAACACCTAAAAACCCACTAGCAACAGCACCTCCAGTATCGCCAGAAGTGGCTACTAGAACCGTGACCTTGTTTGTGTTATTATTTTTATTGTTGAAGTATCCAAGACAGCGCGCCATAAAACGCGCGCCAACATCTTTAAATGCCATAGTTGGTCCATGGTACAATTCTAAAGCAGCGATGTTTTTATCAATTTCAGCTAATGGGAAATCAAAGCTTAAAACATCTTTTAAAATTTCTTTAAGTTGAACTTCAGGAATTTCATCACCAACAAATTGTTTAATAGCTTCAAAAGCAATATCAACATGACTTAGGGTTTCAATATTTTGAAAAAAAGACTCTGGTAATTGTTGAACGGTTTTCGGAAAGTATAAGCCCTTATCTGGTGCTAATCCTCTAATGACAGCTTCTTCAAAAGTAACTTCTGGTGCGTTATGATTTAAGCTAAAATAGGTCATAAGATTCGTGTTCCTGTTTTACTAATATGAGATACGTATGTGCTATATTCAATACCTGAATTTTTATAAAAAGCATCCAGAGCTTTTTCTACTTTTTTGGCCGTTTCTATATTTTTGCTCAATGCGAAAATTGAAGGTCCAGAACCTGAAATCCCAGCTCCTAGAGCACCTGCAGAAATAGCAGATTGCTTAACATCGTCAAAAAGTGGAATTAATTTTTTGCGGTTGGGCTCAGCAACCAAATCAACCAATGAACGACCAATTAAATCAAAGTCATTACTATGTAAACCGCTGATTAATCCACCAACATTAGACCATTGGGAAATTGCAGTTTTTAACTAAATTTGTGTTGTTACAACTTTACGAGCGTCTTCTGTTTTTATTTCAATTTGAGGATGAATAATTGTAGCCACGAGATTTGTGGGTGTTGGGATACTTACGATATCTAATGGCTCATAACTTCTAACCAAAATAAAGCCTCCGTAAATTGCCGCAGCCACATTGTCTGCAATGGCAGAGCCACAAGCCACAACTTCACCTTGCATGGCAAATTTGGTGAGTTCTAAGTTAGAATAGGTGTTACCTAATAGTTGGTTTACGGCAAATGCGGTTCCTGATGCACTTGCTGCACTGCTCCCTAAACCACTGCCAGGTTTAAAGTTTTTAAAGATTTGAATATCTAATCCGAAGTTAGCTTTACTGTCTCTGAGCATCATCTGCGCAACAACTCCAGCGGCATTTTTATGAGTTTCATACGGAAGATTTGCTCCTTCAATTTTACAAATGACAACGTCTTTGGATTTTGTTTTGGTAAAAATCATGTCATCACCCAAAGTTTCTAATGCAAATCCCATGGCGTCGTAGCCACATGATACATTGGCAACAGTTGCAGGTGAAAAAACTTTAATTTGATCCATTTTTTAATTTCTTCCTAATGTGATAATATCTCCAAACAAGCCAGATGCTGTTACTTCTGCACCAGCACCAGCTCCTTTAATTATCAATGGTTGCTCAATATATCTTTCGGTAAAGAACAGTACGATGTTGTCTTTTCCTTTTAGGATGTAAAAAGGATGTTCTTTATCAATTTCTTTTAACCCAACGCTTGCCTTTCCGTTGTTAAATTCAGCAACGTATTTTAACTGGCAATCGTTGTTTTGTGCTGATTTGTATAGTTCGCTAAAGTGTGAAGCTTCAGTTTTTAAAGTGTTGTAAAAATCATCA
>JASBSA010000038.1 GCA_030149175.1 Winogradskyella sp. | reverse complement strand
TGCATTATCCTTTAAAGTTTTAGAAAACGGCTTATATGAGATAGGAATCCATATTGCAGATGTATCGCACTATGTGCAACCAGGAACAGTTTTAGATGATGAAGCTTACGAACGTGCTACATCTATTTATTTAGTAGATCGCGTAGTACCAATGTTGCCTGAACGTTTATCTAATGGAGCATGTTCATTACGACCACATGAAGAAAAATATACCTTTTCTGCAGTGTTTCAAATGAATAATCAATGTGAAATTAAAAACCAATGGTTTGGTAGAACAGTAACCTATTCCGATGCACGTTTTGCTTATGAAGAAGCACAAGCTATTATAGAAAATAATCCTAAAGTTTCGCTAAATTCTATTGAAGCATCTCAATTAAATACTACAATTCCTAAAGAAGTTTCACTAACAAGTGAGGAGTATAACACTAAACCAGAAATAGCAGAAGCTATTCTGGTTTTGGATCGTTTAGCTAAAAAGATGCGATCTCAACGTATGAGACATGGAGCTATTTCTTTTGATAAAGTTGAGGTAAAATTCAATTTAGATGAAGAAGCTAATCCTGTTGGAGTATTCTTTAAAACTAGTAAAGATGCTAACAAACTTATAGAAGAGTTTATGTTGTTAGCTAATAGAAAAGTATCTGAATTTGTTGGTAAACAAAGCCCGAAAAAGACCTTTGTCTATCGTGTACATGATGAACCAGACGAAGCTAAATTAGCACAATTACAAACTGTAGTTGGTCGTTTTGGTCATCAACTGAATTTTAAGGATAGAAATAGTATAGCTTCATCTTTAAATAGGCTTTTAACAGATGTGGTAGGGAAGAAGGAACAGAATTTAGTAGACACATTAGCTATTCGTACCATGTCTAAGGCAGAATATACAACGCATAATATTGGTCATTATGGTTTAGCTTTCGATTATTACAGTCATTTTACGTCGCCAATTCGTCGTTATCCAGATGTCATGGCGCATAGATTATTACAGCTCTATTTAGATGGTGGTAAATCTGCTAACGAAGAAGTTTACGAAGAAAAATGTAAGCATAGTAGTAACATGGAATATCTAGCGACCAAAGCAGAGCGCGATTCTATCAAATACATGCAAATTCGTTTTATGCAAGATCATCAGGACGAAGAATTTCTTGGAGTAATTTCAGGTGTAACGGATTGGGGAATCTATGTTGAAATTGAAGCTAATAAATGTGAAGGTATGGTAAGTGTTAGAGACATGAAAGATGATACGTACGATTTTGACCAGTCTCATTATGCCATGATTGGTCGTAACACACATAATATGTATCAACTCGGAGATGAGGTTATTGTTAAGGTAAAAGCAACCGATTTAGTAAAGAAACATTTAGATTTTTATTTGGTTGGTAAACCTAAATAAAGCCGTTAGCATAGTTAAAATTTGTCATGCTGAATTTATTTCAGCATCTTGTATTAAAATAATTCTTATGATATTAACCACAACCAATTCAATAGAAAACTTTAAAATAGTTGATTACTTAGGTATAGTTACAGGTGTAGCACTAGCCGAAGAGAAAATAGTGATGGGTTTTAGCATGTCTAAATATTTAAACTCTATAAGAAATAGTGTTGACGCTACAAAAGAGAAAGCTTTTCAGCAATTACAAGAAAATGCAAAAAAATTGAATGCTAATGCTGTCGTTGGTATTAAAGTTGAGATAGAACTCATGACAAGTAATTATGCTATGGTTTCTGTAACAGGTACAGCCGTTAAAGTAGCCGCATAGCTTTATTAAAATATAAAATCATGAAGAAATATTTTTTATTATTATCATTTATAGTCGGACTTTCCATAAATGCACAAGACACTATTGAGAAAAATATAGGCGAATTTTCTACCGTTAAAGTCTACGATTTAATTAATCTAAAGATGATTAAGTCAGATGAAAATAAAGTGGTTATAGCAGGCGATAATAAAGAGGATGTCCAGATTATTAATAAAAATGGCAAACTCAAAATAAGAATGAATCTCGAAGAAAGCTACGATGGTAATGATATTGTAGTAAAATTGTATTACACTTCAGTAGATGTAATAGATGCTAATGAAGGTGCTAATGTAGTGGTTAACGAGCTTATAGAACAGTTTGAAGTTGATTTAAAAGCTCAAGAAGGTGCCGAAATCACAGCTAAAGTTAAAACTACATATACCAACTTTAGAGCAGTTACTGGTGGAATAATAAATGTATCAGGTAGTTCAAAAAATCAGGATATATCTATTTATACAGGAGGTATTTTTAATGGTAAAGAATTTATTACAGAACAAACAGAAATAAGCCTCAATGCTGGCGGAGAGGCTTATATAAATGCTTCTGAAAGTGTTGATGTAAGGATAAAAGCTGGTGGAAATGTGTATATCTATGGAGAACCTAAACAAATTAATGAAAGCAAAGTTTTAGGCGGAAAAGTAAAACGAATATAGTTATGGTTTTAAACTCTCTTTATTCGTGTAACCTACAAATCTCAACAGCATTCATTTAACATTTCTTAATTAGTTTACTACTTTTGTGTAAACCGCAAGTTTAAATGTTAGATGATATCTTAACAGCCATTCCCTTTGGTGTAATATTAGCCTTTACAATAGGTCCTGTTTTCTTTGTACTACTAGAAACTAGTGCTACCAAAGGTTTTACCAGTGCACTTATCTTCGATTTAGGAGTAATATTAGCGGATATCATTTTTATTATGCTCGTTTTCATGAGCACTGACACATTACTAGATAAAATTAAAGATGACCCAAAGCTATTAGTCTTTGGTGGTGTTTTGCTGGTGGTTTATGGTATAATTAGTTTTATAAAAACGTCGAGATCTTTTCGATCTATTGTAAGAGAGCACCATAGAATCGAATTACCAAAAAAGGATTATGGTAAACTCTTTATGAAAGGGTTTTTGCTCAACTTCATAAATATTGGCGTGCTTTTAGGATGGTTGGGTTTTATAGTTATTGGAACATCCATCACTACTTCAGAGAATGGCGTTTTTATATTTATCGTCACAATGTTGGTTTCGTATTTTGTATGTGATCTTATAAAAATTTCCGCAGCCAAGCGATTACGTAGTAAACTTACGCCACGTCTAATTTTTAAAACAAAGAAAATAGTGGCCCTAGTTATTTTAGGATTTGGCATCCTACTACTATCTCAAGGTCTTTTTCCAGACTTATACGAAAAAGGTAAGGAGCAAATTGATAAAGTAAATCCTTTAGACTAGGCATGCGTTTCATTTTATTCTTTTTTCCATTATTCTTGTTTTCTCAAAAATCATTTGATTTTGATTATTCTTTAGTTTATGAAACAACATATTTTAAACAAGATACTACATCTGTAGATAGGATCTTTTTGGTAAATTCAGAAGATAATAGCTATTACGCATTATTGACTAAGGCAGATAGTTTGAATTATAATTTAATATTACATCAGAGAAACTCTTTACATGCCGAAGTTCAAATCAAGAAAGATTTATTTTTAAATGGTAAGGCTATTAATATGGACTGTAAAGCTATTGTCCCATTCAGAAACCCTTATAAATATCAAATAAAAAACTATGATTTTATAAAATTGAAATGATACTGTATTAAATGCTAAAGTTTTTAAGACTTACATACTAAAAAGTAATCTTAATGAAAGAAAGATTAAAAGAAAGAAAATAGGATATAATAGTTATTTAATTGATTCAACCATAAAGGATTTTAAGCCAAATTTTGAACATGAAACTGCTTATGAAGAATGGAAAACTGAGCAATTTTTCCCTAACGGAGTCCTTGTGTCTAAAATATTTTATGATTCAGAAGGAAATAAACGCGTAGTGCAAAATTTAATAGAGTTTAAGCCTGTCAATAGATTTATAAATATTATTGAAGATTGTAATTCTAAGATGAATATTAGAGAATAAAAACTAATCACAGTTTAACGGTTGGTATGAATTTTTGGTGTATCGAGCAAATGTAAAGCCTCATTAACAACAGATTTAAATCATACTAATTTAAACGTTCTTAAAATTTTAAAACAATAAAGCCTTGAAATTATCTTCAAGGCTTTTCTCATTTTTTTGAGGTGTCGAGCGGATTCGAACCGCTGTAGATGGTGTTGCAGACCACTGCCTAGCCACTCGGCCACGACACCTTATTGAGAGGGCAAATATATAAATTATTACTGTTTTACCCTATATTGGTTTACTTTTTTCGTTTTTCAGAAAGCTCAATGGTGACCATTTCCACATCACCACCAATAGGAGGGTTAATTTTGCTCACAGCAATAGTAACTTTAGTAACAAGCCTATCCTCATTAAGTATCCTATCTATAATACGTTGTGCAACAGTTTCCAAAAGTTTAGAAGGTTTAGCCATTTCTTCACGCACTACCTTGTTTAAAAACACATAATCAACAGTATCGCTTAAATTATCTGTTTGTGCTGACTTAGATAAATCAGCATTAACCACAATATCAACACGGTAATCGCTCCCGATAGCTGTCTCCTCTTTTAAACAACCATGATTTGCAAACACGCGGATATTTTCAACTTTTATTAGTCCCATGTTGCAAAGATAAACCAAAAGTCTTGGTTCTTGTTTCTAAAAACGAAGTGCTCTTTATTCTTTTGAGATCAATTCGTAAAAAAGTCAAAAATATTACTCATTGCGCTGGTTTTAGCTTTAAAAAACTCAGTATAAGTACACTTTTTACATGTTACTGAGGTAAATTTTTTGTTCTGTACATCAAATATTTTAGAAAGTGTACCTCCAGTAGCTCTCATTTCACCTAATTCGTAAGTGGTGTTATCGCATTTTGGACATTTGTAATTCATTCTATTTAAGTTTTTTTGGTTTATTCTATAAGTACGAAATATCATTTTAATGTTACAAATTATGTAATTTTGCACTTTAATTTTTTGTAATGTCTGAAGAAACAAAATCACTCAATTTTATTGAGCATATTATAGAAGAAGATTTAGCTAACGGTTTACCAAAGGATAAGCTACGTTTTCGATTTCCTCCAGAACCCAATGGTTATTTACACATTGGTCATACTAAGGCGATAGGCATTAGTTTCGGATTAGGTGAAAAGTATAACGCACCTGTAAACCTTAGATTCGATGATACCAATCCCTCAAAAGAAGAGCAGGAATATGTAGATGCCATTAAACGCGATATTGCTTGGTTAGGGTATCAATGGGAAAACGAACTCTACTCATCAGACTATTTTGATAAACTTTATGAATGGGCGGTTCAATTGATTAAAGATGGTAAGGCTTATGTAGATAGCCAAACCTCTGAAGCGATGGCAGAGCAAAAAGGAACTCCAACACAACCAGGAACTAATAGTCCATACAGAGATAGAAGTGTAGAGGAAAATTTGGATTTATTCCAACGTATGAAGGCAGGAGAGTTTCCTGCTGGTACACACGTATTGAGAGCCAAGATAGACATGGAAGATCCCAATATGCTCATGCGAGATCCCATTATGTATCGTATTATGTACGCACATCACCACAGAACAGGCGATGAGTGGTGCATTTATCCAATGTACGATTGGACTCATGGAGAAAGTGATTATATAGAGCAAATATCACATTCCTTGTGTTCTTTGGAGTTTAAGCCACACAGAAAGCTGTACGATTGGTTTAAAGATAACGTTTATGAGTATGCTAAGGATAAGTTACCATTACCACCAAAACAGCGCGAATTTGCACGTTTGAATCTCTCTTATACTATTATGAGCAAACGTAAGTTGCTCAAGTTGGTGGAGGAGAAGGTAGTTTCTGGTTGGGACGATCCAAGGATGCCAACTATTTCGGGTTTACGAAGACGTGGTTATACACCAAATTCTATCAGAGAATTTATTAAAAAAGTAGGTGTTGCAAAACGCGAGAACGTCATAGATGTTTCACTTCTTGAATTTTGTGTTCGTGAGGATTTAAACAAAACAGCCAATCGTGTCATGGCAGTTTTAAATCCTGTAAAAGTAGTGATCACTAATTATCCTGAAGATAAGGAAGAGTGGTTGGAAGCAGAAAATAATCAAGAAGATGCTTCAGCTGGCTATAGAAAAGTACCATTTTCAAGAGAAATTTATATCGAAAAAGAGGATTTTAAAGAGGAAGCTGGTAGTAAATTTTTTAGGTTGAAATTGGGTGGAGAAGTACGTTTGAAAAACGCCTATATCATTAAAGCAAATGATGTCATAAAGGATAAAAATGGTGATATCACCGAAATCCATTGTACATATGATACTGATACTTCTAAAAAAGTAAAAGGAACACTACATTGGGTATCTATAAAGCATGCTATAACTGCTGAAATTAGAGAATACGATCGTTTATTTATGCATGAAGCTCCAGATAGTGATAAGGATAAAGATTTTATGGAGTTCTTAAACCCAAATTCCCTAAATGTTAAAATAGGATATTTAGAACCCAGTTTGTCTGAGGCTAAGGTAGGAGAGCGCTTTCAATTTCAACGTTTGGGTTATTTTGTTGTGGATGAAGATTCTACTTCCGATAAATTAGTATTTAATAAAACGGTTGGTTTAAGAGACAGTTGGGCAAAGCAAAAGCCAAAACCGCAGACTACAATGCAAGCAAAGCCTAAGCCGCAACAACAAAAGCGCTCGGCAATTAGCGTCATTCAGCAATTAGGTAAGAAATACACTAATTATCCTGAAGATAAACAAACCAAAGTAAAAGCAGAAATTATTGATTTAGCCAAAGAGGTGTCCTATGACGAATTAGAGCCCTTATTCGCCACTGCTGTTAAAAAAGCAGGTACTCGTATCGCTGTAATGATTGCGTTAAAGGAACTGCTTAAAAATGGCTTAGAACGAAATGAAGCTATTAATGAGTTTATCTCTAAAGCATTAGAAGATAAAAACGACATATTAGTTGCTGAAGCTTCTGAGGTTTAACAATTGTTTAGCAGAGATTGTGTTCCATAATGTTTATCTTATTTAAAAGCGCATAATTATGGAAAATAAACAGCAAATACTCACAAAGATATCGACAATAACCAGAAGAATTGAAGAAGATTATCCAGAGCTTACAAAATATTTAGAAGAAACCAGAAGTACTCTACCTAATAACTCTGGTGAGGCTACTTTAAATGATAGTGATTTAAAGAACTATTTGGAGCAATTAGAATCATTAATAGAAAATCATAACAAGGAAAGCTAATTAAACAGTAATTTTTGTATTCATATAAACCTCTTTGTATTAGACTTAGAGGTTTTTTTGTACATTTAATTCAAACTAACTAAAACTATAACACTATGGAATTAAATTATTTAGCTATTGTGGTTTCGGCCGTTGTGCCTTTATTAATTGGTGCCATTTGGTACAACCCAAGCGTATTAGGAACAGCTTGGATGAAAGCTTCAGGAATGACCGAAGAGAAAATGAAAACAGGTAATATTGCTGTAATTTTTGGAGTGACATTAATCTTATCATTTATGTTGGCTTTTACCGTAAATGGCATGGTTATTCACCAAGTAGGAGCTACGCAGCTGGCATACTCCAATCCAGATGCAGAATCTTTTAAAGCCTTTATGGCAGAGTTTGGTAACATGCACCGAAGCTACGGTCATGGTGCTTTGCATGGTGCCATTGGTGCCATATTTTTTGTATTGCCAGTTCTGGGTATTAATGCTCTTTTTGAAAGAAAAGGATGGAAATATATTTTAATCAATGTAGGGTATTGGGTTGTAACCTTAACCATTATGGGAGCTATAATTTGTGGTTGGAAATAGAATTTAAAGCAAAAAAAAACCGAAGTTTTGACTTCGGTTTTTTTATAGAGACTATTCGTCATCGTTTTTCTTTTTAGCATTTTTCATAGCTTCCCCAATTTGGTTACTCGCAGTAAAGCTTGCCACCATATCATTAAGCATGTTACTACCAGCCTGTGGTGCATTTGGAAGTAAAATTAAGTTACTGTTAGTTTCTTCGCCTAAAGACTGAAGCGTATCATAATGCTGCGTTACAACAATAAGGGCAGATGCCTCCTGCGAGTTAATACCAACTCTGTTTAGAACCTCTACAGATTCTTCCAAACCACGAGCAATCTCACGTCTTTGGTCTGCAATACCCTGTCCTTGTAAACGCTTGCTCTCAGCCTCGGCTTTAGCTTTTTCAACGATTAAAATACGTTGTGCATCACCTTCAAATTGTGCTGCGATTTTTTCACGCTCAGACGCGTTAATACGGTTCATTGCCGCTTTTACTTGTGCATCAGGATCAATGTCTGTAACGAGGGTTTTAATGATATCAAAACCATAATCTAACATAGCATCATTTAATTCGGCTTTTACAGCCAACGCTATATCATCTTTCTTAACAAAAACGTCATCTAATTTCATTTTTGGGACTTCGGCACGTACCACATCAAACACATAAGAGGTTATTTGTTCGTGCGGATAATCGAGTTTATAGAACGCATCATAAACCTTTTGACTTATAACTCTATACTGAACAGAAACTTTTAAACGAACAAAAACATCATCCAAAGTTTTAGTTTCTATGATAACATCCAGCTGTTGAATTTTAAGGCTCAAACGTCCAGCAATACGATCTACTAAAGGAATTTTTAATCTTAAGCCAGATTGCGCTATATATTGAAAACGTCCAAAACGTTCTACTATAGCCGCTGTTTGTTGTTTAACAATAAAGAATGAAGAAATAATAATAACGAGACCAAAAAATATAATTGGAATCAAGAAAATAGGAAAATCCATAAATAAATATTTAAGAAATGGTTAGAAATAAATGTTCGTACTAATTTAAACTATATTTGTCTGTAATTCATCTGCAAATCATGAAAAAACTCAAATACATCTTGTTAGTAGTCGTCAGCATGGCTTTTGTTACACTTAGTTTTGCACAACACAAACGCTATGCTATAAAAAACGGTATTGGAATACAAGGAGGAGTCACTCAGTTCGATATCATTACCGATAATTTTGTGACCAAAAAGAATAATGGTTTTATGGGTGGATTATCGGCTTCTGTAGACATTCCGCACAAATGGTATAATGTAAGTTATAACTTTTTACTGTCTGAAAACAATATTGATATCGCTGCATTTTCACCACTGAATTCAAACGAAGAATTCGTTGAATACAAACTACTTACCGCTCAATTATCATTTTTATTACATATAAAACTGATAAAAAGTAATTTAACCTTAGATCTTGGGCCAATGTTGCAGTACAACGGAGATTTAGAGTTAAAAGATGATTCTAAAGAAGGGTTGATAGTTTCTAATTACGATTCACTTTTAACCGAAGATATATCTAAAATTTCAAACTTTAATGTGAATGGAGCAGTGGGTCTATCAGCTGGTTTTGGTGCGTTTAGATTGAGAGCACAATACATTTATGGTTTTACTAATATTTTAGGAAAATTAAATGATGAAGACCTTAACGTTGGTTCAAATGATAACAAATTTAAAGGCAACCAGTCTATGATTGCCTTTACTGCTATTATTACGTTTTAGTAATTGTTTGTCATTGCGAATCACGCCATAAGCGTGATGTGGCAATCTCAAAATAAAAAGATTACCACGTCATTCGTATCTCATTCCTCGTAATGACAGAACTAAATCGTCTTCACCAAAGCAGCAATACGCTTAACTGTTTCGGCTTTACCGATTAGAAACATTATATCAAACACATCAGGTCCTTGTAAAGCACCAACCAAAGCCAAACGCAATGGCATCATTACTTTACCGAAGCCAATTCCATTGTCTGTTATCCAACCTTTTATGTTAGTTTGAAGGTGTTCAACCGTAAAATCTTCGGTTGAATTCACTAATTCAATCACTTTATTTAAAATCTCATCAGTACCTTCTTTTAAAGCCTTTTTAGACGCTTTTTCATCATAATCTGTAGGCGACACAAAGAAGAAATGGCTCAATTCCCAAAAATCACTTACAAATGTTGCGCGTTCTTTAATTAAGCCAATAACCAAAGCAATGTAATTGACATCAATATCTTTCAACAAGATGTTTTTTGCTTGAAACTCTGAAGCCAATTCCAAATCTAACTGCTGTTGCATATAATGATGATTGAACCATTTGGTTTTATCTGGATCAAAACGTGCACCAGCTTTGTTCACTCTTGCTAAATCAAAGTCATTTACCAATTGTTCTAAACTGAAAATTTCTTGCTCAGTACCAGGATTCCAGCCTAAAAAAGCTAAGAAATTAACAACAGCTTCAGCAAAATAGCCATCTTCTTTATAACCTCTGGAAACTTCGTTGGTTTTAGGGTCTGTCCAAGCTAATGGAAACACAGGAAACCCTAATTTATCACCATCACGCTTGCTTAATTTTCCTTTTCCTGTTGGTTTTAAGATTAAAGGTAAATGAGCAAATTCTGGTGCTTCCCAACCAAAAGCATCGTACAGTAATTTGTGCAAAGCCAATGATGGTAACCATTCTTCACCACGAATAACGTGTGTAATTTCCATTAAATGGTCGTCTACAATATTAGCAAGATGATAGGTTGGCATTCCATCGCTTTTAAACAAAATCTTGTCATCAAGAATGTTAGTATCTATAGAAATATCGCCTCTAATGATATCTTTTAATTGCAAAGTTTCATCTTGTGGCGATTTAAAACGCACTACATGATGTTCGCCAGCATCAATCTTTGCTTGAGTTTCTTCTTTAGAAAGTACCAAAGAATTCACCAAACGTCCTTTTTCACGATTATGCCAGTTGTAGATAAAGGTTTTACCTTCA
>JASBSA010000020.1 GCA_030149175.1 Winogradskyella sp. | reverse complement strand
AACCAAGAATACAATCCCAGCTAAACTCAACAGTGCGGCAACTATTTTTAATATTTTGTGCATAATAATTTTTTATTTTTTGTGTCTTACTAATAAGTCCATCAATGTAATTGATGCATCTTCCATGTCATTTACAATACTGTCTATCTTAGCGATAATGTAGTTGTAAAATATCTGAAGAATAATAGCCACAATAAGACCAAATACTGTTGTTAAAAGTGCTACTTTAATACCACCTGCTACTAATGATGGCTGCATGTCACCTGCTGCTTCAATTTTATCAAAGGCCTGAATCATACCGATTACCGTACCCATGAAACCAAGCATTGGTGCTAATGCTATAAATAAAGAAATCCAAGACACATTTTTTTCTAACTGTCCCATCTGTACACCACCATAGGCCACAACAGCTTTTTCAGCAGCGTCGATGTCTTCATCAGCTCTATCTAAACCTTGATAGAAAATAGAGGCAACTGGTCCTTTTGTGTTTCTACAAACTTCCTTAGCAGCTTCTATACCGCCAGACGCAAGTGCATCTTCTACATTTTGAGTTAATTTTTTAGTGTTTGTAGTTGAAAGGTTTAAAAAGATAATTCTCTCGATAGCGATTGCTAAACCAAGAATTAAACATAATAGTACAATACCCATAAAGCCTGGGCCACCTTCAATAAAACGCTTTTTTAATTCTTGATGGAAACTCAAATCTTCGCTTGTTGTTTCTTCAGCAGATTGAGTTACTGTAGTGATAGTTGCTGTTGTAGTTGCTAATGTAGTTGCATTGGCATTAACAGTTCCGATAGCCATTAAACATGTTATGGCAAGAATAGAAAATAATCTTTTCATTGTTCTTAATCTTAATTTTATTAGTTAAAGTGTTAAAGATAAAAAAAATAATGTAACAATCGCCTAAAATCTAAGCAGAGAGGAAGGGATTCGAACCCTCGATACCCTTTTTGATTATACACACTTTCCAGGCGTGCGCCTTCGACCACTCGGCCACCTCTCTCTAAATTTTATCAAAAAATTACGGTGTGCCAAATAACAAAAAAAACTTCAAACACTAAAATTTGTATCGTTAATTTTAGGTCATTTCCCCTCTTAGAGATATTTCAAATGTTTTTTTGAATTCTGAGTGCGCTATATTCTCTCCCAAAAGATACATTAATTTAGCAACAGCAGCTTCAGTAGTTATATCCTTGCCAGAAATGACTCCTATGGACTTTAATTTAGAGCTGGTTTCATACTGACCCATATTTACGCTTCCTCCCGCACATTGCGACACGTTTATAATATGAAGCCCTCGTGATATGGAGTTTTGTAATAATTCTACAAACCATTTTTCGTTTGTTGCGTTACCCGCTCCGTAGGTTTCTAGTATTATCCCTTCTAATGTTTTACAACTTAATATAGTTTCAACTAAAGATTTTGAAATACCAGGAAATAATTTTAAAATACCAATATTGGTATTCATCTTTTTGCGAACTACTAATTGATTTGTGAGTTTTGTTCTCCACAAATACTCGGTATTAATGTTAAGATGTACTCCTGACTCTGCCAAATTTGGATAATTAAAAGATTCGAAAGCTTCAAAATGTTCCGCATTTATCTTGGTAGTTCTATTACCTCTGTATAATTTATATTCAAAATAAAGTCCGACTTCTCTAATAATTGGCAATCCATCCTTTTGCAAGGAAGCCATTTGAATGGATGTTATTAAATTTTCCTTAGCATCAGTCCTTAAATCTCCAATAGGTAACTGAGATCCCGTAAAAATGACAGGTTTTGTTAAATTCTCTAGCATAAAACTTAAAGCAGAGGCTGAGTAACTCATAGTATCACTGCCATGCAACACCACAAAACCATCAAATGTTTGATAATTAACCTCAATAATCTGAGCAATATCCGCCCAATATTTAGGATTCATGTTAGATGAATCTAAAGGCTCATCAAAAGAAATAGTTTCGATATTACAATCTAAAAGACGAATTTCGGGAATACGGGTTAGGATGCTATCAAAATCAAAAGCTTTTAAAGCACCAGTATCGGCATCCTTTATCATACCGATTGTTCCTCCTGTATATATTAATAAGATGTTGGGTTTTTGCATACTATATACCAAATACGTGTTTTGAATTTTTGGTTGTGATATCAGCAATCTCTTCTACACTAATTCCGTAAAGTTCGGATAATTTTTCTAATACCTTAATAATATATAGACTTTCATTACGCTCACCACGATAGGGTTTTGGTGCTAAGTAAGGCGAGTCGGTTTCTAAAACAATATGCTCTAAGCCTATTTTATTTATAAACTGATCTATTTTTCCATTCTTAAACGTCACTACTCCACCTATACCTAACTTCATATTATACGATATGGCTTTATATGCTTGCTCTAGCGTACCAGTAAAACAGTGAAAAATTCCAAAAAGATCATCTGATTTTTCTTGTTCTAAAACTTCAAAAATTTCATCAAAAGCCTCTCTGCAATGAATAACAATTGGTAATTTGTACTTTTTCGCTAGATTAATTTGATATTTGAATGCTTCAATCTGAATATCTAATGTAGTTTTATCCCAATATAAATCAATTCCTATTTCACCAACGGCATAGAACTTTCGTTGAGATAACATGTTTTCTACATGTGCTAACTCATCTTTAAAATTTTCCTTTACATGCGTAGGATGTAATCCCATCATTAAAAATATGTTTTCAGGAAAATCCTTTTCAAGTTGAAACATGGCTTCTGTGTAAGCTGAATCTATAGCAGGAATAAAAAATCGTGAAACATTAGCCTCTATAGCTCGTCTAATCATAGCCGATCTATCTTCTTCAAAAGCTTCACTATATAGATGTGTATGCGTATCTGTAATAACCATGTGCCAAAAATAAACGTTTAGTATATTTACACAAATTTTGAAAATGGAAACATTAAAGGATTTTCTTTTAGATAAAGGCTACTCCAAAATTAAACTCAAGCTGACAAAGACCAATCATTTTGAAATTAAGGCCACGATTAATGGAGTTAAAGGTCGTTTTATTTTAGACACTGGTGCTTCAAGCAGTTGCGTTGGCTTTGAGGCCATAGAACGGTTTAATCTAAGAGTAAAGGATTCTGAAATCAAAGCCGTTGGAGCTGGTGCTTCTAACATGGCTACCCAGATTTCTAAATCAAACAACTTAAAGATTGGTAAATGGAAGAAAAACAGAGTGGCTTTAATTCTATTTAACCTCTCTCATGTTAACAACGGATTAATTAATCACGATGCAGATCCTGTGGATGGTATCATTGGTGCCGATATTTTGAAAAAAGGCAAAGCCATCATTGACTACGATAAGAAATACCTTTATTTAAAGCTTAAAGAAATTTCTTAACAAATAGATTCTTGTTATATTTAACTCCTCTAGTTGATTAATAGCCTTATGAGCCCTACCATCATAATAGCAGATGACCACCCTTTGGTACTAAAAGGTCTTCAGGACTTTTTACACGAAAAAGAATACAATGTTCTTGCTAGTGCAAAAAATGGTAAAGAAGCTTTGGCATTAATACAAGCACATGTACCAGACATTGCTATATTAGACATTAAAATGCCATTTTTTACAGGGTTACAAATTGCCGAAAAATGTAAAAAGGCAAATCTCAAGACTAAAATTGTCCTTATTACTTTTGAAAAAGATGAGAAAATATATGACGAAGCTAAATCTTTAGGAGTTTACGGTTATGTATTAAAGGAGTTTGCCCTAGACGAAATTGAAAACTGTATTGCTTCGGTAATTAAGGACAAAGCTTATTTTAGTCCTGAACTCCTAGCTTATATTGAAGTTGATGAAGCTCCTGAAGAACTAAAGCTTTTAACAAAAACCGAAACTAAAATCGTTGGGCTGATAGCACAGAATAAAACTGGTGTTGAAATTGCAGATTTACTTTATGTATCTACAAGAACTGTAGAAAAGCACAAAAGCAATATCATAAAGAAATTAAAATTGCAGAGCAAACAGAACAGTCTACTTATTTGGGCAAAAGAAAATTCTGATTATCTCTAAAATTTCTCAAAAAATACGTAAAGTTACGTATAGTATTGCATTAAAATTATTCGGAATTTTACACTGTTATTAATTAAGGGTTAATAACGAGCTATTAATTAGTTCTTAGGGGATTATTTGAGCCTTGGAGTCTTCCAAGGCTCTTTTTTTTATAAAAAACTCAAAAAATACGTAAAGTTACGTATAGTATTGCATTAAAATTATTCGGAATTTTACAGAGCTATTAATCAATGCCTCAGATTATATTCTTAAAAAGCTCTGGGCAGAACATAAAGTTCAGAGCTTTTTTTAAAATTTTTAAAATACTATGGAAGCAATGAAAGACAATACGACAAGTAGGGATAAAATTTTTATGGTGCTATTAATTGTAAGTTCTATTATAGTGATCTCAGCGAACATAGCTGTTAATTTTTTTAGTTAATTTTAGTTAGTTACTCTTTATTAGTTAGGAGTAAAAAAGCGCAATTAATTTTCTAATTGCGCTTTTTAGTTTATTTAGTATGTAGAGAAAAAATCTACATTTCTAATGCCTTCTTAGGATTGTTATCCATTAATAATTCTGTAGGATTTTCCAATGCTTCTTTAACTGCTACAAGAAATCCTACTGATTCTTTTCCATCAATAATTCTATGGTCGTAGGATAAGGCTACATACATAATAGGTCTAATTTCAACCTTACCATCAATAGCAACAGGACGCTCTACTATATTGTGCATACCTAATATACCACTCTGCGGAGGATTAATAATTGGAGTAGACAACATACTACCAAACACACCTCCATTAGAAATGGTAAATGTACCACCTGTCATTTCATCTACAGTAATCTGACCATCTCGAGCTCTTATTGCTAAACGTTTTACTTCAGACTCTACACCTCTAAAGGTTAGGTTTTCTGCATTTCTAATTACTGGTACCATTAACCCCTTTGGTCCAGACACTGCAATACTAATGTCGCAGAAATCATAAGAAATCATTTCTTTTCCATCTATCATTGAGTTAACCGCTGGATACATCTTTAATGCTCTCACAACAGCCAAGGTAAAGAAACTCATAAAGCCTAAACTTACACCGTGCTTTGCCTTAAAGTCTTCTTTGTATTGTTTACGCAAATCAAAAATTGGCGACATATCAACCTCGTTAAATGTGGTTAACATAGCCGTTGTATTTTTTGCTTCTACTAAACGCTCAGCAACTTTACGACGTAACATTGACATTTTGCTACGAGAAGTTCCTCTATTTCCACCTGTTGGTGTACCCATAGATGGTACAGCGTTTACAGCATCATCTTTAGTAATACGACCGTCTCTACCACTTCCTTTTACAGAACTAGCATCGATTCCTTTTTCATCTAATATCTTTTTTGCGGCAGGACTTGGTGTACCTGAGGCATATGTTTCTTTTGCAGGATTTGGAGCTTTTTCACTAGATTTTTCAGTATCAGCTTGCTCTTTCGCTAACTGCTCTTCAACATTGTCATCATTTCCGCCTTCGTCTCCTCCTTTGTATGTTGTTGTTGCATCTGCCTTAGGTTCTGCGCTAGTATCAATTAAGCAAACAACCTGCCCAACGGCAACAGCATCACCTTCTTCGGCTTTTAAAGTAATTGTACCACTAGCTTCAGCAGGTAACTCTAACGTGGCTTTATCACTGTCAACCTCAGCAATAGCTTGGTCTTTTTCTACATAATCTCCATCTTCAACTAACCACTCTGCAATTTCTACCTCAGTAATTGATTCGCCTGGTGAAGGCACTTTCATTTCTAAAATCATGCGTTTATTGTATTTAACCTTTTTTAGGTTTTCTTATTATTCTTAATTTCTTATTTGGTTATTCTTGCTTTTATCAAAAACGTAATCTATAACTTCTTGATGTCTTATTTTAGAACGTACAGAACTACCTGCTGCAGGTGCTCCGTATGGTCTTCTACTTGCTGCCCTCCATGTTCTTGCGTCTTCTAGATGCATCATCATATGGCCATAAGCACCCATGTTTCTTGGTTCTTCTTGTGCCCAAACTATGTCTTCAGCATTCTTATATTTACTTAAGATGTTTTTAATTTCATCTGTTGGCAATGGAAACAATTGTTCTATTCTTACAAGAGCAACATCTTCTCGCCCTAATTTATCCTGCTCTTCCAAAAGATCGTAATAGAATTTACCTGTTACAAACACTAAAGTTTTCACTTTATCTACCTTGGCATCTGCATCATCAATTACGGTTTGAAAGCTTCCGTTTGCAAATTCATCTACTGT
>JASBSA010000076.1 GCA_030149175.1 Winogradskyella sp. | reverse complement strand
TATTGAAGTTGTGGATGCTTCCAATAACAATACGGTTACTGTTTTAGTTTCTGGTGAAGGGGATTATGAATATGCGCTAGATGATATTGATGGCCCTTACCAAGATTCCAACGTATTTGAAGACGTACTGCCAGGACTATATACAGTTTTTGTAAGAGATAAAAACGATTGTGGTATTTCTGAAGAACTAGTTTCTGTCATTGGTTTTCCCAAATTCTTCACACCGAATGGAGATGGAACCAATGAGTTTTGGCAGGTTAAAGGGATTAGTAGTCAATTTCAACCTAAAACCAGTATTCAAATTTTTGACCGTTATGGTAAGTTATTGGTAGAACTTAATCCCCTTGGAGGTGGCTGGGATGGCACCTACAATGGTGCTAAAATGCCGAGTAGCGATTATTGGTTTAAAGTGCAACTAGAAGATGGTAGAGTCTTTACCAGTCATTTTAGTTTGGTGCGATAGATATTAATCGTAATTTAGATAAACCAATCCAAGCCATTTGAAACAGGCTAACTACATATTTTCTTTACTTTTTTTAGGCTTGGTCTTGCCAATGTCCGCTCAAGATATATCTCTGTTTGAACAATTTAATGGCAGGTACGATTATACGGCTATTGGTAACACTTTAAACCAGGCAGAAAATAACATTGACCAAAGTTTTTGTTCGCTTTTAGAATCCTCTAGTGCTAATCTTTCATTAGATGCTGAAAATGAAATCATAAAAGCCTATTTATATTGGGCAGGATCTGGTTTTGGCGATACGGAGGTTGCTTTAAATGGAATATCTGTGAGTAGCGAAGAAACATACAATGTAACTTACAGTGACATTTTTAATGGTCAATTAGAGTATTTTTCCTGCTATGCAGATATTACCAATCTAGTCATTAATGAAGGTAATGGAGCATACGAGTTTTCGGGTATGGATATTAGTGCAGATTTAATGACTAATCCAGGTTATTGCAATAATAGAACAAATTTTGGCGGTTGGAGTATTTATATTATTTATCAAAATGACAATCTACCCTTAAATCAGGTTAACTTATACCAAGGATTAGAAATCATTAACCGAAATGTACAAGAAAAAGAGATTGTTTTAGATAATATTGATGTTATTGATAACGAAGGTGCCAAAATTGGTTTTCTAGCATGGGAAGGCGACAATAGTCTTAACTATGGTGAATCTTTATCGGTTAACGATAATGTCATTTCTAATCCGCCTTTAAATCTTGCAGACAATGCCTTCAACGGCACCAATACGTTTGCAAATTCTACCACATTTTATAATGCAGATTTAGATGTTTATGATTTAGAAAATAATATAAATATAGGCGATACCTCTGCAACAATAAAACTAACCACGGGTGGAATTAATGAAAACGGTGGCTTTAGTGCAGACCTCATCATTCTAAACAACATTATTACGGTACTTAATAGCCAACTACCAGATGCCACAATAGATATTAATGATTATATAGTGAATTGTGGTGATAACAGCATTGAGGTTTTCTACACTGTAAATAACTTCAATAGTACTGATATTTTACCAGCCAATACCCCTATTTCATTTTATTTAGATGGACTTCTAATTGGTCAAAGCCAAACCATGAGCCCTTTAAATATTGGTGAGTCAGAGTCTAGTACAATTATTTTAACAGTTCCTGAAGATTCTAATCCCAATCTAACCATAGTTGCTAGTGTTGATGACGATGGCACCATGTCTGGAACTGTAACCGAAACTAACGAAGACAACAATATTAATTTTGTTGATATTCAATTATTAGTCATACCAGACATCATTACTTTACCAGAACTCGTTGGCTGTAATGAGGGTTTTGAAGTCTCAACTTATAATTTGTTTGATGCCTTAATGAATCTGGAATATGATGAAGAAGATGTCTCTTTTTATCTATCCCTTGAAGACTTAGAAACAGCATCCAATTCTATTTTAATACCAAGTACTTATAATAATGCTTCAAATCCTGAAACTATTTATGTTAGGCTTGAAAGTCCGCCTTGCTATGAAATTTATCAATTCCAGCTTTCTATAGAAAATTGCCCACCTTATGTGCCGAATGGTTTTTCACCAAACGACGATACGTTTAACGACTGGTTTAACATACAAGGGTTATATGACATTTTTACTGAGCACCAATTAAAAATCTATAACCGATATGGTGATATTATTTTTGAAGGCAACAATGAAAAGCCTTGGAACGGAAAAATAAATAGTGGATTAAACAATCATGGTAAAACTGTTCCTGTAGGTACGTATTACTATATTCTAAACCTCAATGATCCTAACTATCGACCAATGGTAGGTTGGGTGTACGTAAATTACTAGATTTGTTAAGATTTTTATCCGTTTATCTTTTTCATTTGCAGGTAAGATAATCATCAATTAATTTTAATACTGTGTATAGATTTTAATCTCCCTCCTAAGCGTTATACACAAATCCCTCTTAATATTTTATTTATCGAAAGCTATGTTTTTCCATTATGGAAAACAACAATATGGAGTTTCAGGTTAAGAAACATTATTTGTTGAGGCTGTAATGTTTTCGAAATTTCAATTTGGGAAAAAGACCTCTTTATTGAGGTCTTTTTTGTGAGATTTAGAATACAAAACATTTAAAAATGTTAACATTTAATGTATTTCATCGTGTTTTTTTGTGTTTAATCTTTATTACACTTACTTTTCACGCTTAGAACGTACAAACGGTCAGCCTCAAAATGACAACTAGTTGTACACTGAAAACTTAACCTAACTTATGGATTATCTTAACCGCTCCCTCCTATTATGCTTGTGCTTAATTTGTAGCTTTTCTAATGCCCAGCAAATTACAGTCGATAATTCCGTTAGTCCACAAAGTTTAATTGAAAACAATCTTATTCAAGGTTGTGTCGAAGTGTCTAACATTAGTTCGCCATCAAATGGTAGCGTCGTTGGTTTGGGTAGTTTTGGCTATTTTGAAAGAGCAGCCTCAAATTTTCCGTTTGAAAATGGAATTGTATTAAGCACTGGAAATGCTAATTCTGCCGGAAACACTGAAAATACAGCAACTCTAAACGAAGGTAATAGTACTTGGGGCACAGATCCTGATTTAGAAAGCGCTCTTGGCATTACTGGAACGTTAAATGCGACCTCTTTAGAGTTTAACTTTATTTCTATTTCAAATCAAATTCAGTTTAATTATATATTAGCTTCAGAGGAATATTTTGGAAACTTTCCATGTCAATATTCTGACGGGTTTGCCTTTTTAATAAGAGAAGCTGGAACCAATGCACCTTATACCAATATCGCTTTAGTTCCTGGAACTTCTACACCAGTAAATACGAATACCGTTCATGAAGAAATTGTAGGGTTTTGTGAAGCCTCAAACGAACAATATTTTGAAGGCTACAGCCTTGGAGACACGAATTATAATGGTAGAACAACCGTATTATCTGCTACAGCCACGATTCAACCAAATGTTGAATATCAAATAAAACTCATTATTGCCGACCAGACTGACGAGAACTATGACTCTGCTGTTTTTATACAGGGAAATAGTTTTAATGCTACTGTAGACCTAGGTGAAGATTTTTCAACCTGTGCTAATGAAGTTACTTTAAATGGTAACATCGGTAATACTCAGGCAACTTACAGTTGGTACTTTAATGATGTACAAATTCCTGGTGAAAACCAAACCAATCTAAATGCCAGCATTACTGGTAACTATCGTGTTGAAATTGAGATTCCACTCTCAGGAGGTTTTTGTGTTATTGAAGATGATATTAATCTTACTTTAAGTTCTACACAATCTTCAGACCCGATTTCTGATTTTCAACTTTGCGATGATATAAGTAATGATGGAATAGAACTTTTTGATTTATCTACTAAAGATGCAGAAGTTTTGGCTTCTGTTCCAGCTTCAAACTATACCGTATCTTATCACTATTCTGATGCTGATGCTCAAAATGGCAGTAATAGTATCAATGGTCCAATTCAAAATACTACAAATCCTCAAGTAGTACATGTAAGGATTGAAGATATTAATAATGGTTGCTTAGCTTTTTCAAGCATTAATCTTATTGTTAATCCTTTACCTAACATCAATAATAATCCTTCACCTTTAGAAGTTTGTGATGACCAAGTTGCAGATGGGTTTACTGCCATTGACCTTAATATAAAAAATGACGAGATTACCAATGGTCTTACCAATCTAATAGTTACTTATCACAGCACACTAGCTGATGCATCAATTGGTACAAATCCATTACCAATGCCTTATGTAAACACAAATACCAACGAGCAAGTTTTTGTAAGTGTAAGAGATGAATTTACAGGTTGTATTAGTACAACAACATTAGATATTACTGTTTTAGATAATCCTGTTATAAATACAGATGATCATTACATAGATGCTTGCGATGCAGACCATGATGGCTTTGCCAATTTTGATTTAACAAGCATAATTCCGGATGTGTTAGAAGGATTAACAGGTGTTACTGTTACATTTCATGAAACTAACGAAGATGCGTTAACAGGAAGCAACCCTATTGCAGATGACACTAATTACACTAATATTACTTCTGAAGAACAGATTGTATATATCAGAGTTGAAAATAACACTACTGGCTGTGCCTCTGTGACACCATTAGAAATTCATACCAACTTACTATTAACAGCTACAAATATTGATGATATCTCTCTCTGCGATATTGACAATGACGGAATTGAAGAATTTAATTTTTCAGGTATTGCAACAAGTATTATAAATGATTTACCAGATGAATTTGCCATCTCTGTTGAATTCTACTTAACCGAAGACGATAGAGATAATCAGGTAAATGCATTAGACCAAACCACACCATTTA
>JASBSA010000138.1 GCA_030149175.1 Winogradskyella sp. | reverse complement strand
TTTGGGATTTGGGCTTATGTTAATTGGTCTTTGGGAAATAATTTTGCCATACAACTTTTTGTTACCTTACTTATGGTAGTTGTATGGTTTGCTCTCTATTTTAGTGGAAGACTTGGCAAAAAAGCTGGTATGGAACAAATGCACCAGCTACACCACTTTATGCGAGACACCTTACGTAGTAAAGACATCCATGCAGTCGAATAATTTACTTTTGATTATAACCAAAACGTCTGAGCTGATTTTGGTTACTTCTCCAGTTTTTGTTCACCTTAACATACAATTCTAAGTGAATTTGCTTACCAAAAAACTTTTCTAAATCTTTTCTGGCCTCTACTCCTACGCGTTTTAAAGCTGAACCTTTATGACCAATTATGATACCTTTTTGAGTATCGCGCTCTACCATAATGACAGAGCGAATTCTGATAATGCTTTCTTCTTCAAAAAACTCTTCGGTATCAACTTCTACAGAATATGGGATTTCCTTTTTATAGTGCAGTAATATTTTTTCTCTAATCGCTTCATTAACAAAAAATCGCTCTGGCTTATCGGTTAATTGATCTTTTGGATAAAATGGTGGAGACTCTGGTAATAACTCAATTATTCTCTGAAATACATTTTGAACATTAAATCCGTTTAACGCAGAAATTGGATAGAACTCGGCATTGGGCACTTTACTTTGCCATAACTCAGCTTGCGCTTCTAATTGCTCTTGATTTGAGTTATCTATTTTATTCAGTAGTAATAATACCGGAATTTTAGAGTTGGTAATCTTCTTAAAAAAGGCTTCATCCTTAAGTTCCTTCTCGCCTATTTCAACCATATAAATCAAAACATCTGCATCTTCAAAAGCAGACTTTACAAAATCCATCATTGAGGCTTGCAACCCATACGCTGGTTTAATAATTCCTGGTGTATCGCTTAACACCATTTGAAAGTCTTCACCATTAACAATTCCCAAAATTCGGTGTCTTGTCGTTTGTGCTTTTGAGGTTATAATAGATAGCTTTTCACCAACAAAGGCGTTCATCAAGGTCGATTTACCGACGTTGGGATTACCAATAATATTTACAAAACCAGCTTTATGCATGTATCAAAGTTTTGGCAAAGTTACAACCTTTAACTTTATTAGTTTTAGAATAGATGACTACATTTCTTCACATGACAAAAATCACCATTTATCTAAATCCAAAGGTCTAAATTTGAATTTGTACTAATTCATATCAAAAAAAATGACTGATCTTCAGATTGCCAAAAAAGTAAAACTAAAGCCTATAACCGAAATTGCCGAGAAGTTTGGTGTTAATCCAAATAGTATTGAAATGTATGGTAATGATAAAGCCAAGCTTCCTTTATCTTGCATTAACAGAAATAAAGCCAAGAAAAGCAATCTTATACTGGTTTCTGCAATCTCACCTACTCCTGCCGGCGAAGGTAAAACAACTATTTCTATTGGATTATCTGAAGCCCTAAACCAATTAAACAAAAAAACAACTGTTGTTTTAAGAGAACCTTCTTTGGGTCCTGTGTTTGGTATAAAAGGTGGCGCAACAGGTGGTGGTTATTCGCAAGTTTTACCTTTAGAAGATATTAACCTGCACTTTACTGGTGATTTCTCAGCCATTGAAAAAGCACACAACTTATTAGCTGCAGTAATAGACAATAACATACAAAGCAAGACTAATTCTCTTGGTTTAGACCCAAGAACCATTACATGGAAACGTGTTGTAGATATGAATGATAGAGCGCTACGACGCATTATCGTTGGTCTTGGCGGCACATCATCTGGTATACCAAGAGAAACAGGATTTGACATTACAGCCGCTTCTGAAATTATGGCTATTCTGTGTATTTCAAAAGACTTAAGCGATTTAAAAAAGCGACTGGGAAATATCTTTATTGGTTACACTTTTTCTAAACAACCTATATATGCCAAGGATTTAAAAGTGGCGGGAGCCATGGCCACCTTATTAAAGCATGCTATAAAGCCTAATTTGGTACAAACTATTGAAGGTAATCCTGCCATAATTCATGGTGGTCCGTTTGCCAATATTGCTCAAGGCACTAACTCTGTCATCGGCACTTTAATGGGCATGACCTTTTCTGATTATACTGTAACTGAAGCTGGTTTTGGTTTTGATTTAGGAGCTGAGAAATTTTTTGATATTAAATGTCAAAGTGCCAACATTTCTCCAAAAGCAGTGGTATTAACTACAACAATACGTGCCCTTAAATACCATGGAGGTGCCGATTTAAAAACTTTAAATGAACCAAATGTTGAGGCACTGAGACAAGGCCTTCCTAATTTGGAAAAACATCTTGAAAACATTAAACAATTTGGAGTTACTCCAATCATTGCCATCAATAAATTTAAATCTGATACCAAAGAAGAAATTCAACTCATAAAAGACTTGGCTAAGATCAAAAATATTAGAGTTGCCGTAGCTGATGTTTGGGCCAAAGGTGGTAAAGGTGCGTTAAAACTTGCCGAACATGTTATTGAAGTTGCAGAATCTAGTCAGGCGAAATTCAAACCGCTTTACGATTGGAATATGGATATTGAAACAAAAATTGAAACCATTGCCCAAAAAATATATGGCGCAGAACATGTAGATTATAACTCTATTGCCAAACGCCAACTAAACCGCATAAAGGAACTCGGTTTGGAAAACTTACCGGTTTGTATAGCCAAAACACAAAAATCACTATCAGACAACCCTAAACTATTGGGAAGACCTAAAGATTTTATAATTACGGTACGTGAGATTGAGATTGCATCTGGAGCTGGCTTTTTAATTCCTATTACTGGTGAAATCATGCGTATGCCTGGTTTACCAACACATCCTGCATCTGAAGGTATTGATATTAGTGATAGCGGTGAAATTAGTGGATTGTTTTAAATTTTTCAGTCTTAAAAAAGTTTTATTTGATGACATTTTAAACTATTGCCGATAAGTAAGAAATGAACTAAAAAACTATTTCTTATGAAACGCTTTTACACCTTAATCTTTTTAACTTTTGTATGTATTCTTACAGCCTGTTCATCGGATGATAACAACAATCAAAACATTAACAACCGCGAATCCTCTTGTGTTAATGCAATTGGTTATACAGGTCTATATTGGGATTTTGCTAATGCTAGGCCAACTGGTTTATCACAAGTACCTGTAATTCAAAATCCAGGCCAACAGTTTATTCATAGTCTTCAACCACTTTTAGGATTTACAATCCCTCAAGGCTTTACGGCTTTTGAAATCACCGAACCACAAACACAAACCATTGGTGTTAATGTGTTTAGAAATGATAATGAAGTTCTTTTTCGGTGGATACCAAGTAGCTCTGTAATTGGACAGCAAATTCCTTCTCAAGATTTCATCGCCAATGAGATTAATACCATGTTCTATTTTTATGGTTTTAATGGCACACCAGAAGTCCTTTGTTCTGAATTTAAACAGCAGGTTTTTGCCACTATTCCTATGGAATTTAACGCAAGATTACTTCGTTTTAATGGTCGCATAGCCCAAGTTTGGGTGATTACAACCTATGCAGCAAGCTCTACCTATGTTACAGTATCGGTGGTTACAGCACCAGAAACTGAATACGACACTCAAGTTGCCAATACATTTTTACCAATCAATTTTCAACTTTATGTAAATGAAAGTGGTGGTATTGTGGATAATGACATGGACGGTTTCGATATTCTGAGAGATCCAGATGATAACGACCCTAACGTACCGTAAACCGTGTTAGTCAATTAATATTACACAAGTATCATAAAACCAAACATATCATGAAAGTTATTGCCATTAAAATATTAAGTGTATTACTCCTTTTATGCTTTTCTTGTAAAGGCGAACAGCAAAATCCAAACATAAATGATTTTGCAAATGGAGATACCATTGAAGTTGAAAACGACGTTATAGAACCACAAAACAGAAAGCAGGATGTAACAGAACCAAAGACTCATACAGGTAATTATCAATATTTTGAAAATTTCGACCCTTCTGTAAATATGGTTTCTGGAAGAGTTACATTACCAAAAGGCTGGAAACGACTAAAAAATGATAAACAATACCAATATGAAGGTCCAAACGACATGAAGATTGGCAGGATACAAATGTCAAACCTGTACTCTTACACTGAAGATTATGGAATGCTTCAAACCTACCAAATGTCAGGAACTCCTAACCAATATCCAATGTCCATAAATCAAATCGTTGAAACGTTCTTTATGCCTTATGCTAACGAAAACAATCTAAAATTTATAGGATCATTTTCACTTCCAAAAGTTGCAGAAAAGTCTAAAGCCTTTTTAGACTTAAATTTTAAATCACAACCAACGCAAATAGAAACTGAGAGTGCTGGCTTAGAGTGGCAGGATGATAAGGGCAGAAAATACCTCACCATCTTAAGAAAGACCATTTACAAAACATATAATCAGCTCTCTTGGGGATTTTTAAATCAACATATTGAATCTCCAGCGTCAAAATATGAAGATGCCAAGAAAATATTTATTAACATGACCTTAAGCGAACAGCACAATACAGATTGGTTATATCGTAAAAATCAAATCGCAGCCCAAAAAGCAAATCAGCAATTCAGGGCTCACCAAGCAAGAATGGATGCAATAAAGCTCAACAGCTCCAACTCTGGCTTCTCATCTAGTGTTGCCAATACATATAGTGACATATTAGATATTAGCCATTCAGGTTATCTAAAGCGTAGCAATATGACATCTCACGACCAATCTAGAACTGTAAATATGATTGGTGAACGCAACATCATATCCAATCACAACACGGGTGAGCATTATAACGTACAAGCTGGTAGTAAATATTATTGGGTTAACAATAATGGAAAATATTTTGGTACGGACAATCCAAATTACGATCCAAGAATAGACCAGAGAATCAACCAAACAGAATGGTCACAATTCAATATTGAAAATTAGTTTGATGACAAAAACACCAAAAAAATAAGATTTGACAGCAATTTAATCAGATAAGATTCTTTTATCTGATTAAAGTGTTGTTTGACCTCACAACTATTTGCGTTAAAATGAAATAATCGTATCTTTCTCATGATTAGCTATTAACATGAGGGAAGCATACAAAACCAACAATACACTACAAATGGTTGATGCGATAAAGCGTAATGACGCTATTACACTAAAACGCATATACAATAACAACTACCCAAAAATTGAGACTCTAGTTTTAAAGAACAATGGTACAAAAGCATATGCTAAAGATATTTACCAAGAGGCCTTTTTGGCAGTTTGGCAAAATGTAAAACAAGATAAATTCATTCCTCAAAGCGAATCGTCTATCAATGGATATTTATACACCATAGCTAAGAATAAATGGATGGATGTTTTGCGCTCGCAAGGCTATAAAAAAACCATTATTGCGTCTCAAATGTCGTATTTTGAAATAAAAGATGAAGAAAATAATGGTATGGATGATGACATTTTAAAAGATAAACGATTAGAAGATGTAATGCATGCCTTTAAAAATTTAGGTGATGCCTGCAAAAGCTTACTACGTAAGTTTTATTTCGAGAAGAAATCTATGAAAAGCATTGCCAAGGAATTGCAATTAGATTCGGCCTCAACACGAAATAAAAAATACCGTTGTATGAAAAAATTGAAAGACATAGCCCTAAGTAATAATTAATAGCAATGGACTTAAATAACATAACACAAGAAGAATTTGAACGTATTGAAGCCTATTTAAACAATTTGCTATCAAAGGAAGACTTGTTAATTTTTGAAAACCGACTACAAAACGAAAAAGGATTCGCAACAAAAGTTGAAGACATCAAAACCGTTTTAACAGGTATTGAAGCCCAAGCCCTAAAAGAACAGCTCGATAGATTTCATGAAGAACTCTCAACTAACGACAAGGACACTATACCGTTTAGTCCAAAAGTAAAATCTTTTCAATTGAGGAAAATTGCAGTAGCCGCAGCTCTAATTATAGCAGCAGGAAGTTTTTGGTTCTTAAACAGAAATTCTAACGAGCAATTATATGCTGATTTTTACGCACCAGATCCTGGCTTACCCACAACGATGAGTAGCACTGATAATTACGAATTTTACGAAGCCATGGTGTCTTATAAACAAGGACACTATAAAGATGCTCTAAAAACTTGGACCAATGAGCTTAAAACTGAAATTGATAATGACACGCTAAATTATTTTGTAGGTTCAGCTTTATTAGCAGATAAAAAAGAGAGCGAAGCAATTTCCTATTTAGAGAATGTTGCCAAACAAGATCATTCAATCTTTAAAAGTGATGCTTTTTATTATTTAGGATTAGCCTATTTAAAAAACAACAATAAAGAAAAAGCTAAGGAATACTTGCAAAAGTCCGACTTTACCAAGGCAAAAGACCTACTCAAAAAACTGAACTAAAAGATGTACAAACGTAAACATATAACGCTTCTACTTTTGGTATTAGCGAGTCTTTTTGGTGGGTTACATTCTCAAAATCTTCATGAAAAGAATCTAAAAACATTAGATAAATTTTTGAAGAAGAATGATTATAAAACCGCAGAAGCATTTACAAAAAAGCAGATGGATTCACTCATTGATGCAAATCAATTTTATGAGCTCATGGACTATGTTTACTATTTAGGTCAGATTGAATCTAAGCTAAACAATACGACTTCTGCAATAAAGGTTATTGAAAATTTTGAAACTAAAATTGAATCAATAACTAAAAATAAAAAGGCACTCAGACAACTGGCTTTAGAAACAGGATCTTTTTATGAATCTATTGGCGACTCAGAAACTGCAAAGAATTATAATCTTAAAGCACTTGAAATTACGAAAACCATGCCTGAAGCTACAGGAAAAGATTTAGCATTGATAGAAAGTAATTTGGGAGTATTTTATTCACGCTTAGGAGATTTAACCACTGCGAAAGAATATCATAAAAAAGGCCTAAGCTCATTAAAAAGCGACTCTACCTCATCAGCAGATAGTTATTACATATCTTATAATTCCTTAGGCGGAATGATGTGGTATGCTTCAAAATTTGATAGTGCTATTTATTATTACAAAAAAGCTGACAAAACATTAAAATCGCTTGAGCAGACACCATGGAACAAATATTACAGATCTGCTTCGTTAAATAATAACATTGCTGGTATTTATAGCTTAAAGGGAGATTTAGATGCCTCCATTAATGCTATGCGCACAACCGTGAATAATCTAAATGCTTTTTTAAAAGAAGACATTAGCGATGCAAGACGAACTCATGCTCAGGAATTTTTGTTTCAAGCTATAGAAAATTATGCTGGATTGTTTAAAGGTATTGGCGATTACAAAAAAGCCAAACATCTACTTAACTATGCGTTTCAATTAAAGAATAAACATCTTCCATCCAAAAGCCCAGAAATTGCCAAAGGAAAAGTACTGTTAGGGCAAATAGAAGCAGCTTTAAAAAACTATAACCGCGCTGAAAAATTACTAGACGAAGGTATTAAGGATTTTGAAAACAGCAATGGAGATTACGATTATTGGTTGGCAGATGCTTACTACAGTAAAGCACTAATTCATGCAGAAATTAAAAATGAAGACTTAGCCAAAACCTACTTTGAAAAAAGTGGAGAATACTACAGAGCTTCTTTGGGCAACTATTACGACCAGCAATATTTAGATTTCACTGTAAACGCTTCAAATTTCTATTCAGAGATTGGCCATAAAGACAAAGCATTATCCATGGCTAATAATGCCTTAGAATACATTAAAGCCAATCAAGGTGAAAAAACCCTTTTAGAATATTATCAGGTATTGAATTTAGCAGATATTTATTACCAAAATAAAGATTATGATAATGCGCTACTGTACAGCAATAAAGCTCTAGATTTAATCAATTCTAAGGATTTTATAAAAAACAGTAAGCTTAATACACTGAAAGTAGAAAGCAACAAAGTAAGTGCTATTTTAACTAAAGTAAAAACAAACTTAAAGCTGAACTCCACAAAAGATGAGGCCTTTTTAAAAGCCCAACTTTCTGAAATTAATAATGCTATTAATCTCTTAGAAAACCAAAAGTCCGCTATCTCTGGCGATAACGCAACAGCCATCTTAATACAAGATAACTCAGATGTTTTTAAAATTGCTAAGAGGTTAAATTTAGAGCTTTATAAGCTTACAAAGAATGAAGACTATATAGAAGCTTTGTTAGATTACCATGAATCTATGATTTATCATAAAATCAGAAACAGGCTTAATTCAAAATCTTCACAATTAACAGCTAATTTACCAAGTGAAATCCTAGAGAAAGAAAAACGATTAAAAGAGAACCTTAATACCTTTGTAGACGAAAATTCATCCATAAATACTTATATAAATAATGAGAAGGAATGGTTGAACTTCTTAGCTGAATTAAAGAAAGAATATCCTAATTATTATAAGCTACGATATGCTTCGATTTCGCAATCTTTAGAGAATTTCAAACAAAACATTCCGCAATCTTCTACCGTTGTTAGGTATATGTTTATTGAAGATACACTTTACGCCTTTGTAGTTAATTCTACTTCGGCACATATGGTAGAATTAAAATCAGACAATCTTAATATACTAATATCACAACTTAACAATAAAACCGAAGCACTTCAATCTACATTTCAGCTTCAAAATAAGTTATATAACTTACTTTGGAAACCAATTGAAAGTCAAGTCAAAACAGAAACGATTATAATAATTCCAGACAAGGAACTTTTTAATCTAAGTTTTGAATTACTGACCTCAAAGACTTGCGAAGCGTATAAAGATTTGAGCATCTATAGTCTACTAGCCAAGCACACTATTTCGTACAACTATAGCTTATTCCTCATAGATAAAAACAGCCAACCTATTGGCTATAATTCTAATTTCATCGGTTTTGCGCCAGAGTTTAATGAAGCCATGAAAACCAAATACAAAATTGCCATAAAGGATTCGGTAGAATTAGACTATAGCTACTTAAAACTATTACCTCAGCCTTTTGCAAAAGACCTGGCCAAGAGTTATTCAAGGCTATTTGACGGTAATTCTTTTTTAAATGAAAAGGCCTCAAAAAGTGTTTTTACAAAGAATGCCAAGGAACACAAAATTATTCATATTGGCACACATGCAGAATCTGATAATGTTTCACCAGAATTTTCAAGATTAATCTTTGCAAAAAACACAGATGAAGAAAATAACTCGTTGTACACATATGAAATTTACAATCAGAATTTAGCTTCTAACCTTGCCATTTTAACAGCCTGTGAAACCGGAAAGCCAAGCTATCAACCAGGTGAAGGTATGATATCTTTAGCACATGCTTTTAACTATGCAGGAAGCGAAAGTATTTTAACAAGTCTTTGGAAAATTGATGAACAGTCCAGCACTCAAATCCTAGAATATTTTTACGATAATATCTCAAAAGGTTTAAAGAAAGATGAAGCACTGAAAGCTGCAAAGCTTAAATACATTTCTTCTGCAGAGGGCAGAACTGTAGCACCACAATATTGGGCTGGTTTGGTATTGATAGGAGACACTTCACCTATTGATTTAGAGATTGGTATTAACTGGTGGATTTGGATAATCTCAATTATTGGTATTGTACTTATTCTTTATTTTATGCTGAGAAACAGAAGAGCTAAGACCTAGGCTTATCAATACCTCTATCGTACATTACAATACTACCAGCAACCGATACATTAAGGCTTAGTTGCGATTTAAATTTCACCAAAAAATGACTCTCCTCAATCGCCTGTTTAGACAATCCATGGTCTTCAGCACCCAAAAGGTATACACATCTCCTCGGATGATGAAATGTCTCCAAATCTACTGCTTCATCTGTTAACTCTACACCGACTAATCGTGCGCCTTTAGGTAAGTTATCAAAAAAATCATCAAAAGTATCGTAATGAAAATAGGGCATGGATTTTACGGCATTATGCGTATCACACGCTTGCTTTGCATATCGATTACCAATGGTAAAAATAAAACTAGCTCCTAAGTTTTGTGCTGATCTCCACAGTACGCCAAGATTCTCTGGTGTTTTACCATTTTGTATGCCAATACCAAAAAATTCGTTTACAAAATTATCTGTCATAAACACAAAAATAAGACATACTGACAAAATGTAAGTTCTTACAGGAATGGCATTTTTTTTGATTTTTAGAATGCAGATGTCTAATTTAAAATTGTAAAAAATGAAAAAAGTAATGCTCTTTTTATTTGTAGCAATTTTAGCTACAAGTTGTAATGCACAAGACACTGAGAATTCCCCTAAAAAATCTTCAGATTTAGAAATTCAAAACGATACACTTCTTAAGCCAAAAGGTAATTGGAAAGTCAACAAAGAAGTAGATGAAAATGGGAATATAGTTCGCTATGATTCTATTTACAGATGGTCGTCTTCCGGAAACATAAAAGGCATGGAAAATGATAGCATTTTCAACCAAATGCACTCTATGATACAAAAGCGATTTTCTATGCTACAATCACCAGGTCGAGGTGGTTTTGTAGAACAAGATTCTATTATGAAACAGTTTTTTTCTGATGACTTTTTTAAAGATGATTTCTTTTCTAATCGATTACCATCAGGTTTTCCAAACATGGATGACGTTATGAAGCAAATGGAAGCCATGAGACAAAACTTTTTTAACGATAGGTACAGGTATATTATCCCTCCAGAAACAACTGAACCAAAAGAAAAAACATCTCAAATTATCGAAAAGAAACAGGTATAATGATTTTATAGTTTAATGTTTAAAAAGAGTTAGATTATGAAGAAAGAACCTATCAAAGTTTGTGTAGTCAATCAAACAGAAAATGCTTATCATATTAAATTCCCTAATCTAGAAGTCCCTGTTAAAGTAAACGAACAACTTTACCTTAAGATGCTACATAGCCCTGATTACCAATTTAGATCCACAAGTGCTGCTGCAAGACCATCTTACTCTGCTTAACCTTACTTACAATTGAAATAACAATCAATGATTGCTCACTCTGGGCAATCATTTTTATTTCATAAAAAACTTAAACTATTGTTTATTAATTTTTTAGCTGATAAATATCATGGGAAAATTTGAATCTTAGTCATAACTTTAAATACTAGGAACCATTAAACCCTTTGATGATGTTATCTATTTTGTTGCCTACCGATTTTTCAGAGAATTCTAAAAATGCTATAAAGTATGCTTTAGAGTTATATAAGGATGAAGACTGTAAATTTCACTTTTTGCACTGCTATCCTCCAGTCATATTTTCTTATGAATATCAAATAGAGAAAGGACTCATAGGAAAGGATATCCATAAAATTCTTCAGGAAGAATCTAAAGAGCGTCTTTATGAGTTTGTGCTTTCACTAATGCGAAAACATGGTAACGACCAAGAATTTGACATAGAAGTTGTAAAAGGGTTCCTACCTGATCGTATTTCTAAAGCCGTATCTGACAAAAAAATAGAGCTCATTGTAATGGGAACAAAGGGTGAAACAGACTCAGACAGAGTGGTTTTTGGTAGCAACACTATACAGGTCATAAACAAGCGTTGCTGCCCTGTTGTTGCCGTACCAGATGATTATAAGTTTGCTGGTATAGAGAATATATTGTTTCCCTCAGATTTAAACCTGGCTTTTAAACACAAGCATTTTCAACCAATTCTAAACATATTAAAATTACACAATAGCAATATAAAAGTTCTGCATATTGCAATGCAAGATCTTACACCCTTACAAAAAATACATAAAGAGTTTATAAAAGAAACCTTTACAGATTACAATACCACTTACGATATTTTAGAGGAAAAAAACATTGCAGATGTTATTTATGCTTACCAGCAAAAGCATAACTCAGAACTACTGATGATGATAAATAACAAACACACATTTTTTGAAAACCTGTTCTTTAAACCAACAATTTCAAAAATTGCAATGCACTTACAGACACCATTTATGGTAATACCTGCCTAACGAAATGGATTGAGATATTATAACAGATAGAAAACTAAAGTCATGAAAGTTCTTGTTTACAGCACCAGAGATTTTGAGAAAGCATATTTAGAACGTGCTAATAAAAATAAGCACTATCTAACCTTTACTAAAGAAGTACTGTCCTCCTCTTCAGCTATTAGTGCTGTTGGTTATGATGCTGTCTCTATTTTTTCTGCAGACGAAGCCTGCTTTTTAACCTTAGAGAAACTTCGAAGTTTTGGTGTTAAATACATATGTTTACGCTCTGTTGGTTATGACAATGTTAATATAAATGCCGCCAAACGAGAAGGCCTAAAGGTCGCTAACGTACCAGCATATTCGCCAAATGCTATTGCAGAACATGCAGTTACACTTCTTTTAGCCTTAAACCGTAAACTTATTGAAGCAAATGACAACATTAGACGTTTCAATTTTGATCTAAACCACCTTACAGGCTTTGATCTTAATGGTAAATCCGTTGGCATTATTGGTACTGGTAAAATCGGTTCTGTGATGGCTAAAATTATGCATGGATTTGGGTGTAAATTATTGGGCAATGACATTGAAGAAAATACCCTATTGACGGAACACTATGGCTTACAATATGTTTCACTTGAAAACCTATGCGAACAGTCAGATATCATTTCTATCCATGTACCATTAAATAGTGATACACATTACATGATGAACGAAGACTTGTTTGACATAATGAATGAAAATGTATATCTGATCAACACAGCACGTGGTGCTATTGTTAATACAGATGACCTTATACATGCCTTAGAGCATAAAAAAATTGCAGCCTATGGTATGGATGTTTATGAAAACGAAAAGGGCATATTTTTTAAAGACTTATCCCATAATATACCAGATGATGACAATCTTTTAAAGTTAATAGCAATGCCAAATGTATTGGTCACAGGTCACCAAGCTTTTTTAACCAATGAAGCCTTAACCAATATTGCAGAGACTACCATTTACAATCTAGATTGTTGGGAAAACAATAAGTTAAATGATAATGAATTAACAGGATAGTACATTTTGTATTTCCGTTAAGTTAAACATGCTATGGAACACACTACTTCCATAAACAAACAATTAAAATCTTTTTTTACAGAGATTGGTGATCTCTCATACTTTACCATTAGATATTTTAAAGAAGTCATTAAGCCTCCTTTTGAGTTTAAAGAGCTGCTTCATCAATGTTATAATATGGGAAATCGATCACTACTTCTAGTGGGAATCACAGGATTTATAATCGGCTTGGTATTAACGCTTCAAACCAGACCAACGTTAATGGAATTTGGCGCAGTCTCATGGATGCCTTCAATGGTTGGTATATCTATCGTTAGAGAAATTGGACCAATCATTACTGCTTTGGTTTGCGCTGGTCGCATCGGCTCTGGTATTGGTGCAGAATTAGGCTCTATGCGCGTTACTGAACAGATTGACGCAATGGAAGTTTCTGGCACTAATCCATTTAAATTTTTAGTGGTCACCAGAGTTTTAGCAGTAACATTGATGCTACCGCTACTTGTAATTTTTGGTGATGCCTTGGCTTTATTTGGTTCCTTTTTGGTAGAAAATGTAAAAGGCAATGTGTCGTTTACGCTTTATTTCAATCAGGTTTTTAACTCTTTAGAATTTGGGGATATTATTCCGGCGACCATCAAAACATTCTTTTTTGGTTTAGCCATTGGTATTGTTGGTTGCTATAAGGGTTATTATAGCACAAAAGGAACTGCTGGTGTTGGAAAAGCAGCAAACTCTGCTGTTGTATTTACATCGCTATTACTATTTATTATAGACTTTATAGCTGTTTTTATTGCTGATATTTTTTATGAGTTATGAATGAAAACGCAGACATATCAGAAAGAGAAATTGTTCTAAAAATCAAAGACCTACACAAAAGCTTTGGAGACAATCATGTACTAAACGGTTTTAATCTTGAGTTACACCAAGGAGAAAGTCTTGTTATAATGGGAAAATCTGGTTCAGGTAAGTCAGTAATGATAAAGTGTCTGGTAGGTCTTATGGAAGCTGACAGTGGCACCATCTCTGTAATGAAACACGATATTACCAAGCTAGACAGAGAAGCTCTCGATATTTTAAGAGCTGATATTGGATTTCTATTCCAAGGTAGTGCGTTGTATGATTCTATGAGCGTACGCGAAAATTTAGAATTTCCATTACGTCGCCATTCAAAAAAATTTAAAAAAGATACAGATACCGAAAGTATGATTATTGAAGCATTAGAAAATGTAGGTTTAGCCAATGCGATAGATTTAATGCCTTCTGAGTTATCTGGTGGAATGAAGCGTCGTGTGGCTTTGGCAAGAACATTAATTCTTCAGCCAAAAATTATACTATACGACGAGCCAACAAGTGGATTAGATCCTATAACGGCCAAAGAAATTATTATCCTAATGCAAAGCATTCAGAAAAAATATAACACCTCATCTCTCATCATTACTCACGATGTGGATTGTGCTAGAGTTATTTCTGACAGGATGATTTTACTCATAGACGGTATAGACTACGCAGAAGGTACTTTTAAAGAACTTTCTGCATCAAAAGACCCAAAAGTTAAAGCATTTTTTAAACAATAATCATGAAAGCCCATAATAGGCATTTGACAGGTAATCAATACTACTAATGAAAGTAATAAATTAAAGAATCTCAGGTTCTAGAAAATTTGAAACAGATGAAAACATCAGCATCACAAAAAACAAGGCTTGGCATATTTGTTATTATCAGCACCATCTTATTTGTGGTAGCCGTTTATATGATTGGCCAAGGAAAGGATATGTTTAAAAAAACCTTTACGATTAGCGCCTATTTTCAGAATGTAAATGGTCTGCAAAACGGAAACAACGTTAGATATGCTGGTATAGATATCGGCACTGTAAAAGCAATTAATATGCTAAATGATTCTACCATAAAGATAGACATGAGTATAGATGAAAAAATAACAAAACACATTAAAAAAGATGCCATAGCTACAATAGGTTCGGATGGTTTGGTGGGCAACATGATTGTAAATATTGTTCCAGGAAAAGGTACTGCTACTGTGATTGAAAATGGTGACATTATTGAATCATTCAGTAAAATTGGTGCGGATGATATTCTCAGTACTTTGAGCGTAGGTTCAGAAAATGCAGCTTTATTAACTGTAGACTTACTAAAAATCACAACAGAAATGTTAGAAGGTGAAGGTACTATTGGGTTATTATTAAATGACACGATAATGGCACAAGACCTTAAACAATCGGTTTATAATCTTAAAACTGCTAGTAAAGGCGCCACAAAAGCAATAGATGAATTAACAAACATTATTTCTTCAATAAAAACTAATGACGATTCAGTTTTGGGTATGGTATTGAACGACTCTATCTCAGGAAAACAGTTAAAAAGCATTGTAAATAATCTTGAAACATCTAGCAATGAAATCAATTCGATTTTAAACAACATAAATTCCGTTGTAAATGATTTTAACTCTAGCGAAGGTGCCTATAACTACATTGTAAGAGATACAGCATTAGTCAACAACCTAAAATCTACCATTAAAAACATTAATGAAGGAACCGAAAAATTTAATGAAAACATGGAAGCCTTGAAGCACAATTTCTTAACACGTGGCTATTTTAGAAAGTTAGAACGACAAGAAAAGAAGGAGGCAAAAAAGAGTACAGACAATAAATAATTAAGTGATGAAAATAGAACATTTAGAAGAACGCATCAACGATTATAAGACTTCTATAAAAACAGTTGTAGATAAAAAGACTATTTGGCAAACAAAGACCAAAGATCTAATCAGCCAAACATTAAAATCCATTTGCAACACCTACGATATTGGTTGGAAAGTACAAGAATTGAATTGGATTGGCACTAACGAAGCTGTAAATATTACATTTGATTCTTTCCCAAAAGAACTCATAGATTGTACTAACCGCATACCTGCATATCAATTTATACAAGGTGGTGCATTGGTGTTTTCTCAATCTTATAGTGGAGACGTGCACACGTTTATTCTATTTCCGTACATAGAACAAATTCCAGTAGAAAGCAGTAGCGTTGAGCTAGAGATCTATAATCCTAAAGACATCACAGAAAAGATCATTATTGAAAAAGTAGATGAATTTTTAAAAGAAATGATTAAATGGGAAGTACCAAACACAAAAAACAAAGTAGGTTATTAAGCAAGATGTAATGAGATATTTAAAAAAAACCTGAATATTGACTTTTTATTAATCAATATTCAGGCTTACTAAAAGCTAAGCTAGTTATGCAGTTTCCGCTTCAAGTGTTCTGTTTTTGGCTAATTTTTCAATTAAATCTGGTACTTTTTCAAAAGCAGCAGAAAGACCATGAGCTTTACCAGCTTCAATAAAGGATATTTCATTTTCTCTTGTTACTAAAAATCCTAAAGGCTCTATTCCTACACCTGCTCCAGCTCCCATACCTTCACCTTTTTTTCCTTTAGCCTCTGTGCCTTCTCCTCCACCAGAACCAAATCCCATGCCTACCTTTATTACTGGTACACACTTAAATTCTCCTAGTTGAAACTCTTTACCAATTACAGTATCTGCATTAGCTTCCGTTTTCATAAAATCTGTCACTTGTCCTAATAATTCTTCTAAATGTAGTTCCATAATTTGATGTTTTAAATGTT
>JASBSA010000131.1 GCA_030149175.1 Winogradskyella sp. | reverse complement strand
TACAAGTAAAGAAATCTTAGAACCGTTATTAGTGTTAGTGTCACCTTATGCACCACATATTGCTGAAGAATTATGGGAACAACTAGGGCATACAGCATCTATTTCAACAGCACCTTTCCCAAAATTTGAAGAAAAGCATTTGGTAGAGAGTTCTAAAAATTATCCAATTTCGTTTAATGGTAAAATGCGCTTCACGTTAGAATTACCATTAGATATGAGCAAGGATGAGATTGAAAAAACCGTTTTAGCGCACAACAAAACACAAGAGCAGTTACAAGGGCGCACACCTAAAAAGGTGATTGTAGTACCAGGTAAAATTGTAAATATTGTAGGTTGATATGAAAAGAAAGCAACTAAAGGGAATAGGTAAGATTGGTTTATTCTTTTTGGTTGCTACAGTTTTAGCATTTGCGCTTATCAATTTTCTTGAGGAACCCTTTGATGTACAAAAATGGCGTGATGAACCTTTAGAGCGCTATGAAATGGTAGATGATTTAATCGAATCTCAAATTTTAATAGGTAAACCTAAAAACGAAGTTCTCAAAATTTTAGGTCAACCAGATTCGCGATTTAGTGAGAATAAAGATGCCATTATTTACGCTATTGGTGATCCACCAAGTTTTTTTGCTTCACAAAAAGAGTATCTACTTGTTGTCTTTAAAAATCAAAAAGTTGACAAAGTGACTTTAGCCTCAGAATAGTATAGGTTCATTTCAAAACTCATATCGCATTGTAATGCGCTCTCTAATGAGAATCCTTTCTTGTTTGTCAGTTATTTTTTAGACGTATTGTATTAAAATTTTCTTAAAATTCGGATTTTTACTGAACCCTCATTACAGATACTTCGTAGGTAGTGTAAACCATAAAACAAACAATTATGAAGTATTTAAAACAACAATCAATTTTAATGATGCTTTTTGCATCTCTATTTATATTCAGCTGTAGCTCAGATGACGATAGCACACCAATGATATCTATCTTAGATTCTAAGACATACCAATTGGAGGAGCGTTCTAACTCAGGCGTTTCTGGTACTGCAACATTCGCTTTACAAAGTGATGAATCCATTTTAGTAACCCTAAGTTTATCTGGGACACCTCAAAATGGTATGCACCCTTCACACATCCATTTTAATACTGCAGTTGAAGGAGGTGATATTGCGGTGAGTTTGAATGAGGTTAATGGAGCTACCGGGATGAGTGAAACCGTTGTGACCCAAACAAACGATGGTGCACCATTAAGCTATCAAGATTTATTGGATTTTGATGGTTATATCAATGTACATTTAAGTGCACAAGATTTGGCAACAGTTGTAGCTCAAGGAGATATAGGACAAAATGAACTTACTGGAGAATCAAAATCATATAACCTAGGCGAAAGAGATGTTGTTGGTATTAGTGGATCAGTTGTATTTGAAGAGCGTATTAATGGTGAAGCTCTAGCTACAATAATGCTCAGTGGAACACCAGATGGAGGAATGCATCCTGCACATATTCATATGAACACAGCGGCAGAAGGCGGTGGCATTCTTTATACATTCAATGCTGTTGATGGTACAACAGGAATGAGTCAATCGAATTTAGCGATGTTAGATGATGACTCTACTTTTGGTTACAGTGATGTACTGACTGTAGATGGTTACGTAAATGTACACTTAAGCATGAACGAATTAGGAACTATAGTTGCGCAAGGAGATATTGGGCAAAACGAACTTACAGGAGAGTCTACTTCATATACTTTAGGAGAAAAAGATGTTCCTGGAATAAGTGGTTCAGTAATATTTGAGGAACGTGTTAATGGAGAGGCACAAGCTACAATTATGCTCAGCGGAACACCAGATGGAGGTATGCATCCTGCACATATCCACATGAATTCTGCTGCAGAAGGAGGAGGCATCCTTTACACATTTAACCCTGTTAATGGTACTACTGGTATGAGCCGCTCAAACCTCTCAATGTTAGATGATAACTCTGCTATTGGTTATACCGATGTTTTAACTTTAGATGGATATGTGAACGTACATTTAAGTATGGCAGAACTGAGCACAATAGTTGCACAGGGTGATATAGGGTCTAATAATATGTAGACTATTTTAGTTATTTGATGTTAAGATTAAAGCTACCATAAGGTGGCTTTAGTTTTTTATATGAGTATCTTTTATTTATCCTTTTGAAAGTTTTTGATTCAAATTATAAGTGAGTTTCACTTTATCGGTAGAATATATCTTTTGTCTATTGCTGTATTGTTTTGAAAAACAGTACTTTATTTCGAATTTTTTAAAATAAACCTTTCAGAATAAAAATTCCGTAAAAATGCCTGCCGATTTCACCAAATATTTGGATAGATGGATTTTTTGAATGTATTTCATAGTGCTATTAACCATAAAACAACACTTTATGAAAATTGGAGTCCCAAAAGAAATCAAGAACAACGAAAACCGAGTTGGAATGACACCAGCTGGAGTTTTTGAACTTATTAAAAATAACCATAAAGTTTATGTACAAAAAGGTGCTGGACTAGGAAGTGGCTTTTTTGATGAAGACTACAAAGAAGTTGGTGCAATCATTCTTGATACTATTGAAGAGATATATGCGTCTGCGGAAATGATTGTAAAGGTAAAAGAACCTATTACAGTTGAATATGATTTAATTAAACCTCACCATGTTGTATTTACTTATTTTCATTTTGCATCTAGCGAACCTTTAACCAAAGCAATGTTGAAAAGTAAAGCAGTTTGTATTGCATACGAAACGGTTGAGGATGATGATGGGTCATTACCATTATTGACACCAATGTCTGAAGTGGCAGGTCGTATGGCTATTCAACAAGGGGCAAAATATTTGGAAAAACCTATTAAGGGACGAGGTGTATTGTTAGGTGGTGTACCAGGTGTACCACCAGGAAAAGTACTAGTTTTAGGTGCTGGAACTGTAGGGATTCAAGCAGCGAAAATGGCTGCAGGTTTAGGAGCTCATGTTACTATTATGGATATTAATATGAAACAATTACGATATGTAAATGATATAATGCCAAACCATGTAGTAACAGAGTTTTCAAGCGAATTCAATATTAGAAAAAGAATTAAGGATCACGATTTAATAGTTGGAGGTGTATTATTAAAAGGAGCAAAAGCTCCAAACTTAATCACTAGAGATATGCTGAAAGAAATGCGACCAGGAACAGTAATAGTAGATGTTGCAGTAGACCAAGGAGGTTGTGTTGAGACGTCTAAACCAACAACTCATGAAGACCCAACATATATTATTGATGATGTGGTGCATTATTGTGTGGCAAATATGCCGGGAGCTGTACCTTACACGTCGACTTTAGCGTTAACAAACGTCACCTTGCCTTATGTACTCAGATTGGCAAATCAGGGTTGGGAAGTGGCATGTGCTAAGGATCCATCCCTAAGAAAGGGAATCAATATTGCCAATGGAAAAATTATTTATGAAGAAATTGCAGAGGCCTTTAATTGGTCTGTCGATGCCATGTAGTTTTTCATAAAACCTGACAAAATTTCTTAACTTTAATTTGGCTTATTATTTGCTGCTGGTTTAGTACATTTACAACATTAAAATTAGAAAATTATGTTAGGATATTATATATTAATTGGAGCTATAGCTTTAGTAAGTTGGGCGGTTAGTAGTACATTAAAACGAAAGTTTGCCAAATACTCCAAGGTTCATTTACGTAATGGAATGAGCGGAAGGGAAATCGCAGAGAAAATGTTAGCAGATAATGGTATTTATGACGTTGAGGTGATTTCTACACCAGGTCAACTAACAGACCATTACAATCCAAAAAACAAAACCGTAAATCTGAGCGAAGCGGTTTACAATCAGCGTAATGCTGCGGCAGCTGCTGTTGCGGCTCATGAGGTTGGTCATGCGGTACAACATGCACAAGCTTACAGTTATTTACAGATGCGCTCACAATTAGTCCCTATTGTTAGTGTAACATCTGGCATGTCGCAATGGGTTGTTATAGGAGGTCTAATCCTAGGTGCAGCAGCAGGAGTAGGAATTGGATATTATGTAGCAATAGCAGGTTTAGCCATGATGGGATTTGCAACACTTTTTAGTTTTATAACGCTACCTGTTGAATATGATGCGAGTAATAGAGCACTAGCTTGGTTAAAAGCAAAGAATATGGTAACGCCAGAAGAATACAAAGGGTCTGAAGATGCACTTAAATGGGCCGCAAGAACATATCTAGTGGCTGCTATAGGCGCTTTAGCTTCATTATTATATTGGGCATTACAAGTATTTGGAGGTAGAGATTAAATCTACTTTAATACAATAATATTAAAAAAGCTCTGAGAAATCAGAGCTTTTATTTTTTAAACTATGAGCTGTTATTGCTTTGCTTTGGGATTATAAATCACAATGATTTGTATTACTATTGCAAGAAACACTAATAGATAAATTTCTATTTGAGTAAAGAGCTCTACAGTATTTATAGCTTTTTTGCTTATAGCTAACTGTTTGCTCCCTTCGCTAATTTGAATCTTAGACAAGTCGTCTAGATTATCTTTTATATCAGAAATGAGTGCTAAAGATGCTGAACTATTTTCCGAATTTTGGTCAAGACTACTATGTTCTGAATTGAATAACGAATTAAAATTTGATTTTAAATCTTCAAAAGTCTTGCCTTCTTCAGTGGTAAGTTTGGTTTGTTCAAATCGTGATAAAAAACCTTTTATTTGAGTATTTACCTTTAGGTTTTTTTCTTTGAAAAAGACAGAATCTTTGCTCACTAAAGCGATTTCCTTATCATTAACTGATTTAGACATTTCATAGATCAATTCCTTGGCAACTAGTCTGTCTTCATATATTGTCACCACAGAATCTCGTACCCTTATAAAATTATTTCTATCGATTAGATTAGTAATAGCAATCAAAACAAATACCAAAAGAATACCAAGGATCCATTTTATTTTATTGAAGAATGTCATAGAGGTAGAGATTTAAAAATTGACAACACTTTAAATATAAATAATAGAACTAAATTTTTTTAGGTAATTAGCGTCTATTTAACAGTTTTATTGATAAAAGACTAAATCTTAATCTGTCTATTTATCTGCTGCTGTAGCGAAATAAATGTTTCAGTTCTAGAGACACCCTTAATACCTTGTATTTCGGTATTGAGCAAGTGCATTAAATGTTCATTGTCTTTAGATAATATTTTAATGAAAATACTCCATTCGCCTGTAGTGTAATGACATTCTATAACTTCTGGTACACGTTGAAGCTGTTTTACTGCTTCAGGATTACTTACGGCTTTGTCTAAATATACTCCAACAAAAGCCATAGTAGTATAGCCAAGAACTTTTGGATTGATTATAAATTTAGAACCCGCCAAAAGTCCAGACTTTTCTAGTTTTTTAAGACGTTGGTGTATGGCAGCACCAGAAATACCCACATGCCGCGCTATTTCTAAAATTGGAGTTCGGGCATCTTCCATTAAGGCTCTTAGAATCTTTTTGTCAATGCCATCTATATAAATTCCTTTATCATTAACTTTCATGTGTTGTGTGTTAGATTGAAAGCTAAAAATAATAAAAGGATTGCAAGTTTTTACAGATTAAGTGGGTTATACCCTAAATATGGTACTTTCTTTTCTTTGAATTGTACTCCATAAGTTTTCAATTCTTCTAAAATAGGAGAGTAAACTTCTTTAGAGATTGGGATTTGTACGCCAGGTGTTTTTATCTTACCATTTAAGATGTCTAGCGTTGCCATAGCTACTGGTAGACCAACAGTTTTAGACATAGCTGTATAGGTTTGGTTCTCGCCAACCACAACCATAGTAGAGTCTATTTGGCGCTTTTCGCCATCGATCTCATATCCAAACTTATGGTACATAACTATCATATCTTTATCTTCATGATCTAGTGTCCAGCTATCCATTAAAATCTTTTGTAAAATCTGGGCAGGAGTCGCTTTATCTAGTCCTACCATTTTATTAGGGTTGAAAAGGTCGAGCTCTAAAAACTTATCCCAAACAATATCATCTTGGTCAATTTTAAGTGCATGCCTAAACTTTAACTCTACCGAGTCTGTTGGACTGTATGGTAAGAATGCGTTAACAAAATCTCGATAACTCATATTTATACTATCATCTATCGTGTAGCTATCATCAGTCATACCTAGCTGTACAAAAACATGCCAAGCTCTGCTAAAACCAACACGCCTCATAGTACCTCGATATAAAGTATGCGCGTGGTCTAAACCATAAACATGCTGATATTTTAAAGAATCTCTATTGGCATAGGCTTCAAAACGACCATAACCATCAATATCTAAAAACTCTGTGCGTCTAAATAATCTTCCATAGGGAATGTACTTAAATTGATTTTCCTGTAAAAATTTTGCAGCACCACCTTGTCCTGCAATAACAACATTTCTTGGGTTCCAAGTAAACTTATAATTCCATAGATTATCATCACTTTCAGGCGCTACTAATCCTCCAGTAAACGATTCAAATAATATCATTTTACCTCCATTATCTCTAATGCGATCGATAACTTGCATAGCGCTCATATGGTCTATACCTGGATCTACACCTATTTCATTCATAAAAATAAGGTTGTTGGCTTTGGCATCGTCATCCAAAGCTTCCATTTCTTTACTAACATAAGATGCTGTAACCATATGCTTTTTATAGGTAATGCAATCTTTTGCTACTTCGATATGAAAACGAGCAGGTAGCATAGAAATGACAATGTCTGCGTTTTTTACAGCCTTACTTCTAGATTCTGAATTAAAAACATCTAAGTGAATGATATTAACATCAGCGTTTTTTCCAACAAGCTTTTGTGCATTTTCAACGTTGACATCTCCGATGGTAATTTCAAGGTTTTCAGACTGAGATTTATCTAGTAAATATTTTATGAGGTATGATGAAGATTTTCCTGCACCAATAATTAAAATCTTTCGCATAGTGGCTTTATATGACTAATTTTGTAATGCACGAATGTAATAAATACACTAAGCAAAAGAAACCAAAAACGCACTTATCTTATGAACAAAAAAATATTAATTACAGGTTCAGTTTTAGGAATCTTAGGAATAATTTTGGGAGCCTTTGCGGCACATGGGCTAGAAAAATTGGTAGATACTGATGCCATCAATACATTTGAAACAGGTGTGCGTTATCAAATGTATCATGCCTTTTTTCTTTTAATTTTAGGAGGAACCTCTTTTGTAAGTCTAAAAACTAAAAAGGTTGTCTTTTATCTTGTATTAATAGGTCTTTTGTTCTTTTCTGGATCTATATATGGTTTGGCGACCAACACACTCTCAGGTTTTGATTTTAAGACTATAGCGATGATTACGCCAATAGGAGGATTACTGTTAATTTTAGCTTGGGTCTTTATGTTAATCGGTATTATAAAGAATGAGGTCGATTAATGGCTTTTGGCAATGACTTTTTAAAATAAAGTTATAATTTTGCGACCTAAACAACACAAAAATTATGGTAAACAATACACAATCAACGAAATCGATTTCGTTAGAAAACTATGGCATTAAAAACGCCAAGGTTCATTATCAGTTAGAGCCTTCAAAACTTCAAGAGATTACTGTAGAGAAAGGCATGGGAAAAGAAACCGCTAACGGTACTTTGGCAATCAATACAGGTAAATTTACTGGTCGTTCTCCCGAAGACCGTTTTTTGGTTAAGGATGATTATACCAAAGATCGTATTTGGTGGGGAAAGTCTAATAAGGCTATTTCTCCAGAACATTTCGATTTGCTACAAAGCGAAATCGAAAACTATTTAAGCGGTAAAGAAATCTATGCAAGGGACGGCTATGTATGTGCAGACCCTAATTATAAAATGAACGTTAGAACCATTACCGAATATCCATGGTCTAATATGTTTGTTTACAACATGTTTTTAAGACCTTCTCAAGAGGAATTAAAAGATTTTAAAGAGGAATGGTTGGTGCTTTGTGCACCTGGTTACGAATGTCAAAATCCTGAAGATTATGGTTTAAGACAAGGGAATTTTTCAATTCTTAATTTTACAAAAAAGATTGCCCTTGTTGGTGGCTCTGCCTACACAGGCGAAATGAAGAAAGGTATTTTTACAGCGTTGAATTTTATTTTACCTGTTGAAAAAAACGTACTGCCAATGCATTGCTCAGCAAATGTTGGCGAAAATGGGGAGACTGCTATTTTCTTCGGACTCTCTGGTACTGGAAAAACAACTTTGTCTACTGATCAAAGTAGAAAGTTAATTGGTGATGATGAGCATGGTTGGACTGCGGAAAATACTGTATTTAATTTCGAAGGAGGTTGTTACGCCAAAGCTATCAATCTTTCCGAAGAACAAGAGCCAGAGATTTTTGGAGCCATTAAGCCGGGAGCCTTATTAGAAAATATCATTATGGATGACCAAGGCAATGTTGACTTTGCCGATACATCCATTACACAGAATACAAGGGTAAGTTATCCAATTTACCACATTGACAATATTCAGCAGCCCTCAATTGGTAAAAACCCTAAAAATATTTTCTTCTTAACAGCAGATGCTTTTGGTGTGTTGCCTCCAATTTCAAAGTTAACACCAGCACAAGCCGCATACCATTTTATATCTGGTTATACAGCAAAAGTAGCAGGTACCGAAGCGGGAGTTGTTGAGCCACAGCCATCGTTCTCTGCGTGCTTTGGTGCGCCTTTTATGCCGCTACATCCAGCAGAATATGCAGATATGTTAAGTAAGAAAATGAAAGAAGCTGGTGTTAATGTTTGGTTGGTAAATACAGGTTGGACAGGCGGTCCTTATGGAGTTGGGACGCGTATGAAATTAAAATATACACGTGCTATGATTAATGCAGCTTTAAATGGTGATTTAGGACTTTACGATTACGATCATTACCATATTCATTCTGTATTCGGTGTGGCTCAACCAAGGCAATGCCCTGGTGTTCCGACCGAAGTGTTAAGTCCAAGAACAACTTGGAATGATGATGAAGCATATTATAAAATGGCATTTAAACTAGCCAATTCATTTAGAAACAACTTTAAACAATTTGAGTCTTATGCTTCTGAAGAAATAAGAAGAGGAGGACCGCAACGTTACGCGTTTTAATACAAATAACAGATAAACTAAAAAAGCGATTCTAAATTATTTAGAATCGCTTTTTTATATTGATGTTTTCTTGTTATTTTCCTTTGTTAACACTATCAATGTACTTCTGTAGTGCCATCGTCATAGATGGTGTTTCTGGTGTTGGAGCAGCAATATCTACTCGTAATCCCTTTTCTTTTACAGCTTTTATTGTCGTATTACCAAATACGGCAATACGAGTGTCGTTTTGCTTAAAGTCTGGGAAGTTGTGGAATAAAGACTCAATACCAGATGGGCTAAAGAACACTAAGATGTCATAGTAAACATTAGCCAAATCAGATAAATCACTGATTACTGTTCTGTAAAACGTAGCTTGTTTCCAATTAACGCCTAAGCTATCTAAAGTTTCAGGAATAATAGGTTTTACCTTGTCTGTAGTAGGTAATAAAAACGTTTCGTCTTTATACTTTTTAATTAAAGGAGTTAAATCTTCAAAATTACGTTTACCCACGTATATTTTGCGCTTTCTGTAGACTACATATTTTTGGAGGTAATAAGCAACAGCCTCTGATTGACAGAAGTATTTCATTGTGTCAGGTACTTTAAAGCGCATCTCGTCTGCTACTCTAAAGAAGTGATCTACTGAATTTCTACTGGTAAGTATAATTGCAGTAAATTTACTAAGGTCTATTTTTTGCTGTCTGATTTCCTTTGCTGAAACACCCTCTACATGTATAAAAGGTCTAAAGTCAACTCTTACCTTTTGCTTTTCTTGCAAGTCAAAGTATGGAGAATTCTCTATTTTAGGCTCTGGCTGCGATACTAAAATCGTCTTCACTTTCATATGTAAACCCCTTTATTTTAAACGTTATACTCGCTAATTACCTTATATAAAAGGATATAAGGCGCAATTTCGAGAGCGCAAAGATACAATAAAAAATAGAAAAAGTTTGGATTTATTATTTTTTGATGGTTTTTGAATGAAGTTATAAATCCAATAAGATTTATCAATAAAATCACACTAAAAGATATAATTATCACAATTTTTGAATCTGTACTTGTATAAAGTAGCAATAGGTTTGTTACAATAAGAACTAAGCCAGAATAATTAAGAAATGTAATCTTTTGAAATAAGTACGTATCTACAATACTGTCTATTTCAAAAAGGCTAGCAACTAGGCGCTCCAAAAGGGTTTTTATAATAACTATGGTTGCAACGGCTAATAGCAACTTTAAAAAAGAAACCAACTCAAAGGTTAACGGAGAAACAAAGGAGGAATAGGCAAAAAATAAAAAAATACTGCCTGAAAATGTTAGATTAATGAATAATAGCCCATCAAAAGGATCTATAAACTTCTGATCTTTACTATATATTTTTAAATACTTAGAGTTTCCTATGATGGATATAAAATCGTTAAAACGCAAAGTGTTGAGATACTTAGCTGTTACTATGGCAAAAATCCCCAAAACAGTAAGTATTGTAAACCACTCGTAAGTAATGTAATCCCTCATATTGCTAAATTATAAAGAAATTAAGGCATAACATAATTAAAATCTTAATAAAGCTATAACAGTTTTTAATCCACTAAAAACTTTACATTTGTCAAAATTCTATCAGCACCACATATAAAAATTTTTGCATGTCTGACGCACTTGTTATAATCCCAACATATAATGAGATCGAAAATATAGAGGCTATTTTAAGAGCTGTATTTTCACAAGACAAATTATTTCATGTTTTAGTGATAGACGATAACTCACCAGATGGCACTGCTGAAAAGGTTAAATCCTTACAAAAAGAGTATTCTAATCAATTACATCTCTTACAGCGTAATAAAAAAGACGGTTTAGGCGCTGCCTATATAACAGGTTTTAAATGGGCATTAGAAAATTCTTATGACTTTATTTTTGAAATGGATGCGGATTTTTCACACAATCCAAATGACTTAATAAAATTGTACAATGCATGTGCAGTCGGTGACGCAGATATAGCAGTTGGTTCAAGATATGTTAAGGGGATTACAGTAGTTAATTGGCCACTCTCAAGAATACTGTTGTCTTACGGTGCCTCTCGTTATGTTAGGTTAATCACAGGTATGAAAGTAAAGGATTCTACCGCAGGTTTTATTTGTTACAAGCGAAACGTCTTAGAGTCCATCAATTTAAATAAAGTAAAGTTTGTGGGCTACGCTTTTCAGATTGAAATGAAATTCAAAGCATACAAAAAAGGCTTTAAAATTGTTGAAATTCCTGTTATTTTTAAAGATAGAATAAAAGGTAAATCAAAAATGAGCGGAAGCATTATTTCTGAAGCTATTTTTGGTGTTATAAGTTTGAAATTGAAAAGTTTATTTACTAAGTATTAAGAAGAATGAAACGACAAAACCTCATTAAAAATGCCAAAATTGTCAACGAAGGAAAGATAGTTGAAGGAGATGTACTTATTGAAGATGATTTTATTAAAGAAATAGATAGCTCTATTAGTGTTAAGTCTGCAGATATAACTGTAATTGATGCTGAAGGTAACTACGTGCTGCCAGGCATGATTGATGATCAAGTACATTTTAGAGAACCAGGCTTAACTCACAAAGCAAACATAGAAACAGAATCTAAGGCTGCATTAGCAGGTGGTATTACGTCTTTTATAGAAATGCCTAATACCAATCCCCAAACCACAACAGTAGAAAAGCTAGAAGAAAAGTTTGCTATTGCAGCAGAGACCTCGTATGCTAACTACTCTTTTATGTTTGGTGGTACTAATGACAACCTAGATGAAATATTAAAAGTAGACCCAAAAACGATTGCAGGTCTAAAATTGTTTTTAGGCTCTTCTACCGGAAATATGTTGGTGGATGACCCAAAGGTTTTAGAAAAAATATTTTCTAGTACAGATATGGTCATCTCAGTACATTGCGAAGACGAAGCTACGATACGAGATAATCTCGAAAAATACAAGGCAGAATACGGTGACGATATTCCTATGGAAATGCATCCAATAATAAGAAGTGAGGAAGCTTGCTATTTATCGTCTTCAAAAGCTATTGAATTAGCAAAAAAGACAGGTGCGAGATTGCATGTGTTTCATTTATCCACAGGAAAAGAAACTAATCTGTTTACAAACAAAATTCCTTTGAAGGATAAGAAGATAACTGCAGAGGTTTGTATTCATCACTTGTGGTTTTCAGATGAAGATTATGGCAAAAAAGGAAGCCACATTAAATGGAATCCGGCCGTAAAAACATCTAAAGATAGATCTCAATTACTTAAGGCTTTGCTCGACGACAGAATTGATGTCATAGCTACCGACCATGCACCTCACACGCTCGAAGAAAAAAACAACCCTTATACAAGCGCTCCTTCCGGAGGGCCGTTAGTTCAGCACGCTTTGGTCGCTTTACTAGAAATGCATCACCAAGGAAAAATTTCCATTGAAAAAATTGTTGAAAAAGCCTGCCACAATCCTGCCATTCTTTTCGACGTGGAGAAACGCGGTTACATTAAAGAAGGCTATTATGCAGATTTGGTTATCGTAGATATTAATAACCCTTGGACGGTAAACAAAGGAAATATTTTATATAAATGTGGTTGGTCACCTTTTGAAGGTAATACCTTTAAAAGTAGAGTAACGCATACCTTTTTAAATGGCCAATTGGTTTACAACAATTTTAAAGTATTGAACGTTAAAGCTGCAAAACGATTAACTTTTAACAGATGAAAAGATACTTGTTCATAATGGCATTATCCATCTTGGTGTTTTCTTGTGAAAGGAAAAACAAGCCTCCAAAACCTAATAACCTTATTTCCGAGGATAAGATGGAAAATATCTTGTATGACCTGTACATAATTAATGCTGCTAAAGGGGTTAACAGAAAGCTGCTAGAAGATAAGGGTATAGTGCCAGAATCTTATGTATTGAATAAACATCAAATAGACAGCGTTCAGTTTGCAGAGAGCAATGCTTATTATGCTTTCGACCCGGATTTATATAAAGAAATAGTAGAAAAAGTAAAAGTTAGGTTAGAAAATAATAAGAAAACGTTTGAAGATCTAGAGGAGAAAGAAAGTGCAAAAGCTCAGAAAAGACGAGACTCTATAACTAAACTAAATGAAAGGAGACGAGATTCTATTAAAAAAGCTTTAAAAAAGCAAGTGAGTAATTAATTTACATGTTCTTCAAATCCTTTCGATACAATTCACAAATCTCTTTGATGGATTGGTCGATAGGTTTAAATTGAAACCCCAATACATTTTTAATTTTAGAATTATCATACTTGGTAGTACTAACAGCAGATTTTGCAGTATGTTTTGAAAAGTTTCTCCGAGAGCCTGTGATTTTATGCCTCAACCAATCTAAACGCCAAGCTATGTTTAGAAGCCATGGTTTAGCTTCCTTTTTAGGAGGGGCAACTTTTAGTGCGTTGGCAACTTTGTATTGAAAATCCTTAAAACTGATATTTTCAGAAACTAAAATATAATTTTCGTTTTTAATGCTACTTTTCATCAATGAAATCATCGTATCAACCACATCAAAGACATCAACATATCCAACAACGCCTTTCACATAATAGGTCATTCCGTCATGTATTTTTCTGAATAAATTACCACTACTTCCACCTTTCCAATAGCCAGCACCAAGTATAATTCCAGGATTTACAATAACAGCATCAACACCTTCTTGTGTGGCACGCCAAACTTCAAGTTCTGCACCATATTTAGTAATGGCATAAACACTGTTATCGTCTTCGGGATTCCAAGCGGTTTCTTCTGTAATGAGTTTTGAGGAATCTTCATGATGTCCAATAGCAGCAATAGAACTTACGTAACATAGTTTGTCTACAGAATGACTTATAGAAAGGTTAACAATGTTGGCGGTGCCTTCAATATTAATTTTTCTTAATTCATGGTACTTGTCTGGTTCAAAAGACACAAAAGCTGCACAATGATATACATGGGTAATGCCTTCAAAGGCCATCTGCAGTTTTGGAATATCATTAAGGTCGGCTTCTATCCAATCAATGGTGTTAAATAGCCTCTCTGAATCATCGGAAAAATAACTAAACACATGGGCTACGCGTTTTAAGGTTTTTTCTCGTCTGTAGATTGCACGCACCTTTTGTTGTCCATCAGAGACTAACTTATACAGCAAATGCGACCCTACTAATCCTGTTCCTCCTGTAACTAATATCATCTAAAACTATTCTTAAATTCGTGTTTGGTTACTGAGCGTAGCCGAAGTAAAATTACGTTAAAATTGTCTTTTGTCTTTTAAAGTGGAAACATATCTTTGCCAACATCAAATTACACCAGTTTTATAATGAAAAATTTTGTTGAAGAATTAAAATGGAGAGGCATGCTACATCAAGACATGCCTGGAGTAGAAGAGCACTTATCAGAATCTATGCGAAGTGCCTATGTTGGTTTTGATCCAACTGCAGATTCTTTACATATCGGTAATTTGGTGCCTATTATGTTGTTGGCCCATTATCAGCGTTGCGGTCATAAACCAGTAGCTTTGGTTGGTGGCGCAACAGGTATGATTGGCGATCCGTCAGGTAAATCTAGCGAGCGTAATTTGCTGGATGAAAAAACACTCCGTCATAACCAAGAATCCATAAAAAAACAACTGTCTCATTTTTTAGATTTTGAAAGCAGTGATGCCAATGCTGCAGTTTTGGTAAACAACTACGATTGGATGAAAGAATTTTCATTTTTGGAATTTATTAGAGATGTCGGTAAGCATATCACTGTAAATTACATGATGGCAAAAGACTCTGTAAAGAGTCGAATTTCTGGTGAGTCGGCCAACGACGGCATGAGTTTCACCGAATTTACCTATCAGTTAGTACAAGGTTATGACTTTTTGCATTTATACAGAGAGAATGATTGTACCATTCAGATGGGAGGAAGTGACCAGTGGGGAAATATCACAACAGGTACAGAGCTTATACGTCGTATTGGTAACGGTAAAGGCTTTGCTATTACATGCCCATTAATTACAAAGAGCGATGGCTCAAAATTTGGCAAGTCTGAAGGTGGAAATGTTTGGCTAGATGCTAAAAGAACTTCGCCTTATAAGTTCTACCAATATTGGTTAAACTCTAGTGATGAAGATGCCGAAAAATATATCAAGATTTTCACTTTCTTAACAGAAGAAGACATTAAAGCAGTTGTAGAAACTCATAATGAAGCTCCTCACTTAAGAACATTGCAAAAGAAGTTAGCCGAAGAGATAACTACAATGGTGCATTCTAAGGAAGATTATGAAAACGCTGCAAAAGCTTCAAATATTTTATTCAGTAAAACGTTTAAAGAAGATATTAAGACTTTAGATGAAGCCACGTTTTTAGATGTTTTTGAAGGTGTGCCACAAGCCTATATTTCAAAAGCTGAATTTGATGAAGGTTTAGATATGATTGGTGCCCTAGCAGCAAAAACCAATTTCTTAAAGTCTAATGGCGAAGCAAGAAGAGCCTTAAAAGAAAATGCAATCTCAGTTAATAAAGAAAAAGTAAAAGAAGACTATCAGTTATCTTCTGAAGACTTAATCAACGATACTTATATTATTCTCAATAAAGGTAAGAAGAATACCTATATTATTAAGATTGAACAATAAAAAGTAAAGTGCCCAAAATCTCTTTTGGGCACATCTAACCAATCAATCAACTATTGAAAATCTTTCTTTTCGATAGCACTTATTTAGTCGTAATAGATTAGTAAACCTTACAAAGCCATTAAATTACAGCCTCTAATATCAGAGTTGTCGAATCTGCCAATAATTTCAAACAGGTTGTTTTCATAAGTTTTACCTAAATCTTGAGTGGCAATAAAGGCACAAGAATTTATATTGGCTAAGTCAATAATATTTATTCCACCTGTTTTGTTTGGTGGCAATAACGTTAAAGCGTCTTCTGTATCTCTAGTTAAAATTTTCATCCATGGAGGGCATTTAAACAAGCCATTACCTTTAGAGTACGCCTGACTCAAAAGTTCCGTCATACCATATTCACTATGTATTTGGTTAACTCCAAAACCTTTTTTAAGCTTGTCATGAAGTTCTGTTCGAATGATTTCCTTTCTTCTACCTTTCATACCACCAGTTTCCATCACAATGGTATGTTTTAAGTTGAATTGAAACTGTTCAACTATATCTAATAGCGCAAAAGAAACACCAATTAATAGTGTTTTTTGTTTCTCAGCTTCAAGCTTTTTTAGCGTTTCAGAAAGATCTTGAAGATTGTTGAGGTAAAACCCACTTTTAGGATGTTTAGATTTTTGTATTAAATCTTCAACCATGTAAATCAATGAGGAACCTTCTCGCTCTAAATAAGAAGGCAATAAAGCCAATACCACATAATCTTCAACATTACCATAAAAATGCTGAAAACCTTTTAAATAACTTTCTTCATAAATACTTAGGTCAGTTACTAAGTGTTTGCTGGTTACACTTCCTGTTGTGCCAGAGCTGGAAAATGACTTTTCAATTATATTTCGAGAACTCAAAACCTCATGGGTTTTGAAAAACTGAATGGGTAAAAAAGGTATATCTCTAAGATGTTTTACATCGGATGGATGCCTGTAAAGCAAATCGCAAAATGAGCGATAGACACTATTGTTCTCAAACTGAAATCTAAAGGCATCAAGAGCTAGTGCCTCAAACTCAGCATAGGTTTTTATATTAAAAATAGCATCCTTAGACATCATTCTGCAAAAGTATTGAAAATAAAAAAGCGTAGCTAAATCTTAGCTACGCTTTCTTTATGATTAAAAAATAATGATTATCTAATAACTAATTTTTTAGTCGTAGAGGCATTATTTTGAGTAATCTTTAAAATGTATAAACCAGTGTTTAAATCAGAAACGTTAAGCGTGTTATTAGTTAACATTTCATTTTTAACTTGCTTACCAAGAACATCAAATACTTGTACAGTTATAGCTTCATTGTTAGATGATGAAATAGTTACCTTACCAGTATTTGTTGGATTAGGATAAATACTGAAAGTCGTACTAGAAACGTTTCCTACAGAAAGTGTAACGTCATTTTCATTACCTGGAGAGAACAAGGCACCACCGTTTCCTGAAATGGTTGAGTGATCTACAAAAGCACCAGTAAAGTCAGGACTACGCCCAACGGATTGATCTGTTGCGCCAACATAGGTGTAAGAGACAACAACAATACCTGAACCATTTTTAACAACAACATCATCGCCTCCGTTGTTAAGGCCTAAACCGCCTTCAGAAGAAACTTGTACCAACCCAGGAATACCTGTTGGTGTACCACCACCGAATACAGTTATAAAGCTGTTGCTAGGTAAAATAGTTCCGCCTGGGAAAGTATGTCTCAAGCCAAAACCGTCTTCAATAGTAAATCCAGAAATATCTAGGCTACTGCCACCAATGTTATATAACTCAACAAACTCATCCTCAGAACCATCTCTAGTACCATCGCCATTAGCATCACCCGTAATATCACCTGCAGGATCTGCTAAGATTTCGTTTATAACTAAATCTGTAGTCACAGGATCACATTGTGCAGCAGGTACAGTTCCTGATAAAGTAGTACCATCGCAATCACCACCATTTAAAGTCACGCTCCAAGCGTCTCCTTCAGTTAAACCAGAAATAGTAATTGTACCATCAGCAGTTAAAGCTGGGTCATCACCACCTTGAGATCCACCAGTTACAGAAAGGCTAACTATAGTGTTGTCAGATCCGGTGTAAGGAATATTTACAGTAACACTGTCGTTGTTGTCACCAGTTGTGTTGGTGATACAAGTGTAAGTTTCTGTTCCTAAAGTAACATCACAAACAGCACAGTCAGAAACTGGTCTTACGCCTAAAGAAGGACAAGTGCCAAAAGCAGCTAAGCTTACGTTGGAAAGATCCCAAGAAGAAAAACTTCCATCACTATCTAAATATTGGATACCAATAAAAACACCAGTTCCAGAAATACCAGATAAATCAGCACTATAAGAACCAGAGGCACTAACCGTTAAAGCTGAGGTCCAAGTTGCGCCATCTGGGCAATTTGCACTATAGTCAGTTGTATATTGAACGTTTAAATCTGTACCATCAAAACCTTCAGTAGCATCGAAAAGTAATTCTAAGTCAGTAACGCCTGTCATATCTAATGGCCCAAATATTAACCAAGTATTAGACTCTTCCATACATCCGCCACCACAGAAACCATTCATAGAATATGTTCCTCCTGCTTCTGTCCATTCGTCAACGTCAGAATTTGATGCTACAGTAACTAATTCAAACAATTCAGGTCCTGCACTTAAATCGAAACAAGTGCTTGGCGTTGGGTCGCATTCAGCAGCTGGTACAGTACCGGAAGTAGTTGTGCCATCACAGTCACCACCGTTTAAAGTCACGCTCCAAGCATCACCTTCAGTTAAACCAGAAATAGTAATTGTACCATCAGCAGTTAAAGCTGGGTCATCACCACCTTGGGTTCCACCTGTTACTGAAACAGAAACAATAGTATTGTTAGAGCCAGTGTAAGGGATTTCTACAATAACACCATCGTTATTGTCACCAATAGTGCTACTTTGACAGTTATATGATTCGGCACCAAAAACAACACCACAAGGTGATCCTGAATAACTAAATGTACCAATAGGAAATGGTGAAGTACATGTAGCGTTAGTTGTACCACCTTCTAATTGGTTTATACCACTGTAAGTCCAATTAGATGAAGTAAAAGTAGAGCCTTCAGGACCAGTGCTATCCAATCTGTAAGCCCATCCATCTGTATGCTCCCATTCAGGGCATGTAGATCCACCTGCATTAGGGTCACAATCAATAGTTCCAAATACATCAATAACAACTGGAGTTGTATCAACATTAGAAAATAATTCTACAGCATCATCACCGTTTATACCCATAGCACCTGTAGTGTAGTTAGGAGCAAAACCAAAGAAATTTGCAAATTCTACAGCTTCGGTCGCAACGTAGATAAAAGAACCGGCTGTAACAGCATCTGCAGGAAATGTAAATTCTACTCCGTCAGTTCCACCACCATTATTGGCGCTTCCTATACCATAAGTACTTAAATCAGCAATGTCATTAATAACATATATTTCGACACCTTTAGGTGTTCCACCAGAAAGCGGACCATCGAAAGCTCCTGTAATTACTAGGTCTTGCCCAGAGGCGAAAAATCCTAATAAACTAAATAATAAAAAGTAAATTTTTTTCATAATTGATTTTTAAATAATTAGACTTCAAATATACTAACAAATACTGAGTTTTAGAGGATGTTTTTATAAACAACCAGCTTTTTTACAATAAGTTAACATCAATATTTAACTAATTGTTTTCTAATCATGATATTAAATTTCAATGTTAGAGAATTGTTATCAATTTCTATACAATGCCTACTTAAGAAGATATATTTTATCTTTACGCTAGCTTAAAATTATCTTAACAGTGAAAAAAAAGGATATTAAGATACTATTGGTCGATGATGAACCAGATATCTTAGAAATTGTAGGTTATAATTTATCTTCAGAAGGTTACCAGGTTATAACTGGAGAAAATGGTGTTGAAGCTATTGAAAAAGCAAAAAAACATAAACCTCATTTAATTATACTAGATGTTATGATGCCAGAAATGGATGGTATCGAAGCTTGTGAACGCATACGCCAAGACTCAAAACTCAATAATACTATTATTACGTTTTTAACCGCAAGAGGTGAAGATTATTCGCAAGTTGCTGGTTTTGATGCAGGTGCCGACGATTATATAACAAAACCTATAAAGCCAAAAGTACTTGTGAGTAAAGTAAAAGCTTTACTGAGAAGGCTGAAAGATACAGATAATCCAAATGAATCTGTTAAAATCGGTGATTTGGTAATTAATAGAGAGGAATATAAAATCACAAAAAAAGGTGAAGAAATTATTCTACCAAGAAAAGAGTTTGAATTATTATCTTTGTTAGCAACTAAGCCTGGTAAAGTTTTTAAGCGCGAAGAAATTTTAGACAAAGTTTGGGGTAATGAAGTTGTTGTTGGTGGTAGAACCATAGATGTGCACATAAGAAAACTTCGTGAAAAGATAGGTGACAAATCTTTTAAAACCGTAAAAGGCGTTGGTTACAAGTTTGTAGACTAATGCAGAAAAAAAATCTAAAAAAAACATATAAGTTCGCTTTAAGAACATCATTGTATGTGACGTTTTTTGCAACACTCCTTGTGAGTGTTTTTTTATACTACTATCATACATTTAACTGGCAGATTGTATTTTTTCCAATAATCTGTTTCCCTCTTTGTTTTGCAATCATTCAATATAGGGTAGAGCATTTTATCTACAGGCGCGTAAAAAAAATATACGACGACCTAACACTTTTGGAGTCAACAAGTCTAAGACAGCAGCCTATAACAACAGATATGGGTACGCTAACCAAAGAGATTGATAAATACGCACGAGATAAGAAAATTGAAATAGAAACTTTAAAAGTTAGGGAGGAATATAGAAAAGAATTTATCGGAAATGTGTCTCACGAGCTTAAAACACCTTTGTTTACTGTTCAAGGCTATATAGATACACTTTTAGATGGCGGAATTGAAGACGAAAAAATAAGAAAGAAATATTTGCAAAGAGCTAGTAAAGGAGTAGAGCGTTTAACTTACATCATTAAGGATTTAGACATGATTACTAAGCTCGAAGTAGGTGATCTAAGTCTAAACAAAGAAAAGTTTGACATTGTGAAACTTGTTCAGAACGTGTTTGAGCTTTTTGAAATGAAAGCAGCCAAAAAAAGAATCACGCTTACTTTTGATATGGAATATCCAGAACCTATTATGGTGTATGCAGATATTGAAAGAATACAGCAAGTGCTTACCAATTTAATAGTTAACTCAATTAAATACGGTAGAGAAAAAGGAACTACAGAGGTAAGTATAGAAAATCTTATAAAAAATAAAGCCATTATAAGGGTAACCGATAATGGTGAAGGTATAAAAAAAGAAAACCTACCTCGACTGTTTGAACGATTTTACAGAGTTGACAAAAGCGGTTCTAGAAAAGAAGGAGGCTCTGGTTTAGGGCTGTCTATCGTAAAACATATTATAGAAGCTCACGAGGAAAAGATGTATGTAGAGAGTGAATTGGGAGTAGGTAGTGAGTTTTCGTTTACTTTAGAAAAGGCCGAATAATTTTTTGTAATTAAGATCGTATTGTAAAAACTTAAATCCTGAGTAATTTTCAATCTCATTTAGCATTTCAATTTTAAAGTCTTTCTGTTTACATGTAGGAGCAACTTGTTCTTCTTTAAATTTTTTTGCTAAGTATTCTTGCTCAAACTGTCCTGGTGTAGGTATTAAAAATGCTTTTTTTTCTAGTTTGGCATAATCCATTATAGACGTGTAACCAGATCTGCTTAAAACCAACTTGCTTTCATTGAGAGCCCTCTCAAGCTCTTGGCTTGTCATAAAATTGTAGATTGTAATGTGGTTGAACTGAGTTTTGCGCTGTTCGCCTTCAATGACACCTTTTACAAAACAGATTTTACCATTATAGGATTGTAGTTCATCAAGTAATTTTACTTCTAAAAATGAACGTTGAGGTTCAGGGCCAGATAAAACAACTAGAAGATCGTACTTTTTATTCAGATCTTGTTTTTCAAACCTACTCAGCGGACCCAAA
>JASBSA010000129.1 GCA_030149175.1 Winogradskyella sp. | reverse complement strand
AAGTCAGTTAAAACATTTAAAGCAATTGGTAGAATATATAACCGGAATGGATACCAGAATAGGATATCCTAATGAGCATTTAGCAGGAGATAGTGATGAAGATATTGCTAGCCCTTTATTTGCTACAGCAGTTGGTTTAGTAATGGATGGTCTTAAACGTCAAGACCGAAAAAAAGCTGAGCAAGTAGAAGAAGCGGTTCTTGAAACTGAAGGAGAAGAAACAACTGCCGAAGCGCAAGAAGACATCGTCACTGAAGCACCTAAAAAAGAACGCCGTTCATTTTTAGATAAGTTAACAGAGCGTGTAAAAGAGTTTTTAGACAACGCAGAGTAGGGCTGAGTGTAAAGAAATTGTCCAGTGGACAATTTTAACGAAGAGCTAGCGCTGAGGCGAGGGCAGCAAGAAATGTAATATGACGATTTAAATAATCATTATATAACAAAAAAATGAAATTAATTAAGACATATATAAAATCCCATAATCTCAAAAAATATGAGTAGTAGCAACGAATTTGGAAACATCGCATTCGATTTACCAAAACATCAATCTAACGTTATTAAGGTTATTGGTGTTGGTGGAGGTGGTAGCAATGCCATTAATCACATGTTTCAACAAGGTATTAAAGGAGTAGATTTTGTAATCTGTAATACAGATGCGCAAGCGCTTCAAAGTAGTGGTGTTCCAAATAAAATACAATTAGGAGTTAACTTAACCGAAGGATTAGGTGCTGGTGCTAACCCAGATGTTGGTGAACAAGCAGCAGTAGAAAGCTTAGAAGACATTCGTAGAATGTTAGATACCAATACCAAAATGATATTTATCACTGCCGGAATGGGAGGTGGTACAGGTACTGGTGCTGCACCAATCATCGCAAAAATGGCTAAGGAATTAGACATTCTTACCGTTGGTATTGTTACGATGCCGTTTCAGTTTGAAGGTAAGATGCGTAACGAGCAAGCGCAACGTGGTGTAGAAAACCTTAGAGAGCATGTAGATTCTTTAGTTGTAATCAATAACAATAAGCTACGCGAGGTTTATGGTAACCTTGGATTTAAAGCAGGTTTCTCTAAAGCAGATGAAGTCTTATCAACAGCATCTAGAGGTATAGCAGAAGTTATAACACATCACTATACGCAAAACATCGATTTACGCGATGCTAAAACAGTATTAAGCAATAGCGGAACAGCCATTATGGGATCGGCTACAGCTTCTGGTCAGACCAGAGCGCAAGAAGCTATTATGAAAGCTCTAGATTCACCATTGTTGAACGATAATAAAATTACTGGTGCCAAAAACGTATTGTTGCTTATCGTTTCAGGTTCTCAGGAAATTACAATCGACGAGATTGGTGAGATTAACGACCATATTCAAAATGAAGCAGGTCATGGAGCTAACATTATTATGGGTGTTGGTGAAGATGAGTCTTTACAAGAATCTATTGCAGTTACTATTATAGCAACAGGTTTTGATATCGATCAGCAAAACGAAATTTCTAATACCGAAACTAAAAAAGTAATCCATGCTTTAGAGGAAGAGGTTGTCGAAGAAGTAAGTACGCAAGAAAGAGAACCTGCGATTATTACACCAGATATCGTCCTAGAGGAAAAGAAGGAAGACCCAATCGTACGTCATACACTTTTAGATGAGAACGACACAGAAACATCTGCAAAGCATGATATGGATTTAATTCCTACGACAGATTTATTAAGAAATATGGATGTTGTATATGATGAGGTTTTAGACACCAAGGCAGAATTAAATGTAGAGCCAGAGGAATTCATCATTACACCTATTGAAAATAAAGCGGAGCCAATTGTTGAAGAGAAAGAAGAGCAGATTACATTAACCTTTGATTTGCCATTATCTAACAATGAACCAGAAACCGTAGAAGAACCAGAATCTGGAGAAGAAATGCTGTTCTTCAGTTTAGACGAAGACGTAAAGGATATTGATGTTAATGAGCCTGTTGAAATAATTTCAGTAACAGAGGTGAATGAAAAAGGAGAAAAACGCTACGCCTTAGACGATGTAGAAACCTATGAGTCTTCAATCAATGCTAAAGTAGAAACAGAGGTAAAAGAAGAAATCGTTTTTGAAAAGAAAGTACTTCCTGTTGAAGAAACTCAAGAAGTTACTGAGGATGAAATAGATCCAATGAACAGTCCGATTTCAGATTTAATTAAAGCACGTGCAGATGAGCGTAGAAAGCACATGAAAGAGTTTAATTATAAGTTCAATACTGCTAAAATTGACGAAATAGAAAAAGAGCCTGCTTACAAAAGACAAGGTGTTAATTTAGAAGATGCGCAGCATTCTTCAGAGACCAATGCTTCTAGAATGTCTGTAGGTACAGATGACAATGATGACATTCAGTTAAGAAGTAATAATTCATTCTTACACGATAACGTAGATTAATAGCAAATTCGGTTTAGTGTTATCACACCAGCGTCGAGCCCAAAAAGTACCCTCAAACTTTTTGGGCTTTTTGTTTTTTCAAAGTTTCCATATCATAAAGAAACCTAACTTTTTTAGTATCTTCGCACTTCCAATAGATTAAGGATATTATGAGTTTACAAGATAATGTAATGACTGCTATGAAGGCAGCTATGAAAGAAAAGAATCAAACAGCTTTAGCAGCTTTAAGAGCTGTAAAATCTGAAATTTTATTAGCCAAAACAGCATCAGCCGGAAGTGATGAGTTAACCGAAGAACAAGAGATTAAAATCTTGTCTAAGATGGTGAAGCAGCGTAAGGATAGTGCTGCCATTTTTCAAGAACAAGGACGAGAAGATTTGGCGCAACCAGAGTTAGACCAAGCAGAAGTGATAAGTCAATTTTTACCAGAAGCGTTAAGTGAAGAAGAAATTGAAAAAGTAGTGGTATCAACTATAGAAAGTGTAGGCGCAGAAGGCATGAAAGATATGGGGAAGGTAATGGGTATTGTCAGTAAAGAATTAGCAGGTCAGGCAGACGGCAAAACAATTTCTACGATTGTAAAAGCTAAGCTGTCTTAATTTATAATATGTGTTGTGTTGTCACCTTGAGCGCAGTCGAAAGGTCTCATGCATCACAAGGCCACGTAGCTCAGCTGAATACCTGCCTGCCGGCAGGCAGGGAGCACAGAAAAAAGATTGAAAGAGTATAATTTAAAAAGAAAATTGGCCACGTAGCTCAGCTGAATAGAGCACTGGATTTCGGCTCCAGCGGTCGCAGGTTTGAATCCTGCCGTGGTCACGAATACATACTTCAATAAGAAAAAACGCCAAGCTCGCTTAAGCGTTTTTTCGTTTGAAGTATGTTCAAAGCGGAGCGCAAATGGATGCGCAGCAATCCGTTGAGAACCGCTTTGTTGAGTATGTTCAAAGCGGAGCGCAAAAGGATGCGCAGCAATCCGTTGAGAACCGCTTTGTTAAAGGGGTTAGACTGCCTAGCCAAGCTTGCTTGAGCGTTTTTTCGTTTGAAGTATGTTCAAAGCGGAGCGCAAAAGGATGCGTCAGCAATCCGTTGGGAACCGCTTTGTTGAGTATGTTCAAAGCGGAGCACAAAAGGATGCGCAGCAATCCGTTGAGAACCGCTTTGTTAAAGGGGTTAGACTGCCTAGCCAAGCTTGCTTGAGCGGATACCTTTACCAAATAACCACAGGATAAATGATTTTGCTAGGCAAAATAATGTTCAGGTAGTGTTTTCTGTAAATGTTTAGAGCTCCGCTTGCGTATTTCTTTCTATATTTAGGCAATGATCTTAATCTACGTTCAAGACACCCAAAACCCTGAGATAAGCCCAACGTTTGGGCTGGTGATTTTAATCATTTTTTTTGTCGGTATGGCCACTATAGTGCTGTCCAAGTTTTATGTGTTTTTTGAATCTATCTATGCTTCAAAATATCACAAACCCTTTTTTTTAAATACAATGTTGTTTAAAAAAGAACTATCAAACGGTCAGCGATCTATACTAGAGCATAGGTTTAGTTTTTATAACAAACTTAAAAAAGAAGAACAGGTTGTTTTTAGACATCGATTGGCAACATTTATTAATAGCAAGGAATTTATCGGTAGAGAAGGTTTAAAGATAGATGATGAGATGAAAACATTAATTTCTGCAACAGCTGTAATGTTAACATTTGGGTTTAGAAATTATCGTATTGAATTGCTAGACAAAGTCATAATTTACCCAAAATCGTATTACTCAAAACTCAATGAAACCTACCACAAAGGGGAAACGAATCCGCAGTTAAAGGCGATTGTTTTTTCTTGGGAAGATTTTAAAAAAGGCTATGATATCGGTGATGATAATTTAAACTTAGGGATTCATGAGTTTGGCCACGCCATACATTTAAATGCTTTTAAAGAAAACGATGTTAGTAGTGAAATTTTTAAAAATGGCTTCAATACATTGGCTGCGTATCTGCAAGAACATAAAATGGTTAGAGATGATTTAACGGCATCAAAATATTTTAGAGCCTATGCTTATACCAATCAGTTTGAATTTTTTGCTGTACTGCTAGAAAATTTTATGGAAACACCAGAGGAGTTTAAAACCAAATTC
>JASBSA010000071.1 GCA_030149175.1 Winogradskyella sp. | reverse complement strand
ATAATGAAACATATCTATTTTGTCTTTGCCCTTTTCTTATTTAATTGCAGTAACAATGCGGAACAAAAAGACACTTTTGAAACCGACAAAGCAGGAATCTTAAAAGTTTTAAACCTACAGGAAGAGGCATGGAACAATCATGATTTGGAAGGGTTCATGCAAGGCTACTGGAAAAGTGATTCGCTTAAATTTTACGGTAGCAGTGGTCTCACCAAAGGTTGGAAAAATACACTAAACAATTACAAAAAAGGCTATCCCACAAAAACTGAAAGTGGCATTTTAAATTTTGTAATCAATGACATCTCCAAAATTGAAAATGATAATTATTGGGTTATGGGAGAGTATCATCTCAGCAGAGAATCTGGTGATGCTGATGGAGTTTTCATTATAATCTTTAAAAAGATTAATGGTGAGTGGAAAATTATAGCAGACATGTCTTGCTAAATATAAAAAGTGCCCACAAATCGTTTATCTGTCACCATAAACGCACTTGAAAGCACTTCTGTATATATATTTTTATGATTTGTCTGTACTAAGCCGCTACAATTGAGCCAGTAGGAACTTGGATAGTTTCAGGCTCTTCAGACTTAAAATGGTCATAAAGTTCTTTACAACCTAAACCTATAATAGATAGTTTTTTTGACTTCGTAATAGATTCATTATGCAACCTTGCCAAAGCCATTACACCAGCCCTATCAATACTTTCAACACTTTCAATATCTAATAAAACATTATCTAATCGATCAAAAATATTTGCAAAATGTGCATTAAAAGTTTTGAGACTTAGCTTATTCAGTGTCCCTTTAATCTGAAAACGGTTGTTGTAGTTGGTGATTTGTAAATCCATAATAAATAATGTTAAATCATTAATAATAATTTAGGGCTATTAATCTGTAAATCTGGTGCTATTAATTCTTAAGGGATGACTCTAATATCTAACTAAATGTTCTCTATTCACCAGAAATTCGACAAATGGTATTTTTGCTTAGATAATTTGAAACCCGTTGTTTATTTTTTCGATAAACAACACATTTACAAACACATAGATTGTAAGAAAAATAACTACTTAATCTTGAATTTTAAATAGTGATGCTCAAGGTCTACTTGCTTATGAATTACTTGAATAGAAACAGGGTGTTTTTGAAGTAATGTTTCTGGATGAGTTGGTCTTATTTGCTACTTTGTGATTTTAGTTTTGAATAAACCAATAAAGGACTATACCTTTGGCATTATGAAGTATAAATATAAGGTAATATTAATGGTTATCCTTGCTGGAATAACACTCTTTGGGTTTATAACTGGTCGTTATTTATTTTTGGTATTTATGATTCCTTTGAGCTTTGACTTCTTCAACAAAAAAGACAAAGATTAGATCTTTTTAACGTATTGGGTAATAATTACTATTTGCTGACCATCTACTTTGCCTTCTATGTATTCAGCATTTTCGTGATCTAAACGAATATTTCTAACAGCTGTTCCTTGTTTTGCAACCATGCTAGAGCCTTTTACTTTAAGATCTTTAATAAGTACAACAGAATCTCCGTGTTCTAAAACGACTCCATTAACATCGCGATGAATAATTTTGTTTTCGTCATCTTCTCCATCTCCCGATGCTTTTGCTACTTCTAGCAATTCATCTTCAATGTAAAACATATTGAGTAAATCTTGCGTCCAATCGGCATCAATTCTATGTAGCATTCGCCACGCCATTACCTTAACGGCACCATGCTCGCTCCACATACTATCATTAAGACATCTCCAGTGATTAGTATCAATACTATCTACATCGTTCATTTGTGTAATGCATGTCTCACAAGCATATAATGCTAAATCTTTGGCGTTTGGCACTTCATATACTGAAAGCTTTTCATTATTTCCGCATAATTCACAGCAATTATTACTTCTCTGTTGGAGTGTTCTTTCTAAACTCATCTGGTTCTAATTTGAAACAAAAGTAATCTTATTTTAGAGTTTCTCTAATTTTTTTCAGGAAGTCCTTTTAACACCTCATCTTAAGAATGTTCTATAAGTTCTAAAATAAGTTTTGTTGGAAGATCTGTATCGTGATTTTGAACACTATTTTAAAGTTTTTTGTGCATATGGTAGCCTGGTATTATGCCGTCATACTCAGCACGCAACTCTTAAGCATAATCTAGATTGTATATAAGGGTTACAAAACCTTCACCACTTTCTCATTCAGATTAGGAGGCAAGTATGAACATCTTATTGCAAACTTTAAAAACCAATGCATAAAACATAAAAGAATGGAAAGTACTCAATGACACCCTTTAAATTCTGTTTTTTATATGGGAAAAGTAAATATGGTGTGTAAAAAACAAAACCTCACAAATGTGAGGTTTTACTTAAAATGGTTGTTAGGGAAATTGCTATTAATCCATATTTGTTAACCATCAAAACATTACTACTGCAAATATATAAGCCTAAGCAATTAAAAATTTATTTTTTAGACCTGATATGGTTTCGTAAAGACGAAAAGCCTTTTTGTGTCGTTAAACAAAATATCCTTATCACTAAACAAAATAAAGTGAATAAAAAAAGTCTTACTATATAGTAAGACTTTTAATGAAATTAGTTGTTAGGGTTTACTATTAATGGTTTAGCCATTAAACTTTCAATGGTGTAAATGTATAGTTAAAAAGCTATTAATTTATTATTTTTTAGACCTAGTAAAATTTGATGTAGATGAAAAGCCCTTTTGTGTCGTTAAAGAAAGTGTGAAAAGTCCTAAAACGATACAGAGAAAAGAAGAATTGTCGTAAAAGAAGGATTTTAAATGAAATTCGCTGTTAGGATTTTTATCTTCCTATTTTTTTTGGGTCAACGCTATGCCATTGATATATCAAAGATAATGCTGATAGCTGGTGTAAATGAAAATCACATTAGGACTACCTAACTAAAGTGGATATACATAGGTTGTTATTTATATTACCTATTTATACCCATTAGATAGAAATCTATACTACTAAATAATATTAATAAGATTCATTAATTTTGGTCTAGATAACTTGCTTAGCCTAACGTGAGTCCCAGCAATATATATTGTATTTTCCTCTATACTATCTATTTTTTTTAGATTAACAACATAGGATCTATGCACTTGAAAAAATAAATTACTTGGCAATTTCTCTGTTAAGTTTTTTAGGGTTGTATGTACAACTAGGCTTTCATCTTCTAATTGTATCTTAACATAATCGCCTTTAGCTTGTATCAATAAAATTTTGTCAAAATTAAGTTTTATTAAGCGTTTGTTGATATTAACAAATAAGTATTCTTGTTCTTGAGTGGCAGGCAGACTGTTTTTTAGGGCATTTTCAAGTTTATTAACTGCCTTAATAAACCTTAACTGGCTTATTGGCTTAGTGAGATAATCAACTATACAGTCATATTCAAAAGCTTCTATTGCAAATTTATCATCTGATGTTGTAAGAACAATTTTTGGTGGATTTGGAAGACTCTCTATAAAATCAAAACCTGTAAAATCTGGCATGTGAATATCTAGAAAAACAACATCAACATTATTATTCTTGTTGAGAAATTTCATCGCCGCAATGGCGTTGTCAAATTCCTCAACTACAGATAAATTTTCATAACCCTGACATAATTTAGAGATTATGGCTCTAGCCGTTGCTTCATCGTCAATTATAATACATTTCATTAGTTTTCATTTTCTAAAAAGTTAGACATGGCATTCATTATCTCTATAAAATCTAAATGGAACTTGGTACTACTTTCTTTTAGCGCCTCCTCGTGTATTTTTCCTAATTTATGTGCTTCTCCGAGTCCTAATATAGCAATTTTGTGAAGCAATTTATGGACTAATCTCGCAGAATCCATATAATTTTCATTCTTAAAATAATTAAGATATGCCTCTTTTTCATCTAAAAACTCTGATTTTATGATCTTTAAAAGATTTTGCCTAAAACTCTCGTCGCCTTCACTCATATCGTCGACATAATCTAAATTCGGATAGTATTTTTTCATTTTTTTAATGTAAAATAGAATGATGAGCCTCTATCAAGTTCAGACTTTACCCAAATTTCACCTTGGTGTAAATCAACTATTTTTTTAACAATTGCTAATCCTATACCTGTAGAGTTTTCGTTTTTTGTAACAGATTGAAAAATTTTAAAAATAGATTTATGAAATTTCTTATCGATGCCGATACCGTCGTCCTTAATGCAAAATAGATAATTATTATTTTGTTCTTGGAAATTAACCCAAACATTACCTTGTTCTTTATTGTTATATTTTACAGCATTATTGATTAGATTTTGAAATAACTGTTTAAGCATAGTTTTGTCTGCTTTAATACTTGGTAAAGTGTCCTCAACATGAACTGTAATATGTTTCGGAACGTTTAACACTCCGATTACATCAAAAATAATCTCTTTTACATTTACGCTTTCTAAAAACAGTTTATCCTTTCTTACACCAGAATGATTTAAAATATCACTAATTAGATTTTCCATATGCTCTAGTGTGGTTTGTATATGGCTAAGGTTTTTTAAACTATTTTCATCAAGCTTTCCTTCATTATCTTCTCTAAGCCAACTTACTAAAGCATCTATACTTCTTAACGGTGATTTTAAATCATGTGAAACTATGTGTGCATATTGTTGCAGTTCGTTATTCGAATTTTCCAAATCCTTAACCAGTTTTTCTTTTTGACGCTCTAACTTCTTCTGTTCTGTTATGTCTAGATAAACGCCTATATAACCTGTTTGTTCACCATCGGTACCGTAATTTGGTGTTTCACTTACTAACCAAATTCTTTTTTCTTGTTTCTTATTTAATACCTCTAACTCAAATAAATTTTCATCAGACCTCTTATCAACAATCTGAGAAAAGTGCGTTACCTGACCTCTAGTATTCCTAAATAAAACTCTATGCAAGTTATTTCCTAGTAAATCTGATTGCTCATATCCAGATATATCCTTAAAACTTCTATTTACCATTAAAACCTTACCATCTGAATTTAATTCTACAAGCCCAAGGTTCATATTAGTAATTATATTACTATACTTTTGACGCTGAAATTCTATTCTTTTATTATATGTTTTTTGAAATGTTATATCTCTATAATTCCATAGATGTCCCGTATAAACCCCCTTATTAAAAAGTGGAATGTAGTCTCTTTCAAATACTTGCCCATTAGTCATAGTAACCTCGTCTGCAATAACTGGCTTTTTATCTTCTAGAATTTTATTTATCCTTTTTAAAAATATATCTGGCCCTACAAAAGCATTCTTAATCTGGTCTGCTGCTTTAACACAATCTGAGCCTATCATTTCCTCTGGTGTAGCAGGTATATTGAACATCTTACAAAACTTATGATTCGTGATGACGATTTTTCTATATTCATCCTCAAGTAATATACCTGATTCTAAACTTGAGATTAATATTCTTAGGCGTTCTTCTGACTTTATAAGTTCATTTCTAGCCTTTATAGTTTGCTTCCTATTTATAGCCTCCTTAATTTTAAGACCAACAATTTTAGATAAATTCTCGAGAGTGCTTAATTGTAAATTTGTGAAATGATTCTTTTCAGGGTGTTCTGAGTCAATTATCGCAATGACTTTGTCATCAACTATAATAGGAACTGTAATTTCAGATAAATTGCAATCTATGTCTGTAATGTAACGTGGATCACTTGATGTATCTGAAATTAATTGAGGTTTACCAGTCTTTGCAACATAACCAACCACTCCTTTATCTAAACTAAAAGTCAACTTGTTGACGATACTTCCGTTTTTGTCCATCTTTTCCCCAACGGCATATATTTGTTCTACCTCATTGTTGTCATGATTAACTTTATAAATAACACAATCATCTGTTTTTAGGTATTTAGCGATTTTCTGTGTTATGTCTATTGAAATGTCAACAATATCTAACTTACCGAAAATGGATTGAACTATATCATTAATTAGTTTTTCTCTTTGCTCATTTTCTTTAATAATTGTTATGTCTCTAACAATCCCCTGAGCTGCAACTGGCAGATCCTCATCATATATTATACTAGCATTAATGTGAACTGTTTTTCTTTGGTTTTTATTAGTTTTTATTGGAATTTCAAAATCTGAAAGGTAGCCTGTTTTTAGTAACTTCTTGTAGGCATTAATAACCTTGGTGGTTTGTTGAGAATGCACCATGTTCATTAAATTACAACTTTCATCTATGGTATCAAAACCGAGTAGTTGAGCCGCTGGAATGTTCATCTTAATAATATTGCCGTTAAGATCCATGACAACATAAGCATCTATAATACTCTCAAAAACACCTTGAATTTGAGAATTAGTCCTGCTTGATATTGATTTTAAGTCGTTTGTAAGCGTTTTTATAGATTGATTAGCAATTTTTAACTGTTCTTTTTGATCAGCAATTAGTTTATTAGCAATCTCTAGCTCACGCTTTAAATAATCCAAAGATTGCCTTTGATTTGATTTTGAAAAACTATCAGCAGTCATAATTTAAGCTATATTAAGTTAAGGCAGTTTTTGAAGATTCACTTTAATAAACTCATTCATAGACCAATAGCTTAGTAGAGATTCGATTTTCTTAAAATAGTCATCATATTTTAATGGCTTTATAAAGTAGCCTGCTACACCAATTTTTAAACAATCATTTATATCTTTAACATTATCTGAGGTAGTTAAAACAACAACAGGAATACACTTTAAAACATCATCCTTTTTTAACATAGATAAAAATTCTATACCGCTAATACCAGGCATATTTAAATCTAATAAAATTAGATTTGGTAGCTCTGATGACATCCTCTTTAAATATTCTTGAGCAGTAATAACATTTTCTGCCTGTACAATATTATGCTTTAAATTAAGCTTTTTTATAATGCGCTCAAGTTTCATAAATTCTATGGTATCATCCTCAACTAACAAGATTTCAAGTTGCTTTTTCATTTTATATGATTAAATTTATTCTTCACTTTTCAAAATGCTTTTAGGGCTAAGCTTTAAAGGTAGACTATCTAAAACTAGGTTATAAGAATGGTCTATTAATTGCATGACTAAATCTAAAGATAATTCACCTTCATGGATGTAAACACTGTTCCAATGTTTTTTATTCATATGGTATCCTGGTTTTACTACACTATATGCCTCTCGTAATTCTTCTGCATAGTTAGGGTCACACTTAAGATTTATAAACCCTTGTCCTTCTTCCCACTGCTTTAAGGATGCCAAAGCAAACATCTTATTGCAAACTTTAAAAACCAGCACATCATCGTCAAAAGGAAAGTGCTCAGTGACTTCCTTTTTGCTCATACAATAGTTTCTGAAATCCTCTATATTCATTTTAAAAGTTTCTTATCTTCACCTTCTATTTTTAAGGCTGAATAATCTAAAGTCCATCCAATGGTTTGCACCAAATTTTCAATGAGTTGTATGGCCTCTAAGGCTTCCAATCTTGCAACATTAAACAAACCACTTTCTGGAATTTTATCCATGATATGTTCTTTGGCTTTAGTATGTAGTTCTGTAAGATCTGAAGCTTCAAACTTATTAAACATTCCATCTTGTTTATCATAGTAGTTGATATCACTTTCAATTGACAACACTTCTGGTTGAGGAAAATGGGATAGCACCACAGTTTTAGTTTTTAGGTCGGAACGCATTTGCACCTTACTTAAATCAAACCCTACATGAGCCTTTGCATTAATGACCACTAAGGCTTTTTTTCTACTGGATATAAGTTTTAAGAATTTTTCCTTGACATCCTCATAGTGATAAATTTCGGCAAAATCCCCTTCAACCGTTATAAACTTGCAAACAAGCTTTATTTTGTCTAATAAAACGATGGATTGCTCGCTGGTTTTCTTTTTGGTTTTCCATTGTCTAAAAATAGTTACCAATCCTAAAGTAACTAGAATACTAATGATAATTATAAAGAATGTTTCCATGTATATTATTGAGACACTATTACCTTTACTATAACTTTTTATGTTTCACGTAGAATATGAGATGCTGAAACACCTGCCTGTAGGCTGATAGGAGTTCAGCAAGACAACATTTTACTTATTTATTCTAAAATTTTATACAACACAGGCTTACTTGGTGTGGCATCATTTTCAAATGGTGCAATTTGAAGGTTAAGAAAATAGGCTCCGTCTTCAATTTTATTAGATACATAGATAAACTCTGTTATTGTAGCATCCTTTCTTACTTTCCCTTCTATATTCCAAAAGGCTTTATGTACCTTTAATTCGCCACCATCTTCTTCTTTATCTACACTAGGCAAGTCTACCAATAGGTGCTTTATACCCTTTTTTACCAATAGTTTAATTGCATCTTCTTCAAAATACGTCCAATTGGCGTTAGAGTATTGCCTTGTCTTTTTGTCCCTAGTATTTGGTATTGTTCTTATTACTAAAGCTTCTCGTTTTTTATTACCAATTGCAAACTGCAATTGCTTTGCCGAAATTATATAGTCCTCGCCTCGTTTTTCTGGTGCAACGGTTACTACTTCTGCTAAAAAGAAAAACTGTTTTAGGTGTTTATTAATTGAGTATTTCTGCTTAGTAATATGGCCTACTGTTTCTGTGTGTGTACCATGCGAGTGCGGGTTAAAGGTTATCGTATTAAAGTTTACTGAAGCACCTTTTTCTACACTAATAATTCCGTTTTCAAAAACTTCAGGCTCAATTTTTGGCGGATCGATATACCATGCGTTTACATTAGAATTTCCCCCTTTGATAGGTATAGAAATATCCAAAGGTTGTTCTAAATCTATTTTTAGTTTTCTGGATTTGTATTGTATTGTCGTTATCAAGATAAATTAAGTTTAAATAGTTCTGAAGCAATGCCATCACTTAAAAATTGCCCTTTTTTAGTAACCCGTACATGCCTATCATCAATATACAATAAATGTTGATTTATAAAAACATTAGCCTGTTCAATTAAATAATCCTTGTATATTCTTCCAAAATCTTCTTCAACCTTATCTAAAGATACTCCCCAAATGGTTCTTAGACCCGTCATAACATATTCGTTATATCGGTCGGTTGTTGTTAAAGTTTCAATCTCCATTGGCAATTCATTTTGCTGAATTGCTTTTATATACTTGCTGTTGTTTCTCACGTTCCAACCACGTTGTTTGCCATTGAAAGAATGTGCGGAAGGTCCAATACCTATATAGGGTTTGCCTTGCCAATAAGCAGAATTATTTTTACTGAAATACTCTTCTTTTCCAAAATTAGAAAGTTCATAGTGTACCAATCCCGAATCTTCAAGCTTATCTTTTAGCAAGTGAAACTGTTCATGGGCCTGTTCATCGTCTACATCATCTATAATACCTTTTTTTATAAATGAAGCTAGAGCAGTTTTAGGCTCAACTGTCAATGCATAGCTTGATATGTGAGGCACATTATAGTTTAATGCCATTTCAATATTCTGAAGCCATTGCTCATTTGAAGCATCTGGAATACCGTAAATTAAATCGACAGAAATATTATCAAAGTAGTGAGTCGCCACAGACAAGCATTTCTTTGCTTCTTCGGCATTATGGGCTCTGTTCATCAATTTCAAATCACTTTCAAAAAAGGATTGAACTCCAATTGACAAGCGATTTACTGAACTCTTAGACAATTCTAAGATTCTAGCTTTAGATAAATCATCAGGATTGGCCTCGAGGGTGATTTCTGGATTGTTAGTTACCTCGTAATTTTTGTAAACTTCTTCAATCAACAATCTTAATTCTTCATTCGTCAATAGGCTAGGTGTTCCTCCACCAAAATAGATGGTCTGCACCTCAATATTCTTAAATTCGTCTTTACGTAATTGTATTTCTTTAGCTAAAGTGTTGACGAGTTCATCTTTCTTTTTCATAGATGTTGAAAAATGAAAATCGCAGTAATGGCAAGCCTGCTTGCAAAAGGGAATATGGATGTAGATACCTGCCATTTAGTTTTTTCGTTTAGGCCCTCCTTTAACATACTTACGTGTATCTTCTCTAATAACTCTTAATTCTGGGTTGACGGCTTTAATCGCTTCAATATTTTCATTAGTAATAACTTCATGGTCTACTAAAAGATGGGTTAATGATTTCATTTTTCCGACTTCTGAAGGAATTGTTGGAAACACATTGTTATGAATCCAAAGATTATAACAATTATCTAAGCCCAAGACAGCATTAGGGAATGTTTTAAACCTGTTAAATTCTAGCGATATGAATTGTAGATTTTTTAAATCCGATATTGATTGAGGTAGCCCAGAGATTTCGTTTGACGCTAAACTTAAACTTTGTAGATTTCTTAAGTTGCCTATAGATGTAGGAACTGTTTTAATTTTATTTGCAGCAATATTTAAAGTAACCAGTTTAGTTAAATCACCTATATTTTCGGGTATGGTTTCTATTTTAGATGCATTGGCATTAATGATAACCAACTCGGTATTTTCTGAAATTTCTTCTCTCAACCTTGTTAATCCTGTTCCTGCAACGTTTAGTAATTGAAGGCATTTTAGATTTTTAATTGACTCTGGCAAATCCTTTAATTTTTTATTATTACTCAATCCTAATAATTTAAGTTTTGTAAGCTTGCCTATGTCCTCACTTAAAAAAGTTATATTATTACTTGCCAAGGACAATACTTCTAAGCTTTCTAACAACTCAATATTTTCTGGAAGCTTTTTAAGATCTGCCCATATAAAATCTAAAATTTTGAGCTTTGGTATTTTTGCCAAATCTTCAATAAGTTTTTCTTTATTTATAAAATTATTTCCAGAAATATCTATTGCTACTAAATTTTTAAATTCAAAAACTTCTTTTGGCAACTCTCTTAATTTCATATTAGAGAGACTTAGGTAGATAACCTCGTCTTTACGCTTTAGCAATTGAATTAATTTCTCTTTTAGCGGCAACTTGTTTATAGGATCTAGAAAATCTTGTTTTGCCAGTTGTTCCATCAACTCAGACCTGTGATAAGTTACTTCAAGTTGCAAATCCATACCAGCACAAACATCAACTATTTTAGCTTCTTCAACTTCATCTTCATTAGTTAAATTGGTATCTCCGTTCTCCTTTGAGTTTTGGCATCCAAATAGCAGTAGGATAATTATATAAACTAAATTTTTCATAACACAATTGATTCCGCATCTAATGCAGAATGACAAATCAACAATTAAACAAATTAACTACTTTTTAACCCTATCCTCATTCTGTTTTACAAATGCAGACCAACCTGTATAACTTTTGCCAACCTCAACTCTACCTTGGTTATAAAAATGGCAAACAGCTGCGGCTAAACCATCTGTAGAATCGAGGTTTTTTGGCAATTCCTTGAGATTAAGTGTGCTTTGCAACATTTTAGCCACTTGCTCCTTACTAGCATTACCATTGCCTGTAATTGCCATCTTAATTTTCTTAGGTGAATATTCCGTGATGGGTACTTCGCGAGATAATCCTGCTGCCATCGCTACACCTTGAGCTCGTCCAAGTTTGAGCATACTTTGTACGTTCTTACCAAAAAATGGTGCCTCAATGGCTATTTCATCAGGATGATAGGTGTCTATAAGTTCTACAGTTCGCTCAAAAATGAGTTTAAGTTTTAGATAGTGGTCTTCGTACTTTTTGAGATGCAATTCATTGAGTTGCATAAACTGCATCTGCTTCCCAACCACTTTTATGAGACCGAAACCCATAATGGTTGTTCCTGGATCTATACCTAATATGATTTTCTCTTTTGACATTTGTTTAATCGCAATATTGACAACCACTTAATGATACCGCAATACCAAAAGTAACATTAAACACACTGCCGTTAAATGCGCCTAGGCCACTAATTACAGGGTCATATCCATCTAAAGAGGTTAAACCATATATGTAAGCTAGATCGGTATAGACAGATACTTTTTCATTGATGGCATAATGTAATTCCAGTCCTCCTAAAAGATTTAAATAGGATTGTTTATTATCACCTAAATTTCCTAGTGGCTTTGCAAAACTAAATCCTGGTCCTGCATGCAAAATAGTTCTAAAGCGCAGTGGTAAAAAGCCTAAGTATTCTGTTGGATCAAATACAAATTGAGCATTAATGCGCGAGTAATTTACTTTAAACTCTGGTGCGCTATCATCATTTTTAAAACGATTAAAGCCATAATCCAACTTTAGACCATAAGTGTTGTTAAACATATGTTGTATCCCTAAATTCACCGTTGGAAAGTTAAGCGATTGCGCATAAGCATTAGCTACAAAACCATTTTGAGAAGGATAGTTAAAGCCCACAGCAACAAGTGCTTTCCATTTGCTGGTGGCTTTGGTAAATTGGGCATTACCATGCGTAGCAATACACAAAACACAAAATAAAAAAAGGGATTGTTTTAAATTACGCTTCATCTGTAAGTTTTTGGTTTAATTTGTAACATGCATTACAACGTACCTCACAAAACTAAGCAATTCTTATTTGTGCTTATTAAGTTAAGTATTGTTGTGGGTGCTTTTTATTTTATTTATTCAAAATTAACCGAAAATGAACAAATGCGATTTAGTCATTTTTTTACTTTTTTGAAAGAAAACAACGCTTTTTCGCTTAAAAACATCATTTTTTTAATCATTTTGAGTGGTTTTAACTGGTTTTTTGAAATTTTAAAGTGGCAGATTTTAGTAAAACCCATTAAGAAGATTTCTTTTAAAGAAGCCATGGAACAAAGCTTAGGCGGATTAACAGCTTCATTAATCACTCCCAACAGAATCGGTGACTATGGAGCTAAAGCCATTTACTATAATAAACCTCTCAGAAAGCGAATTGTTTTACTAAATCTTTTGGGAAATATATCTCAGATGACGGTTACCACATGTTTTGGTATTATTGGTTTGGTCATTTTCGTAAATCAATATCAAATTGAAATCGATTACTATAAACTAATGAAGCTTGCAACGATACTTATTCTAATTAGTGTTTTTGCAGCTTTAGGCATAATCCAAAATAAATTCAGAATAAAAGGATATTCTATAAACCGACTACTAGACTTCTTTAAGACTGTACCACTAAAAGTTCATGTCTCAAATCTTATGTTAGCTTTAATAAGGTATCTTATTTTCTCATTTCAGTTTTATTTTTTATTGACTATGCTTGGTGTTGAAGTTGATTACATTAAAGCAATGGTACTCATCACTAGCATGTATTTATTAGCCTCTATTGTACCAAGTATTACAATTTTTGATGTTGTCATAAAAGGGAGCGTTGCCGTATTTTTATTTGGTTTTGTACAGGTTAATGAATTAACCATTCTATCTATAATCACGTTGATGTGGTTGCTTAATTTTGCCATTCCAAGTGTATTTGGAAGTTATTTTGTATTGAATTTTAAACTGCCAAACACAGACGAATGATTACCATTGTCTTCATAATTGTTATCCTTTTTTACCTGTACTTAATAGGAAGCCTTGTTTTTGGTTTTGATAAAGTTGAAGAATTTAAATTGAAGGATTTAAAACCCAAAACCAAGTTTTCGGTCATTGTTCCTTTTAGAAATGAAGCAGAAAACTTGGCTAATCTCCTTCAATCTATTGCAGCTCTTGAGTACCCTAAAAACTTTTTTGAAGTCATTTTGGTTGATGACGATTCTGAGGATAATTCGGTTAAAGTTATTACCACTATCAAATCAAAAAAAACTTTCGGCTGCACTTCGACTTCGCTCAGTGAACACGCTCAAGGTGATATAAAAATTATTAGAAACAATAGAATTTCAAATTCCCCTAAAAAAGATGCCATAACCAAAGCTTTAAAAATGGCTCAGCATGATTGGATCATCACCACAGATGCCGACTGTGTATTACCCAAATATTGGCTAGACGCTTTTGATGAATTTATCCAAACCAATCAACCTAATTGCGTGGTTGCTCCAGTGACTTACAATGATGGTAGTTCATTTTTAAAACGCTTTCAAATTTTGGATATTTTGAGTTTGCAAGGAGCTACTATTGGTGGTTTTGGTCTTAAACTTCCTTTCCTATGTAATGGTGCTAATTTTGCGTATCGAAAATCTATGTTTGAGTCAGTTGATGGTTTTAGTGGCAACGATAATTTGGCTAGTGGAGACGATATTTTTCTACTTGAGAAATTCAAAAAAGCCAATTCTAAAAAAATCTTCTATTTAAAATCTGAAAAAGTCATAGTTACCACAAAATCTGTTTCAAACCTCAGTACTTTAATTCAGCAACGATTACGCTGGGCTTCAAAGACAAGTCATAATCCTAATTGGTTTTCAAAATTGGTTGGACTTATTGTTTTTTTAGGGAATTTAGCGTGTATTGTCATACTTCCTATTTTCCTTTTTGGGTTGATAACACCAAGAATTGGCTTAGCTTTATTGGTAATAAAATTCAGTATTGATTTTCTCTTATTATTTAAAACTTCTCGTTTTTTTAAACAAGAAAACGTCTTATTTTCATACGTTTGGTCTTGTATTATTTATCCTTTTTTTTGCGTTTATATTGCTGTATTATCGCTTTTTAAGCCTTATAAATGGAAGGGCAGAACTTTTAAAAAGTAACCTTTACTTAAGATATTTTTAATAGCTTTACTGAAACCGAGACCACAAATCACTAAAAAACTAACAAATGAAGAAAATTCTTATCGCAATACTGTTCCTTTTGGCTTTTCAATTAAATTACAGCCAACAAACCTATACTGTGAATGGTGAATCTTTAGAGCTTAAAACTGAAATTGATGGCCAGATTGACTTGCTCTGGAATGTTATAGATGGCCAATTCCGCTATTTTGTGAGAACAAAGGATGGCACTTTAACCGAGTTAAAGAATACGAAAGACGACAACAACGATTATCAAGAAGAATATAAATCTACATTGCGTAGCCTTACCAATGGGATGGCTACGGACAAGCTTAAGTTAACACTTTACAGCCTTAGAAATTATTTGGATGCTTACAACGCTTCTGTAGATGCAAGCTATACTTCAACAACTACTGAAAGCAACGTACAGTTTCGGTTAGGGTTTTCGGGTGGACTTACAAATAATCCCTTTGTTGGCAATCCTGATAACATTAAAACACCTGTGATTGGTGCGGAACTAGAAATTTATGAAGCCAACGTCTTACCTAGACATTCTGGGTTTTTGCAAGCTAGACACGCATTTGAAAGTGATGATTTTAAATACAGTACTTCGGAATTATCATTAGGCTATCGCTACAGGTTTATAAATAAAGAAGCCTTTTCAATTTATGGACAAGTGAAATTAGCGACTGTGAATTTTTCTAATGTCACGTTCTTGGATGAGAATGACATGGAAGTTGATTCAAATGAAACTTCATTCGATATTCCATTTATTTTTGGATTAGGCTCAGACATCAAAGTGGGAAAAAACAATTATATTACTATTATTTATGGTGAACTATTTGCAATACTTTTAGACAATCAGGGTAATTTTTCTACCGATATTGCTGTTGGATATAAATTCAACCTTTAATAATGAGCTTACGGAATTTTAAAACCTCAAATCCTGTATTTAACGGTTATTTTTGGGATGATGGCCAATCGTCTTCAAAGACCATGTCTGTTGCTGGCATTTTTGTTAAATCCATGATTGGCATTTTGGTCATTGCAGCCATTACGGCCTATTTATGGAAACTCAATGAAAACGGAACACCTATGCGCTGGTTTACTCTTGGCGGTATGCTAGGTGCCATTATAGTGAGCATTTTAATTTCAGTACGTCAAAACTGGGCTCATATTTTAGTACCGCTTTATATCATTGCGAAGGGCTTTTTTTTAGGTGGTTTTTCTTCTTATGCACATCGTAATTTTCCTGATTTACCATACCAGGCTATTGGTGTCACTATCATTACATTTTTTGTGATGCTATTACTTTATCAGTTTAGAATTATATTAGTAACCAAGAAGCTTCGAAGCATTATTATAACAGCCACTGTTAGTATTATGGTTGTGTATCTCATCTCATGGATATTGAGCTTTTTTGGTATTAAAACCCACATTTGGGGAACATCTTGGTTTGCTATTGCTTTTAATGTCTTGTCAGCCATAGTAGCTTCATTTGCACTACTTTTAGATTTCGATTATATAGAACGTTATAAAAATAAAGTTCCAAAATATAAAGAGTGGCTCGCTACTTGGGGACTTTTGGCTACGCTTATTTGGCTGTATGTTGAAGTATTGCGGTTGATGCAGAAATTGGCGATACGGTTTTAGTATCTCTCGATAAGGCGCAAAGACGCAAAGTTTTTTTCTGTTTTCATCTAATTGATTTACAACTACTAACAACTAACAAAACTAATCTATCCTAACAATTACAGGCAATTCAAAAGCCGTTGTAACTTGTTGCCCTCTTTTTATGGCAGGAAAAATTTTTGGCACATCTATTATACTCTGACGCAACAGACTATCAATTTCCGGGATTTGATATTCGGTTTCTGGTTTTAAGGTGATATCTTCTATTTGTAAAAGTCCTTTGTTGTCTATAATTAATTTTAACCTTATGGTATCATAAACATCTTCTGAAACCACGATGTTTTGGCTTCGGAAGTAATCATTAACGTGCTGTAACAAGGTATTTTGGAAACAAACTCTACTGTCCTCTTTAGTTGTCATAGCTTCACAACTATTAAAGGTTGGATAGGTGTCTACATCGTTCCAATTGAAGGTTTGTAATTCTTCTTCTAGTAAATCCTCTGAATTTACTTTTTGCTTCTCAAAATAGTCGCAAGCAGTTAAAAGAAAAATTAATAAAAAACAAGCTAGTCGGTTCATTAGCACATTTCTAATAGCGAAATGTACAATATTTTTAGGATTTACACTTGTATGTATTGAATACGAGGTAAAATTACATCTAAGTAAGCTTTTATTAATTCAGAGTTATAGGCAGTGCAAACGGTACGGCAACCACTTCCCCTTTTTGACGACCTGGTATAAACTGAGGTAATAAGCTCAAAACACGTTTTGCTTCTTCTTCTAAAACTTTGCTTGCTGCTCTAGCTTCAATTCCGGTTACACTACCATTTGTATCTATTAAGAAACGTGCAAAAATGCGCTTTTTATGTAACTCTTCATTCTTCTCTACATTTGTATTGAAATGTTTTTTAACATGAGCATTTATAAATTCGCTGAAACACTTCTTTTTGTCGTCTTGTGACTCTAAATTTTCACAATCTTTATATGATGGTGCTTGGTCTACTATATGAAAAGGAACTTCTACCACTTCGACTTTATCTGCTTCTGTAAGTAATGGAGAATCTATAACCAAGGTGGTTTTTCCGTCTGTTACAATAAGCTTTTGGTAATAAGAATCTGTTTCTAATTGTTTCATTAAATCATCAAAACGTTTTTGCTCTTCATTGGTTTTGTTTGTCATATCATCAACGACTAACCTTAGGGCATTATCTCTAGCGTTTGACATCCAACGCTCTTTAGCTTCATCTGTTTTTTTCCATTCTAAATAATCCGCATAGCTCTTGTGAGGGCCTTCAGAAATTTTTTTGCGCATCTCCTCATCATAATCGGTTAATTCTCCTTGTTCAGATTTTCTTTTTATGCTTTTATCTGCTATGTATCTTAGAAATGCCTTAAACTTTAAATAATCTTCTCTTGGCTCAATATATCTGTTTATATTTTTTTCACTAATCCCTACATAATCAGAGATTTCTATGACGCCAACACCTTCTTCTTCCATTTTAAGAATCTCATTATAGTATATTTCAAGAAGCTCTTCATCAGTTAATTCCTGATTCATTTCTGTTTCAGCATCAGATTTTTCTTGTGCTTTAACCTCTGTTGATGTATAAACCAACATTGCAAATATCACAGGAAGTAAAAGCGCATATTTAAACAAACTCTTTTGGCTGGATTTTGATTTTTGTAACATAATGATTCGTTTTTTGATTAATGATTTTTTGAAAAATGTATTGGTAAAAGACAGCGTATTAGTATCTAATATTTGATGCAACAAGCTTTGATAATAGTTTGATTTACCATGCTGTTTTACAGCTTTAGCATCTGCAATAAACTCGTGTAATTCTTTAACTCTATTTTGGTAGATATATACCAATGGACTAAACCAAAAGAGGATTCTTAGAACTTCAAAAAACAACAGATCTACACTATGCTTTTCTCTTACATGTACCAACTCATGCTCGTATATGGTATCTCTTTCGGTGTTTGGAATATTAGCTCCTAAAAAAACGGTGTTAAAAAATGAGAATGCCGCTGAACTTTTAAGAAGATTAACAATGAGTATGTTGCCTTTCCAACGTTTAGGATTATTGTTTTTTATAAGATAGAGTTTTGCAATTTTGATTGCAAAAACTAGTGTTGCTAATGCCATACCTATATATAAAACAATTTGCCATACAGATAATTGTGAGCTAGTAATAGCTACATCATTTATATGCTCTATGACTTGATGGTTTGACGTAGTGTTTGAAGCATCTCCAATAAAGACTTCTGGTAATCTTATTACGGTTTCTTGTGTCGTAACTTTTCTTAATTCTGGAAGTTTTACAAACGGTAATACTATAGAAGAAACCGATGTTAGCAATAGATATATTCTGTTATAATTAAAAAACGTTTCACGTCTTAAAAACAGATCATACACTAACAGAAATAGTGTTTGAAACAATACTATTTGTAGGATGGTGTATAACATAACTACTTGTCTTTATTAATTTCATTCAGTAAACGCTCTATGTCATTAATATCTACATCATTCTTTTTTACGAAAAAAGACACCATACTCTTAAAAGAGCCTTGAAAATAGCTGTCTAGCAACTTATTTATAGACTGATTACTGTAAGCTTCTCTTGCGACAATCGGGAAATAAGTATGCCCTTTACCTTCCTTTTCATAATCTACAAAACCTTTAGACTCTAGAATCCTAACAATTGTAGACACTGTATTATAGGCTGGTTTTGGCTCTGGCAGTATCTCAATTACCGACTTTACATTGGCTTTTTTTAATTGCCAAAGCGCTTGCATTATTTCTTCTTCTGCTTTAGTTAGCTGTTTCATGTGTTAATATTTATTTTTTTTTCAAAGGTCACATGGAACACCCAATTAACATTCCGCTGTGTGATTAAAGTTTAATAATGGGTGTTTTATTGAACTAAGTTTTTAGTTAAACACTGAAACAAATATAACTAAATATTTAGTTTAAACTAATTTCTTAGTTTAAAATGTAACTAAACCTAATATTTTACGTCAAATAACCGAACACAACTATTTAACATGGAAATTTTTCTAATTATACTTGGTATTCTATTGATGATTTTAGGTGTATTGGGTAGCTTTTTGCCAATATTACCTGGCCCTCTTACAAGTTGGGTTGGACTGTTAGTACTTCATTTTACTGAAGGTGTACAGCT
>JASBSA010000107.1 GCA_030149175.1 Winogradskyella sp. | reverse complement strand
GTTGTATTAAATCCGTTTCGTTTGTCAAGTAAGTTACTTTAGTATTTAGACCACTTAAATTAGTAAAAGTTTAAAGCTAAAAAAATTAATATTCGCTTCTTGTTTTTATTCTTTTGATAAACAGTTGTTTACAGTTTAAAGCATCGATTAAATGCAAAAAAACACGATAAAAAGCATTTTTTTCTTGTTTTGTAGATTTATTTGTTATATGTTTGACACAGCTTAACCTATTAACTGTTATCAGTTTCCCCAAATCTGGTAACAAACATGAAAAGGGTGTACACATGTGCATCCTTTTTTAATGTCCTAAAATCTTCTATTGGTCTGATATAATTGGGATTATCTCGATGTTATTTTTAGAATATTTGTAAAAACAGTATCTTACTATCTTAGTATTTAAAACATGTTTATGCAATGAAAATTACATCCCTACTTTTTTTACTAACCTTTAGTGTGTGTGTTTTTGCTCAGGTTGGTGTGGGAACTACCACACCCGATGCTTCGTCAATATTAGATATAACCGCTTCGGATAAAGGGGTTTTGGTACCACGAGTCAATTTAATAGATGTCGCGGATGTGACGGCACCAATCAATACTCCAGCCACCGGCTTATTAGTTTGGAATACCAATGGCGCAGTTACAGGTGGTAGTGGTGTTGGCTTTTACTTTTTTAACGGTGCGCAATGGGTAGCCTTACAACAAGCACAAGTGGACGATGCCGATTTTTATGAGGAAGGGACAACGACAGCACCAGACGATATTAATGATGATATGTATACCCAAGGGAATATTGGCATTGGGCAGGTCACAGCGGATTATAAGTTAGATATCACCGAAGACATGGGACTCAAGGCTGTCGATATTTCTGTTACTGGAGATGTGGATGGCAATCGAATAGCTATCGAAAACTATATTTCTGGAACTCAGAATGCCGGCATTGCTAATCAAATATATGGTCTACGAAATACTATATATTCCGGTGGAGGATTTGCAGTTTATGGAATTGAGAATTTTTTGTCAGGCAATTACACTTCGCAGAAAAGTGGTATTTCTAATATTATTTTTGGCGGCAGTGGTAACCATTATGGTGTAATTACTAGTTTAAGTGGATCTGATACCTCATCTAGTTTGAGGTATGGAATCTATAATTCCTTCAACTATAATAACCCTTCTAATGGAAACGAACACGGGGTTTATAATTTAATGGGAGGTACTTCTACAAGCACAAAATATGGAGTTGTTAATTTTTTTACCAATAGTTCCGATGCTTTTAATTATGGGGTTTATAATGTCAATAATTCTAGCGGTAATGGGAGACATTATGGAAATTATACAACTTTAGCAGGGTCTGGTACAGGAAGTAAATATGGTACTTATAATTTTATTTTATCGACAGCCGGTGGTACCCATTATGGTGTCTATTCTTCAGCATTAAAGGCTGGAAGTTATGCTGGTTATTTCTTAGGTGATGTTTCTATAGGTACTACAATAGGGAATTCCTATATCATGCCAGATTCAGATGGCTCGGCTGGTCAAATTATGCAAACCGATGGTGCAGGTAATGTGGATTGGGTAGATAATGCCAATCCTATTTCATCAATTCCTATATATTCTAGTAATAGTTATAGTATGAATCATGGTACAGGTGGTATAGATCTAACTTCCATGAACTCCTCGATAGAACCTTCCATTTATAACCCAAGCGGTATGATCCAGGTCAAATTGGTCATACGCTATTCTAATGCTTTGGGAACTAATAATTTTCAGTTAAGAGCACATGATGGTACTGCTGAGTCATTTCCAATTACCAATGCGTCGGGCTGGACTTTTGCTGCAACTCAAAATGGTGGCGTGGCTACAAGTGATTGGGTTAACTGGAATGCTGGTGTTAATGCCCATGAAATCCATGTATTTGGTTGGAATGCTTCAAATAATCCAGCAAGCGACAGTATTACGATTGATAATGCTTATCTTTTGGTAAGATCTCAGTAGACATTAATCAAAACTCTGCATCTCAACAAGTTTCTTATAAGCACCATTTTTAGCTAATAATTCCGTATGTGTTCCTTGTTCAACAATTTCGCCCTTTTGCATAACAACAATAAGGTCTGCATTTTGTATGGTAGATAATCGGTGTGCAATAACGATGGATGTTCTGTTTCTCATCATGTTTTCCAGAGCATCTTGCACTAATCTTTCGCTCTCAGTATCTAAAGCAGAAGTCGCTTCATCCAAAATCATAATTGGTGGATTCTTCAGTACGGCTCTGGCGATACTCAAGCGTTGTTTCTGTCCACCAGAAAGTTTGTTTCCAGAATCTCCAATATTAGTATTAATGCCTTGAGGTAAATCTTTTACAAACTCCCACGCGTTGGCAATTTTTAGCGCATCGATAATCTCATCGTCATTGGCATCTTCTTTTCCTAACAGAACATTGTTCTTAATGGTATCATTAAACAAGATAGAATCTTGTGTTACGATTCCCATTAAGTTTCGTAACGAATGCTTTGTAATCCCTTTTATGTTGTCTCCGTCAATAGAAATAACACCTTCATTAACATCGTAAAAACGTGTTACCAAATTGGCAATAGTACTTTTTCCGCTTCCAGATTGACCAACCAATGCAACACTTTTTCCTTTTGGTACTGTAAGTGTGAAATTTTTAAGGACTAAATCATCTTCATACTTAAATGAAATGTTCTCAAGGTTAATTTGCGATGTAAAATCGGTTTTAGTTTTGGCATTTGGTGCATCTGCCAATGGAGAAACTGTATTTAAAATTTCTAAAACACGGTCGGCTGCGGCATTGCCAGCTTTAACTTTATAGCTTGCTTTGCTTATGGCCTTTGCAGGTGTAAGTATTTGCCATGCTAAACCAATATAACCTATAAATGCACCTCCAGATAAGGTTTTTTCAATAAGAACCATACTCCCTCCATACCAAAGTAAAATAGCTATTGTTATAATACCTAATACTTCACTCGTTGGAGATGCCAAATTTTGGCGATTCATTAGAGTATTTGAAAAATTATAAAATCTGTTGGTAGATTTTTGAAATTCATCATTGAAGCGTTTTTCGGCATTAAAACCTTTAATTACTTTAAGTCCACTTAAGGTTTCTTCTAGTGTAGATAAGAAAATGCCTTGCTCAGTTTGGACTCTATTAGACTTTTTCTTTAAACTTTTACCTATTCTTGAAATAATAAAACCAGAAATAGGGATAAATAGAAAAACAAATATTGTAAGCTTTACCGATATCATAAACATAGCGATGATAGCAAATATGATTGTCAGAGGTTCTTTTACTATTAGTTCTAAAATTGCTAACAAAGAATTTTTTACTTCATTAACATCTCCAGAAATTCTTGCTATGATATCTCCTTTTTTCTTTTCAGAATAATAAGAAATTGGTAAATGAGTCACTTTATTATAAATCTCATTTCTGAGGTCTTTTAATACGCCGTTACGTAAAAAAGTAATAAAGTATAGCCCTAGATAATTAAACAAGTTTTTTAATAGAAAAAGGCTAATTATAAGAATAATCATATACAATAAAGAACGTTGCGATCCATATTGTTCTGATGTTGTGGTAATAATGTAATTGATTGATTGCTCAGCATAATCCTTTAATCCACCAATTCCATTGTAAACGGGTTTTTCGGTTACTTTTTCTCCTTCACCAAATAATACATTAATCATTGGCATTAACGATATCATTGCCAATGTGCTAAAAAGAGCATAAAATATATTGGAAATTATATTTAGTATCCCATAGCGTTTATATGGGATAATAAACCTTGAAAGTTTCTTTAAATAATCCATGTATTATAAATTCATATCCTTAAGGATAGCGTCAATCTTATCTTCCAATAACTGCTCCGTTGCTGCAAAAGCAGACACATTGTCAAGATCTACATTGACACTGATATAGAATTTAATCTTAGGCTCTGTACCGCTTGGGCGTAATGCTATTTTACTGCCTTCTTCGGTGTAGTATATCAATACATTAGACTTCGGTACATCTATTATGGTTTCTTCTAAAGTCTGAAGGTTCTTGGCCACAGAAGTTTGGTAATCTTCAATAAGCACTACCTTTTCTCCATTAATCTCTTTTAATGGATTATTTCTGGCATCAACCATCATTTGTTTAATTTCTTCTGCACCTTCAATTCCTTTTTTGGTAAGAGAAACTAAACGCTCTTTAAAGAATCCATGTTCAACATATAGATCTATTAGTTTTTCGTACAATGTCTTACCTTCAGCTTTGGCTTGTGCTGCAATTTCACAAGCTAAAAGGGTAGAGGTTACAGCATCTTTATCGCGAACAAAATCACCAACCATAAAACCAAAACTTTCTTCGCCACCACCAATGAAATCTAGTTCTGGGAAGTCTTTGATCATTTTTGCAATCCATTTAAAACCCGTTAAGCCAATTTTGCATTCTACATTAAAGGCATTTGCTAAAACAGGCATCATCGGAGTAGAAACAATCGTAGAACCTACAAACTGTTTTCCATTGATTTTACCTTGGTTTTTCCATTGTTTTAAAAGAAAATCGGTCATTAAAATCATGGTTTGGTTACCATTTAGAATCACCAATTCATTTTCTAAATTTCTAACCACAATACCTAATCTGTCACAATCAGGATCTGTACCTATAACAATATCTCCGTTAACTTTTTCTGCCAACTTCATAGCCATTTTTAAAGCTTCTGGTTCTTCTGGGTTTGGAGATACTACAGTTGGGAAATCACCATTAGGATCCTTTTGCTCTTCAACAATATTTACATTGGTATAACCAGCTCGCTTTAATGTTTCTGGTATTGCCATGATGGATGTACCATGAAGTGAAGTAAAGACAATGTTTAAATTTTCTTTGGCTTTTGCTGATGTATTAAAACTTCCGTTTTTAATGGAGGCATTAATAAAAACATCATCAACGTCTTTTCCTATATATTGAATTAAATCCGGATTTGCTTCAAACTTAATTTCAGAATAATCGAGTTTATTTATTTCAGTAACGATTTCATTATCCTGTGGTGGGACCAATTGACCACCATCTTGCCAATATACTTTATACCCATTATATTCAGGTGGATTGTGAGATGCTGTTAATACAATGCCACAATGACAATTCAAATGCTTAAGCGCAAAAGATAATTCTGGCGTAGGTCTTAAATCTTCAAACAAATATACTTTTATACCATTTGCAGAAAACACATCTGCAACGACTTTCCCAAAAGTTTTACTGTTGTGTCTACAGTCGTAGGCAATCGCTACTTTTACTTGCTCACCCGAAAACACCTGATTTAAATAGTTGCTTAGTCCTTGCGTGTTTTTACCAAGCGTATATTTATTGATTCGATTTGTGCCAAGACCCATTATACCACGCATTCCACCAGTACCAAATTCCAAATTCTTGTAGAAACTTTCTTCCAATCCTTTTGGGTCAGAGGCAATCATGTTTTTAATTTGGTCTTGTGTGTCTTGGTCAAACGTTGGCGTTAACCAAGTGTTTACACGCTCTAGTATTTCTGGTTTAATATAAATCATGGGAAATGTATTATTACACAAAGGTAAAAAATCTTAAACATGCATTGCTAATTATAGCTTATTATTGCGCGCTATCTTCAACATTTAATGCTTCCTTAATGTAGTAGCGTTGTTGTTGGCGCTTTGTCCTTAAAATTAATTCGCCTAAAAAGCCTGCGATAAATAATTGCGAGCCTATAATCATTGTAGAAAGCGCGATGTAGAATTGTGGTCGCTCAGTAATAAGTCTACCAGTTGGATTAAAAAACAATTTATCCAAACCAAGATAAAATGCAAAACCAAAACCAATAATAAACATAACAACACCAAGAGCACCAAAGAGATGCATTGGACGTTTACCAAAACGAGACACAAACCAAATGGTTATAAGGTCTAAAAAGCCATTTATAAAACGGTTCATTCCAAATTTAGTCTGACCATATTTTCTGGCTTGATGTTTTACAACTTTTTCTCCAATTTTGGTAAACCCAGCATTTTTAGCCAATACAGGAATATAGCGATGCATTTCGCCATAGACATCTATGTGTTTTACTACTGTATTAGTATATGCCTTTAAGCCACAATTGAAGTCGTGTAGCTTTACTCCAGATGTTCGTCTCGCAGCCCAATTAAAAAGTTTAGAAGGCAGATTTTTAGAAATAACAGAATCGAAACGTTTCTTTTTCCATCCAGAAACCAAGTCGTAACCATCTTCAGTTATCATTTTGTACAACTCTGGGATCTCATCAGGGTTATCCTGTAAATCGGCATCCATGGTAATAACAACATTGCCCTTAGCTTGTGCAAAACCAGCATGTAAAGCTTGGGACTTTCCAAAGTTTTTTAAAAACCGAATACCTTTTACGTTGATATTGGATTCTGCAAGTTGAGATATAACTTGCCAAGAATTATCAGTACTACCATCATCAATAAATAAAATCTCGTAAGAAAACGAATTGGATTGCATCACAGATACAATCCAATCGTGTAATTCTTTTAAAGATTCTTCTTCGTTAAGTAGTGGTATAACTACTGATATGTTCATATTTTGAAAGGTCTAATTATAGACTTCAAAAATAAGTAAATTATTTAAGGGCTAATTATCGTTTTTCATTATTAGACCAGCAATTAAAGAATATATCAATCCAAAAATTGCACTAAAAGCTATCCAAATTGAAAATCCGAAAGCAGGATTTTGAAATTTCTCAATCCATTCCAAACTTTGTTTTACTTGTTCTTCCGTCATATTGGGATTCTCGAGCATTTTGTCCTTTGCAACCTCTAGAGCTTGTTGGGAAAATTCAGGGTCAATGACATAGTTAAATAGTAATCCGTATATAACAAACACAAGTGCACTTACTACAGCAATAGCCAAACCTACTTTTAGGGCATCGCCTAAACTAAGTAAATTAGCATTGGCTTTTTTATATTGACTAATAGCATAAAAGATTATTATCGGGAAAACAATATAATAGATTATATTAGGCCACTGAGCACCTTCTAATGCTAATCCTGTTACGTAAGTAACTACGCCAATAGTAACCATAACTAGTCCTAGAATGAGTCCGTAGTTAATCGCAAATTTGCCTGTTGTTGGTTTTTCGTTCTCCATGATTTTAATGATTTTAATGGTTAATTAATTAGTTAGTACTCAAAGATACTAAATTGTTACACTAAAAGGTGAAATAAAAATTCTTGAAAAAGATTGTAGAATTACAAAATTTACTTAAATTTGCACCTCGAAAAAATCGAAATTATTTAAAGCATTTAGCGATGAAAGCAGGAATACATCCAGAAAATTATAGAGTAGTAGCATTTAAAGATATGTCTAACGAAGAAGTATTTTTAACTAAGTCTACTGCAGAGACAAATGAAACTATTGAGGTTGATGGTGTTGAATATCCATTAGTAAAATTGGAAATTTCTAGAACTTCTCATCCTTACTACACTGGTAAATCTAAATTAGTAGATACAGCTGGTCGTATTGATAAATTCAAAAACAAATACGCTAAGTTTAAGAAATAACCTTAGTCATTTAGATATTTTAAAAAGCCTTTCTTTTCTAGAAAGGCTTTTTTTATTTTTACATAAATTCAATTAATTAAAAATGAACTACATACTTTTTGACGGACCGTACAGAGACAACCTCTTGCCATTTACATTTACCAGACCAGTAGCAGATATTAGAGTGGGCATATTAACGATTCGTCAGAAATGGGAATCGTTTTTAGAATATACAACAACGACGGTAACTGAGGATTATTTGTCCGATAAATTTCCAATGGTAGAAATGGAAGAAAACATAATGATAAACGCTTCATTTTTACCAAGCAATGAGATCGTAGAACTCGTTAAAAATTTAGAATACAACCAAGCCTTGTTTAAGGGTGAAGATGTTATCGCTTTTTTTGCTAAAGAAGGAGAGGAGGTCAGTGATTTCTCAAATTTTGAGGCTATTGAATTTGAAGGTGACATTATAAAAATTGAGAATACTTGGGATATTTTTTCCAAAAATGGTGAAGCCATTGAAGAGGATTTTAACCTCATTACAAATGGAAGAAAATCTGAGCCAATTCCTGCAACGGTAAAAACGTTGAATCCCGAGAATATTTTTATTGAAAAAGGCGCAAAGCTCAATTTTGTTACGCTTAATGCGAGCTCTGGTCCTATATACATAGGGAGAGATGCTGAAATAATGGAAGGGACTGTTGTTAGAGGCCCTTTAGCACTGTGCAATGATGCTACCCTAAAGTTAGCCACAAAAATATATGGACCAACGACAGTTGGACCACATAGCAAAGTAGGAGGCGAGGTAAACAATTCTGTAATCTTTGGTTATTCAAATAAAGGGCATGATGGTTTTTTAGGAAATTCTGTTTTGGGCGAATGGTGTAATATTGGTGCAGACTCAAACAATAGCAACCTTAAGAATAATTATGCTGAAGTAAGACTTTGGAACTATAAAACAGGTGGTTTTGCAAAAACAGGCTTGCAGTTTTGTGGATTGATGATGGGCGACCACAGTAAATGCGGTATTAACACCATGTTTAATACTGGTACGGTTGTTGGCGTGAGTGCTAACATATTCGGAAGTGGATTTCCGCGCAATTTTGTGCCGAGTTTTTCTTGGGGAGGTAGCAAAGGATTCGTAACCTATAAAACCAATAAAGCTTTTGAAGTAGCGGAAGTTGTTATGGGAAGACGAAATGAAGAATTTACAGAGAAGGATAAAGCGATTTTAGAACACGTTTTTGAAGAAACCAAACAGTATAGAAGAGAGTAACAATAAATTTTTACAGATGAAAACCAGATTTACCCTACTAATTGTTTTATTGAGTTTTGCTTTCGGATTTTCACAAAGTGAGGATGTAGAAGTGAAAAAATTGAAGATTAATACAGAGTTAGACCACTTTGCTGCTCGCGTGGTTGGAGATAAAGTATTTTTTAGTCACAACCTTACTACTAGAAGAGGTCGTGCTATCAAAGATAAGTATGAAGGTTTTATTTATATTATGTATGAAGCACCATTAAGCGATGATGGAGAAATTAAAGATGAACAACCAATTGTAAAAACAGAATTGGGACGTTTTAATATGTCTTCTGCTACATTTTCCAAGGATGGGAAGTATATGTACTTTACGACCAATCAGATTGATAAAGGTGATAACAAATTAAAAGGCATTGAAACCTATAATTTACAAATACAACGAGCGGAATATGAAGAGGGTAAAGGTTGGACAAATTTTGAAACCCTCCCGTTTTGCGATGTGGATCACAACTATGCACATCCTGCTTTGAGCCCAGATGGAAATACGCTTTATTTCATTGCAGACGTAAAAGGAACAAAAGGAAAGTCAGATTTATACAAGGTTTCGGTTTCTAATCACGAAACTTATGGTGAAGTAACAAGTTTGGGTGAAACTATAAATTCTTCACGTACCGAAATATTTCCGTTTGTAAGCGCAGATAACAAATTGTATTTTACTTCTGATAGAAGAGGAGGAAAAGGAGGTTTAGATATTTATGTTTACGA
>JASBSA010000064.1 GCA_030149175.1 Winogradskyella sp. | reverse complement strand
TTTTGAAGTGTCAAATTTTTTTGTGGCATAACGCCACTTCAGTTTTTCGAGTATAGACATTTTCTTTTTTTGCAAAGATATGCTATAAACAAAAAACCCGAAACTTTCGTTTCGGGTTCTTTTGCGGAGAAAGAGGGATTCGAACCCCCGGAGGTGTGACCCTCAACAGTTTTCAAGACTGCCGCATTCGACCACTCTGCCATTTCTCCAATTGCGGATGCAAATATAAAACCCTTTTTGATGTAGCCAAAGATTTTTTCTTAGTTTTTTCCAAAATGTTTCTAAGTCATTTTTAAATAAAATTAGTAACATTAAATAATGCATTGTATTTTCGGCACAATATATGCTAGGTATATCGTTATTATCATAAACTAATCTTAATGAAAAAATATTTCTTTGTTTTTACACTTTTTTGCGGACTGTATTCATTTGCCCAAAATGAAACAATAGCTTTTGGTGAGAAATTAGTCTTTTCGGCCTCGTATAACATGTCTGGTATTTTAACAGATATTGCTGAAGTTAAGATGGAGACTAGTAAAGTTAAGACTTCAAAAAGTATACTAATGCGTTTAAAATGTAGTGCCGCAACCTACAAAAAATGGGACAATTTTTTTAAAATCAGAGATTTATACGAAAGTTATGTCAACCCAAAGACGTTAACACCTTATTTATACAAAAGAGATATTAGTGAAGGTGGCTACTACAAGTTCATGCAATACAAATACAACCATAAAACAAAATTGGTAAAGAGTCTTAAGCGTAAAAAAAGAAAAGACGGCTCAACTTGGGATGAAAATAAAAACGTAAAAATAAATGCATCTACAAAAGACATTGTAAGCACATTATACTACATAAGAAGTCTAGACATTCATAAAGCAAGTCCTGGTGACCAACAAAACTTTACTGTACTATTTGATAATGAAGAAACTACTATTACTCTGAAATATATCGGTAAAGAAAAAATCTCAACCAATATTGGAAGTAAAGAATGTTATAAATTGGCAATATCTATTAAAGGTAGTGATGTACTTAAAGGAACAAACTCAAACTTACTTTGGTTAACAGCCGATAAAAATAAAATACCTGTCTATGCAAAATTTAAAATTCCAGTAGGCAACGGCGAATTAAAAATAAAATCTGCAACAGGATTAAAATACTAAAACCCTATGGGAAAGAAACTAATCATAATTTTAGGTTTTGTAGTAGCTATATTAGCAGTTATTTTAGCTGTTACTCCACTTTCTAACCTTGCTGTAATACCAATTATAGTAGCCTTTGTTTGTGGCTTATTAATTGTTTTTATGTCTAAAAAAGATAATACTAAAACAAAATCCATACAATATATTTTTTTATTGGTAATTATTGCTCTAGCCCTAACAATCTATAAAAGTGTTTATTACACCTCAGAAGTTGGTGATACAGAGCAATTAGAGCAACGCGATGAAGAAAACCTTGAAGATTCTAAAGAACTATTAGAAGATATTGATATTGATGAAGATTTGTAAAATTTAGCCCACGTTGTAAGAAATTATTTCACACTTTTAGCTTATTTTTGGCAAAATCAAAGAGTTACAATCAAATCTGTTTACCTTACCTGTTATTCGCAAGAGAACAATAGACAGATTTGGGTAAAGATAAAGTTTATAATAAGCATTAGTTAAATGAAAGTATTGGTTGCCTCTGCGCTTATTCTTGTGGGTTCTTGCGCTACTTTAAGACACAGCGAAAAAATTGAACAATTAAAAGATAGTATATCGTATGATAATAAAAATGTTGTAGAAAAATACTTAAATACCATTACTACTGATGAACTGAAAACCTTTGTAACAGAGGTCTCTTCAAAAAAATATAATGGTCGTATGACTGGTGAGGAAGGTCATAATCAAGTATGTAACTACATCAGAAATTATTACGACTCTTTAGGCATAAAACCACCAAAAACCAACCCAAACTATTATCAAGTAGTTCCTAAATCAGTTCTACCTGATGATATAAATGACTCCCAAAATGTTATTGCATACATAGAAGGCTCCGAATTTCCGAACGAATATATTTACATCACTGCACACTCAGACCACGAAGGTGTTATCGAAGGTGAAATCTATCCTGGCGCAGATGATAATGGTTCCGGAACAGCTGCGGTTTTTGAAATGGCAGAAGCCTTTAAAAAGGCGGTACAAGATGGTAATGGCCCTAAACGAAGTATTGTCTTTCTTCATGTTACAGGTGAAGAAATAGGGCTACATGGTTCTAGATATTACACCAACAACCCAATCTTTCCTTTAGAAGACACCATAAGCACTCTAAACATGGATATGATTGGTCGTGTAGATGATAAACATAAAGATAACGAAGATTATGTTTATGTTATAGGAGCAGATCGAATAAGTACTGAGCTTCATTTCATTATACAAGAAGCCAACTACAACTTTGTAAATCTAAATTTAGATTATGAATATAACGCTACAAATGACCCTAATCGCTATTATTACAGATCCGATCATTACAACTTTGCTACAAAAGGTATTCCTGTAGTGTTTTTCTTTAATGGTGAACATGAAGATTATACCAAACCGACAGATACAGCAGAAAAAATTAATTATCCTTTACTGGCAAAACGCACAAAGCTAATCTTTGCGACAGCATGGTATTTGGCTAATTCACCCGAACGTTTAAAACCTGAAATTATCTAGTGTTAAACTTTCCTAAAGAAAAAAATGTAACGCATATTGCTAATTTCGTTTTTCGTACTTTTAATAAATTTTTTAAGTAAACATGTAAAAAATGAAACAGTTAATATTAGTATTTTTTGTCGCACTTTTAATTACCAATTGTGCAACGACTTCAAAAAATAATGCTTCTACAATACAGTTAAATGAAGCTAAAGTTGTAGACCCCTCCAAATACGCTTCTACCATAACCCAAGAAGAACTCAAAGAAATGCTCTACAAATATGCTTCAGATGAATTTGAAGGTAGAGAAACCGGCGAAAAAGGACAAAAATTAGCTGTTGAATATCTGAAAACACAATACCAATCTTTAGAAATTCCAACCCCTTTAGGCGATGATAATTACTTTCAAAAAGTGCCATTAGAAAAACAAAGTGTGTCTGAAGCGAAAATCTCAGTAAACGGCAAAGACTTTAAAAGTTTTGAAGATCATATTGTATTAAGAGCTTCTGGCAATACCGAGATTACTACAGAAGATATCGTATATGTAGGCTATGGTATTCATGCCGAAAACTACTCGGATTATAAAGAAATTGACGTTAAAAATAAAATAGTATTGGCAAAAGCTGGTGAGCCAAAGGATGCCGATGGCAACTACATAACAACAGGAAGTGCAGAAGATACCAAATGGACCAATGGACGTCAATCTTTATCCAGTAAAAGAGACGCAGCCACAGAGCATGGGGCAAAAGGATTAATTCTTTTAGATTCATACATGTTTACCAGATATGCACCTTACTATCAGAGGCAAGCAGAAAGCGGAACTTCGGGTCGTCTGTCTTTAAAAAGTAATGAATCTGAAATGATGATGTTAATGATTAATGAAAATCTTGCGAAGGCCTTACATCCATCAATTTTAGAAGATGAAAAACCAAAGAATCTCAAAACAAACTTAAGCTTAGCAATAGAAAATAAATCTGAAGAAATAACTTCCGAAAACGTTGTGGCCTACATCAAAGGGTCTACAAAACCAGAAGAAATCCTTGTGATTTCGGCACATTTAGACCATGAAGGTATTAAAAATGGTGAAGTTTATAATGGTGCCGACGATGATGGTTCTGGTACAATCGCCATACTAGAAATAGCTGAAGCCTTTAAAATAGCCGAAAAATCAGGTCATGGACCAAAACGCTCTATTTTATTTCTACATGTCACTGGAGAGGAAAAAGGACTTTTGGGCTCTAGACATTATACCGATAACAACCCTATTTTTCCTTTAGAAAATACTGTAGCTAACCTCAACATTGATATGATAGGAAGAACAGACCCTAAACGAAAAGAAGGTAACAGAAACTATGTTTACCTTATAGGAAGTGATAAATTGAGTACTGATTTACACAACATTTCAGAAGAAGTAAATAAAAAATACTGTAACATAGAATTAGATTATACTTTTAATGATGATAACGACCCAAACCGTTTTTACTACAGATCTGATCATTATAATTTTGCAAAGAATAACATCCCAGTAATATTTTATTTTAATGGTACGCATGATGATTACCATCAGCCAAGTGACACACCAGACAAAATTGAATACGATTTATTAGAAAACAGAGCTCGCTTAGTATTTCATACAGCCTGGGAAATAGCTAATAGGGAAAGTAAACCAATTGTTGACAAAGCAACTGAATAACAGTAATTTAGACAAACAAAAAAGCCTTTCATTTCTGAAAGGCTTTTTATTTTTGGGTGGAAGATGGGACTCGAACCCACGACATCTGGTACCACAAACCAGCGCTCTAACCAACTGAGCTACAACCACCATTTTTGATTAGGACTGCAAATGTAAATTATTTACATTTTTCTACAAAACGTTTTCTTCACTTATTTTAAATCAAATAAAGAATCAACTGCTGGATAGCGCTCTACCGTAAAACCTTCACCATACTCTGTACCCACAAGTCTGCCTGCATTTCTTGCTCTATAAATAATGCTATCCGTAAAGTTTTTACTAGAAATTGGAGTTTCTGGCTCATTACTATGAGGATCAAAAAACTGTGTCTTATATGCCAGAACCGCTTCCATCTTCTTTTCAATAAAACCCGTAACATCAACTACAATGTCTGGTTCTAAATCTTTCCACTGTATGTAATGGTATACTAGTTTAGGTCTCCAAGGTTCTTGCAAATCATCACTATCGTCATGTCTAGTGTTAATTTTTCTTAATCCACTCAAAAAACAAGCATCACTAACCAACTTACTTCCCTTAGCATGATCTATATGCCTATCATCTGTGGCATTGCATAGCACAATTTCTGGTCTATACTTTCGTATTTCTTTTATAAGCTCTATTTGGTGTTCTTTATCGTTAACAAAAAAGCCATCGGCAAATTCCATATTGGTGCGCATAGATACATTTAGAATCTTCGCTGCATTAAAAGATTCTTCGTCTCTTGTGTCTGCTGTTCCCCTTGTTCCTAGTTCGCCTCTTGTTAAATCTATAATTCCAACTTTTTTGCCATTTGCCACCTCTTTTGCAATGGTAGCTCCGCACCCTAATTCTACATCATCTGGATGTGCTCCGATGGCTAAAATATCTAATTTCATGTGTTTTTCATTTTTCTCTGATGTCAAAAATATTAAAAAGGATATAGAATTTCATCTTCTTTCTATTTCGCAAACGGTTTCGTTTACATTTTCTTTTATTTGTTATTCAATAATCTACCAAAACTTGAATAATTCGTAAATCCTAAAAAGCATGACATTAGTCATAAATATTGGTCTGCATTGCCTTTAACTTTACACAAGATTTTAAAGTGCATATCATTATGAACTTAATGCTGGTCATCTTAATTATTACAATTGTCCTTTTCATTTGGGGAAAATTTACACCAGATATTATTGCGCTTATTTCAATGCTGAGCCTATTTCTTTTTGGGATTTTAGACTTGCAAGAAACTTTAAGCGGTTTTAGCAATCCAACAGTGATTATGATTGCTGCACTTTTTATTATAGGAGAAGGCTTATCTCAAACTGGTTGGACAGCTCTGGCTGGCCAAAAGTTTATTAAAATGGCTGGTAAGAGCATTACAAAACTATTGTTAATCACAACTTTAGGCTCTGGTTTACTTTCTGGTGTGGTTAGTAACACTGGTACTGTGGCCACTTTATTACCTGTAACGATATCTTCTGCATGGAGCATTGGAACACTTCCTTCTAAGTTACTTATGCCTGTAGCTTTTGGCTCAAATACTGGTGGCTTATTAACCTTAACTGGCACACCTCCAAATATCATTGTTAATAACACAATGCTAGAAAGTGGTCTAGAAGGGTTTTCTTTCTTTGAATTTGGGTTGATTGGTCTTCCGCTTTTATTAATCGCACTACTCTATTTTAGATTTATTGGCTACAAATTATTACCCAGCAATAAGACCAACAACAAACCTGTTGATATAAGCACAACGCTTCATAAATGGATTGAAGCTTATAAAGTTGAAGGAGATTACTACCGCCTAAGAGTTCGCTCTGTGTCGCCTTTACTAGGCACTCATATAGGAGAATGGAATTTTGAAGACAACCATCATGTTTCAATCCTTCGCATTAAGCGTCGTCACCCAAATGTTTTAAAAGGTAACGAACCTTACATCGAGTTTCCTTCAAACGAAACCGAATTTAAATATCACGACATTATTACCGTAAAAGGAACTACTGAAGCCATAAATGCTTTAATGATAAAATTTAGATTAGGTCTATTACCCTTAGAGCCAATCGCTGATGAACTTAGAAATAACCTCATTAACCAAGAGGTTGGTATGACCGAAATTATAGTGACCCCAAATTCAACATTAGTAGGACGAAAATTGAGAATCGGTAGATACTTTAGACGGTTTGGTGTTCAACTCATGGCAGCTTCTAGAAACAATAAACCTTTTACAGATAGAGAAATTGTGGTTAAAGCAGGTGACGCCTTTTTAATTAGAGGTATTTGGAGCGACATAGAACAATTAAAAACCTATCACGAAAACTTAGTCATTATTGGTAGTCCTGAAGGAATGGCAAAGACCGTCACAAACATTACATATAAATCTTACATAGCACTTTTTGCACTTTTGCTTATGATTGGCTTATTGGTATTTAAAATTGTTCCCGGTGCTGTTGCCGCATTAATTTCAGCAGGAATAATTCTGTTAACGGGCTGCGTACCTATACCAAAGGCCTATAAAGGCATCAGCTGGATAAGTGTGGTTATGATTGCCGCCATGATTCCTATGGGATTAGCACTTCAAAAAACAGGAACAGCAAAACTCATCGCAGATGGTTTAGTAAATGCCTTAGGTGATATGCACCCAATTGTTTTACTAGCTGGTGTATTTTTACTAACAACCACGTTTAGCCAAGTCATTAACAACTCTGCAACAGCAGTCTTAATGGCACCAATAGTCATAATTGCAGCCAACACCCTAAATCTTTCTGCTGCACCGTTTATGATAGCCGTTGCTATAAGTGCCTCAACAGCATTTTTAACACCTGTTGGAACTACCACTAACGCTATGGTTATGACTGCTGGTGGTTACAAATTTATTGATTACCTAAAAGTGGGTGCACCCTTGCTTCTACTCTTTTTAATTACAACATTAACATTAGTGCCATTGATTTGGCCATTTTAAAATTTTTAACTCATGGAAACATTATTAAAAGATCCGATTATGAAAACTAGAGACCTTACAAAGTACGGACTGAAAGACACCAAAGCACATTGGAATCTTTCACCAGAAAAATTACAGGCCATTACCGTTGAAAAAGGTATGGGAAAAGAAACTGCAAATTGTACATTAGCCATTAATACTGGAAAATTTACAGGACGCTCACCTCAAGATAGATTCTTAGTAAAAGACGATTACACTAAAGATAGAGTTTGGTGGGGAAAAACAAATAAAGCCATATCACCAGAAAATTTTGATTATCTACAAGGTGAAATAGAAAACTACCTAAGTGGTAAAGAAATTTATGTACGAGATGGTTTTGTTGGTGCCGACCCAAATTACAAAATGGGTGTAAGAACGGTAACAGAATATCCTTGGTCTAATATGTTTGTTTACAATATGTTTTTAAGACCAACAGCAGAAGAACTTGAAAATTTTAATGAAGAATGGTTGGTTTTATGTGCACCTGGTTACGAATGTCCAGAACCTAAAAAATACAGTTTAAGACAAGGTAATTTTTCAATTTTAAACTTCACTAAAAAAATAGCTTTAGTTGGTGGCTCTGCATACACAGGCGAAATTAAAAAAGGGATTTTCTCTGCTTTAAACATGATACTTCCTGTTGACAAAAACGTATTACCAATGCACTGTTCTGCTAATGTTGGAGAAGATGGAGAAACTGCAATTTTCTTCGGATTATCAGGAACTGGTAAAACCACACTATCTGCAGACCCTAACAGAAAATTAATTGGTGACGATGAGCATGGCTGGACTGCCGATAACAGAATCTTTAATTTTGAAGGTGGTTGCTACGCTAAAGTGATTGATTTAACTGAAGAAAAAGAACCAGACATCTATAGAGCTATTAAGCCTGGTGCTATTTTAGAGAATGTTGTTTTCAAAGACAATGGCGAGGTAGATTACATGGACAGCAGCATTACACAAAACACACGTGTAAGTTATCCTATTTACCATATAGATAATATTCAGCAACCATCATATGCAGACAATCCAAAGAACATCTTCTTTTTAACATGTGATGCTTTTGGTGTATTACCTCCTGTTTCTAAGTTAACTCCTGGTCAGGCTGCATACCACTTTATTTCTGGTTACACTGCAAAAGTAGCAGGTACAGAAGCTGGTATTACAGAGCCTGTTCCATCATTTTCTGCTTGTTTTGGCGAGCCATTTATGCCATTACACCCGACTAAATATGCCGAAATGCTAAGTAGCAAAATGCAAGAGGCTGGTGTAAATGTTTGGTTACTAAACACTGGTTGGAGTGGCGGACCTTACGGAGTTGGTTCTCGTATTAAATTAAAATATACAAGAGCAATGATTACTGCTATTCTTAATGGCGAATTAGATAATGTAGACTATGAACAACATCCAATTTTTGGATTATATATGCCAAAATATATTCCTAATGTTCCAACAGAAATGTTAGACCCAATGAATACTTGGCTACAAAAAGGAGCTTATGTTAGTAAAGCTATTCAATTAGCACACTCTTTCCACTTGAATTTTGAAAAATTTGTAAGTGAAGCTTCTGAACAAATTATAGAAGGAGGTCCATTGATTGATGAGCATCATCATTTAAACGACCATGTTTAATAATTCCATGACAAGGAGGAGCTCTCATGGAGCTCCTCTTTTTCATTCATTTTAACTGAATACTAATTCTCAAGCCAATAGATTCTAAATCACATGAGAATTCTAATAATGGTTGTATTTTTAACCTTAACTACAACCAACCTCAAAGCACAAAATCCATCAGAAAACCATCTTGGTTCTTGGTACACTTATGGGAGTCATCATAGATTAAACGAACGTTTCAGCTTAAATCCTTGGGCTGAATTACGTTTCTATGAAGCGTCTTCAAATTATAATTTGGCTTACATTTCCCTACGCGGAAACTATCACTTAAAAAATAATCAAACGATTGGGTTAGCATATGCCTATTTAGATATAGATACTGTTTTTGAATTTGACCATCAACCCAACATACACGAGCATCGTGTTTACGAACAATATACCATTAGTCAAAAAACGTCTAAACTACATATTCAACATAGAGCAAGGTTTGAGCAGCGTTTTTTGGACTTTACTGATAGAAATGAACTTCAAAATAGATTTAGATATCGTTTGAGTTTGAAATATAACCTGAGTAGTACCATTTTTATTAATGTTTCGGAAGAACCTTTTGTAAATTTTCAAGATCAGGTATTTCATGAAAATAGATTTTATAGTGGTTTTGGTTTTAACGTTACTAGCCACTCAAAGCTACAAATAGGTTACTTGAAACAACATATTCGCAAAAATAATTTGAACAGAATACAAGTTGGAATAAGTTTCACAACAGATTCCAGAAAACCTAAGCCTACATTAGTGCAGTTATAGCATTATCAATATCACGTTTTAAATCCTTAACATCTTCAATACCTACAGAGAATCTAATTAGTTGATCGCTTATCCCAACCTTATCACGCTCTTCTTGGGTTAAAAGGGAATGCGATGTTAAATGCGGAGAAAGCATGGTACTTTCTACTCCTGCCAAACTCATAGAAGACTTAATAAGTTTAAGAGATTTTTGAAATTTATTGGAATCTAAATCAGTGGACAACTCAAAAGATAGCATGGCACCAAAACCTTTCATTTGAGATTTTGCGAGCTTATGCTCTGGATGTGATTTTAAACCAGGATAATAGACTTTGGCAATTTTTGGGTGTTTGTTTAGCCATTTTGCCATTTTCATGGCATTTTTGGTTTGTGCTTTTACACGTAAGCCTAAAGTTTTCATACTACGCTCTAGCATCCAGACCGTCATATCGCTTAAGCTTCCACCTAAATTCTTACTTACATTCCAAATTCTATCAATATGCTCGTGAGAACTTGCTACTACACCTGCACAAATATCGCTATGACCACCAAAATATTTAGTGGCCGAGTGCATGACCATATCAATGCCCAAGTCTATCGGATTTTGATTTATAGGCGAAGCAAACGTATTATCAATGGACGTTACGATATTTTTGGTTTTACCAAGTTTGGCGATAGCCTTTATATCTGTAATAGTCAATAATGGGTTTGAAGGTGTTTCAATATGAATAAGCTTGGTATTAGGTTGAATAGCCACTTCAAAATCTTCAACTTTGTAACCATTAGTAAAGGTGTATTCTATACCATATTTTGGAAATTCTTCTTTAATAAAGTTAACAGTTCCTCCGTACAAGGTATTCTGAACCACTAAATGGTCTCCTTTTTGAAGAAAAGCCAAAAACATATGACTAATCGCAGCCATACCAGATCCAAAAATTAAGGCGGCTTCAGTATGTTCTAAAGCCGCAATTTTCTTCGCCAAATATTCTTGATTTGGTGTATTAAAATAACGTGGATAGCGTTTTACATCAACATCTAAAAATTCGTAAGATGAGCTCAAATACATTGGAGATACAGCTCCTTTAAACTGTTCATCCTTTACCTCACCCACATGAGTGCAAATAGTGTTTAATCCTAATTTTTCTTTTGACATAGCTTTTTTATTATTGATTTAAAATTAAGAAAAAATACAAGGAGACCATCTTAAACTTGAGTTGTTTTCCAATAGCCTTTTTTAAACCAGATGAGTCCTAAAATAGTGATAAGGACTTCAGCCAATGTTATAGCCATAAAAACACCCAAAGGCCCAATATCTAAAACTAATGCTGAAATGTAAGCCAAAGGTAATTGAAACAACCAAAAGCAAATAAAATTAATCCACGTTGGTGTTTTGGTGTCACCTGCGCCATTGAATGCATTAATTATAACCATTCCGTAACCATAAAACACATAACCAGCAGCAATGATTCTTAAACATAAAGCACCATTTTTCATAACTTCTGTATCATGAGTAAACCATGATATAATTTGTGGTGCAAAAATGAGGTAGATGATAGAAACAAATCCCATAAAATAAGCGCTGTATTTTCCAGTTTTCCAAACAGATGCTTCTGCTCTGTTGGGTTGGTTTGCCCCTAAATTTTGTCCAACTAAAGTTGCTGCCGCATTACTCATTCCCCAAGCTGGCATAAGCGTAAACATCATCACTCGTATTGCAATAGTATAACCTGCTAAAACTTCGCTACCAAATTCGCTCATAATACGCATCAAGAAGACCCAAGACGATGTACCAATTAAAAACTGTCCTATACCACCAAGCGAGACTTTAATTAAATTAACCATTACTACTACTCGGAGTACTAGGTCTTTAAATCCGACCTTAATTTTACTCCAACCATAAAACAACACCAAAAGTTGAAAAATAACTGCCGTACCTCTACCAATTGTTGTAGCGATTGCAGCTCCTTCTACACCAAATGCTGGTATTGGACCGAAACCAAAAATAAAAATTGGGTCTAAAATGATGTTTAAACCATTGGATAACACCAAAGCCCACATGGCTATAGATGCATCACCAGCTCCTCTAAAAATAGCATTGATTAAGAACAAAAGCATTATGGTAACATTTCCACCAAGTAACACTTGAGTGTACCCATAACCCTCAGCAATTAAATCTGGTTCACCTCCCATTAATTGTAAAATCTCTTTTGGAAAAAAAACACCAATGATACTGATTACTGCAGCTACAATAATCCCTAAACCTATGACCTGTACTGCGGCTTGTGATGCCCCTTCCCTATCCTTTTCACCAATTCGTCTAGCAACTATTGCTGTTGCTGCCATACTAAGACCTATGGCAACAGCATAAACCAATGTAATTACGGATTCTGTTAATCCTATTGTGGCTACAGCATTTACGCTGACTTTTGACACATAGAAAATATCAACAATAGCAAAGATAGATTCCATAAGCATTTCTAAAATCATTGGAATTGATAGTAGAAAAACAGCCTTGCGAATACTTCCTGAGGTAAATTCTTGCTCCTTACCTGAAATTGCGATTCTTAAATATTTAAAAAATTGACGTATTGAAACTTTATTCGATTGCATAACTCTTTAAAAAATAGACTATTAATGATGATGAACATTTTCAAGAATGTTCAACGTTTTGACATCACATGAAGTAGTGACGATTTTATCCGAAGGGTAAATTAGGCAATCATAATAGCGCAAATATGCGCATTATTTTTCAAAAAAAGATTTTTTAAAGAGTATTAATTTTTTTTGCTCGCCTTGTTATAAGCGCGTATCATTAAGATAGCCCAGATGGCTACCAAAACTATTACAATAATAGAAAACCACAGTACGATATCATTTGCTACCATTGTCCACGAGTTTTAAATAGATCATCACACCCAATAAGGTAGGTGCCCAAAGACCAACAAATAGACCATGCATTTGATCTCCAGTTAAAAATAAATATTCGGCAACAAGGATGATAGCTGCGCACAAAATTAACATTAGTACGTTTGCTGTTCCTAATTTTTTGAAGTAGTCCATTTTGAGGGTTAGTTTAATAACCTCAAGTTATGAAAATTTATGATGTCTTTTTAATTGAAATAAAAAAAATAGATTATTTGTAGTAAGTTTTATACTTTCTGTAGGCTAAGAAGGCTAAAACTGCAATAATCGCTAGAGTTATAGCTATAAACTGAAAGCTTAATATCTGATCACCACTAGCATAGGCATGAAGACCAGACAAATAAAAGTTTACACCGAAATAGGTCATTAGAATACTACCAAAAGCTAAAATAGACATCAAATTGTAAATCCAACGACCACGCAAACCTGGCACTAAACGCATGTGAATAACAAAGGCGTAAATCATAATACTAATCAAAGCCCATGTTTCTTTTGGATCCCAGCCCCAATAACGTCCCCAACTTTCGTTTGCCCACATACCTCCTAAGAAATTTCCAATGGTTAACATGACCAAACCTACCGTTAATGCCATTTCATTTATAATGGTAATCTCTTTAATATTAATGTCAATACGATCTTTGTTTTCTTTATTAGTCAGTATCATAAGTAATAGTGCTATAGCGCCCAATATCATACCAATGGCAAAAGGACCATAGCTTGCAACAATAACCGAAACATGAATCATTAACCAATAACCTTGTAACACAGGCTGAAGATTTGCTATTGCAGGATCCATCCAAGCCCAATGTGCTACCATTAAGATTATAGCACTTACAAAAGCTGATGCCGCAATAGTAAGATTACTTTTTCGACCTAAAAGCAACCCGAATAAAGACACTGACCAAGCAACGTAAATGAGAGACTCATAGGCGTCACTCCATGGTGCATGACCAGATAGGTACCAACGCCAAATTAAGCCACCTGTATGAAGTACAAATAACAACAAAATAACACCTACAAGTATTTTAATAGCTGTCTTTAACCATTTGCTCTTGTAGTCAAAAATATGAACGATGATGAAGATAAAAAGTAAGGTAGCGGCATAAAGATACCAACTGAATAATTTCTTAAAAACATCATACTTATTATATAGTATTTCCGCTTTTATCTTATCATCAGACAGCATGACTTCACTTCCATACTTTTGCTGTGTTTTTTTGAAATCTCCTAACAGCTTATCCGCATTTTCAAAATTACCAGATTGTTTGGCATTGTTTAAGGTCATTAAATAATAGCTAAAACCATTTTTTACAAATGCCTTGTATGATTCGTCTTTTATAACCTCATCGTAACCACCTTGTTTAAACTCAAAAGACGATATCCAAGTATTATTTTCATCATTAGGTATTGGGAATATTTTTATATTTCTACCCTCTATGGCATCAGATAAAAGGGTTAATCTTCCGTAGGTGTTTTTGACCTCTTTCTGAAATCCATTAGGAACCTGTGCCTTAAATGCACTCTCTATGTAAGGACCTAACTTATTTCGTCCATCTTCAGTAAAAAAATCTAATAAGCTTACGTATTTCTGATCATTATCTACGCCTATTATTGCCCTAATAGAATCCGCTTTTCTTGGTGTTAAATAAATTACTGGTATGTTGTACCATAACAACGGACTTTCTTGTATGGATAAAAATACTTGTGTTGCGTTTAATCCTTCATACGTATCATGCTTACTTAATTTTCTAAGCATTTCTGAAGCATAGGTATGAATTGGCTTCATACGTCCGTCATAATCTTGGATGACCATTTCTGCAAACTTATCCGTATGTTCTACAGGTGCAACATTGGCCTTTAAAATTGAGTCTAAACTCGTTTTAGTAGGTATGCTATTTGAATGGTTATGACCGTCATCTGCAGCATGTTCTTGCGTAAAAGCCGATAGACTTAATAGTAAGGCTATCATGGTCATTAGTTTTGCTTTCTTTTTGCTCAATTTATCCAGACGTTTTCTAATGTCATCAAACCTTGTGTTTTTAGCAAACAAAATAGCCATTAGTCCAAAATACAATAATATGTAACCTGTGTAGGTAATATATGTTCCCCAACGATCGTGATTTACAGAAAGTATAGTGCCTTTTTCATCTGGATCAAAACTTGCCTGAAAGAATCTGTAACCTCTGTGATCTAAGATATGGTTCATATAGATGTGGTAATCAAAATCACCTTTTTCCTTATCAAGGATGGTCACTTGACTCTCATAAGACGAATAGGCTTTTTCTGTTCCTGGGTACTTCTCAGCAATGAAGTCGTTTAGTTTTACTTCAAAAGGCAATTGTTCTAAACGCGAACCATAACGCAGAGCGACATCTAAGCCTCCAACATTAATCTCCTCTATTCTATTATAGATCCCTTTTCCACCTAAAAGATTGATAGTTTTTGTTTCTCCATTAGCAGTAATGTCTAGTTCTACTCCATCATCATCCCCTTTTAGAATCGTTGGTTTTTTTACGATACCAAACACACCTTTGACCACTGGTTTGGGGAATACCAATTGCATATTTCCTATAACGTACCGTGAACGCAAAGCGAGCGGTTGTAGACTATCTTTTACCAATTGACCCGTCTGGCCAGTTGCCATGGTCATGTATTCGCCTTCAAAAGGTGATTTAATAAACAGGCCTTCATCTGTATTGTAAATATTAATAGCACCTTTTTGTTCTTTATTTAAGGATATGAGAACATTATGCATATTAGACACTTGACCTTCTTGTAGAAAATGATTATGAGAGCCCTCATTACTAGCCTCTACAACTTTTAGATAGCTATCACCATTGGCATCTGGAATAACATCTTGTTCGGCACCTTTTATGAATTTTCGGAGTTTAAATGTTATCTGATGATCACCATAATCATAAGTTCTCTCAAAGTCATTGTCTAAACGTGGTGAAAAATCTACCTCTTCCATAATGTTGCGCTGCTGTAGCTGTCCATTAATTTCGTAATCACCAACAATTCTACCGCTTATGTATGTTTTTTGAGATCTAAATTGGCTTTCTGTTTCTCCTTCTCTAATTGCCATCATCCCTTCGTAACCAATATATCTGGTTACTGCCGCACCTACTATAATGAGTATCCAAGATACATGCAGAATAAGGATAGACCATTTTTCTTTTTTGAGCAATTTATATCTAGAAATATTTCCTATAAAATTTATGACAAATAAGACCATAATCGTCTCAAACCACCAAGCATTATAGATTAGGGTTCTTGTGTATGGTGTTGGTGAGGTATCCATATTTCTGTCTAAAATGGTACCAACTGCCATGGCTACGGCAAATACAATAAATAAAACAGCTGTAAGCTTAGTTGAAAATAGGAAGTTTGCGATTTTCTTTTGCATAGTCTTAAAGGCTTTTCAAGCTCGCGCAAAGATAGTGCTTTTTTACTGTTTTGGCTTAATGTTTCAGTGTTCAAAAAGCGTTAAAGTTCTCTTATTAATTTTCAATTATCTTGAAACTTGGGACTTTAACAGTCGGTTTTGTTCTTCTATTAAAATTTTTAAATCTGATAGCAGTTCTATATCCTTTGGTGTTGCTACGGTTTCATCTGATGTATCTTGCGCTCTATTTCTGAGTCTATTCATGGCTTTAACAACAATAAACACCGTAAACCCAATAATAATGAAGTCTAAAAATACCTCGAATAGTGCACCGTATTCAATCGCTACTTCACTTGTGGTTATGGCACCTTCTATATTGGTTATTCCTTCTCGTAAAACTAATTTTTTATCTTGAAAATTTGTCCCATCTGACAATAAAGACAAAGGTGGTAACAACACCTGTTTTGCTAGAACGTCTATGACTTTGTTAAACGCAGCACCAATGATAATACCGATGGCCATATCCATCATATTACCTTTTACTGCAAACTCCTTAAATTCTTTTAATAGCTTCATTTTGATAAGGTTTGATTAAAATTGAAACTAGCAAAGTTAACAAGAAGCTAAGGGTTATTTGTTTCTGGCCTCAAATATTTTTAGATAAAGAAATGTACCCATTTTACGAGCTCTTCGTTTGGCGTTTTCAGCATAATCACCTTCAAACAGTTCATCTATAGTTTGATGCCAAAGATTTAACCAAAGACCAAAATGTAATTCTGTAATACTGTGATTGTGTTTGGCGTCAACCTTTACATGTGCTTCTAACGGATTGCCATAATATCTTGTTTTTAAAAACAAGCTAGATTCCCAAAACGTGGTAAGATGCTCTAGATGTGCATCCCAATCTTTTATAGTCTCATTGAAGAATGGACCTAGCACTTTATCTTTTCTAACTTTAGCATAAAATTCTGATACTAAGCGGTAAATATCTTCTCTGGTTTTGATATCTGATTTACTCATACCTCAAAGTTATTCTTTTAATCTAAATCTTACTATTTTTACAGCATGATAACTGTTACAATATTGGGTGCAGGAAATGTTGCATCTCATTTATATAAAGCCTTTAAAAACGCTAAGGATGTTACCGTTAAACAGTGGTACAACCGTACGTACAGTGACATTTCATCTTATGCCAATGAGGTGGACACCACAGATAATTTGTCTCAACTAAAAGAGGCAGACATCTATATTATGGCTGTTAGCGACGATAGTATTGCATCACTTTCTAGAGCGCTGCCATTTGAAAACAGATTGGTAGCACATACTTCTGGGAGTGTTTCCATTCATGATTTGGACAAGAAAAACCAACGTGCTGTGTTTTATCCGTTGCAAACTTTTTCTAAAGATGCAGAGTTGGATTTTAGCGAAATTCCTATTTGTATTGAAGTTACCGAAAAGGAAAATCTTCAGTTTATGAAAGATTTAGCTGAAGCTTTAGGCTGTACATCATACAAAATAACATCCGAGCAACGCCAAACCTTACACCTATCTGCTGTTTTTGTGAATAACTTTACCAATCAGTTGTACAGAATAGCACACGAAATTAGTGATGCTAAAAGTATTAACTTTGATATTTTAAAGCCTTTGATTATGGAAACTGCCAGAAAGGTTCAGGATATGTCTCCGTATATGGCGCAAACCGGACCTGCAAAACGTAATGATAAAAAAACTATAAAGCGGCATTTAAAACTCTTAGAAAACGAAGATCATAAAGCTATTTATGAACTTTTAACGGCTTCTATAAAGAAAACACACAATTATAAATGATTGAATCTAACGCTTCACCTTCTGAACTTTCATCTCCTTTTTACGAAGCTAATAAAGAATTCTGCTTAACCTTAGAGAATTTTGTGAAGGAAAATGATGGTGTCATAGAAGGTAAGTATAATTCTTGGTCTTATTCAATAATTGGGAAAATCAACACACCAAGAGAGTGGATTCTAAAGTATAAAAAATCTACTTTCACATCTGGTAATTTATTATTTTCTAGTAAGACTCAAAATTTACATGTGGCTTCTATTTGGAAAACACACCAAATTAAAGGTGGAGAATTTATAATAAGAAAAAAGAGGTTAAAAGATTCTATTTTTAAAATATTCAATTTAAAATTCAAAAAAATAGCCAATTTTAAAAAGTATGTTTTAATAGCAGAAAAGAAATCAATATCTATTTCAGATTTGACTACTATTTTAAGAACTTTGCTAATGTCTGGTGAAGTGTATCAAATTTCCAATCACAGCAAAGAGTTAGTTATTGAATTACGGACTGACAAGCATTATTTTGATATATTTAAAAAATTGAATGATAGAATTATCATAGATTAACACACATGGACAACGATAAAAGCTACAAAGAATATCTTATAAATATAACCACCTTTATTTTTGACGTAGATGGTGTACTTACCGATGGTACGGTCACCATTACCACCTCTGGTGAAATGCTTCGAAGAATGAGCATTAAAGATGGTTTTGCCCTAAAAACTGCTGTTGATGCAGGTTTTAATGTTTGCGTAATTTCTGGTGGTTCAAATGAAGGTGTTCGTAAACGACTTCAAGGCTTAGGCGTAAAAGACATTTACCTTGGTGCGCACAATAAAATTGAGCAACTCAACGATTATTTAGAAAAGCGCAACCTTAAAAGCTCTGAAGTTTTGTATATGGGAGATGATATTCCTGATTATCCTGTTATGAACCTAGTTGGTTTACCATGCTGTCCGCAGGATGCTGCTCCAGAGATTAAAGCTATCTCAAAATATATTTCGCATAAAAATGGCGGAAAAGGGGCAGCTAGAGATGTTATTGAACAAGTCCTTAAAGTTCACAACAAATGGAATGGCAATTTTGATGCTAAATACGATTGATTTCGGTAAGCAGTTTCAGATGGCTTAAAAAATGTTAAAACATATTTACATAAAGTTTTAGAAAAATAATATGGCTCGTAGAAGCAGAAGACATAGTACTGGTTTTGGTTATATAGGGTTTGGCAACAACCAATCTACCTTTAATCAAAAAACGAGTACACCCTTTTCTGTATATAAAGAAAAACTAGACTTGGAAGCGCATCTTCATTACGAAATGGAGTTTATGCACAAAGATCTCAGCAAAGCCGATAAAGAAAAAATTAAAAATAAAATCCGTAAACAAGAACGAAAACTATTTAGGAGAACCGTTGTTGTAAGCCTTATCATTTTTGCTATTGTAGTGTATGTAGCCTACTATTTAATCGATAAAATTCTATCTCATTAATTCTTGTAAATGATTCATTATCTTAATCTAATCCGTTGGAAAAACCTCGTAATGATTGCCCTAGTGCAAGTTTTAATCAGATATGCTCTGTTACTTCCTTTTAATGAAAGTCAAGGTGTTACAACGACCTTAAATACTTTTGCTTTTGCAATTTTGGTTTTAGCAACACTATGCATTGCTGCTGGAGGTTATGTGATTAATGACATCTATGATATAGACACAGACAAGGTGAATAAACCCAATAAAGTTATCATTAATAAGCATATTTCAGAAAAGAATGGCTACACCTCTTTTATACTTCTTAATGTTATTGGTGTCGGATTAGGATTCTACTTATCGCACCTCATAAACTACTCCTCGCTGTTTGTGGTGTTTTTTATTAGTTCAGCATTGTTATATATCTATTCTACTGCGCTAAAACAAATGTTTTTAATAGGAAATATTGTGGTATCCGTCGTTGTAGCATTAAGTATTTTAGTTGTTGGTATTTTTGAATTAATCCCTTCCATGATGTCTTTAAACAATGTAGCCAACATGCCATTTTTAGAAATCATAAGAGATTATGCCATTTTTGCCTTTTTAATAAATCTTGTAAGGGAAGTTGTTAAAGATATTGAAGACATCAACGGCGACCACAAAGTAGGCATGCAAACCATGCCTATAGTTTTAGGAAGAGATAGAGCTAATAAAATTGCTTTTGCTCTGTCTTTAATACCACTGTTTGCTGTTGTATACTACATTATCACGAGTTTATATAAACAACAAGTTTTAGTGGCTTATTTTTTACTATTTGTTGTTGCTCCGCTAATTTATATCTCCATAAAAATCTTTAGTGCTGAACAAGCAGCTCACTACAAACATATAAGTCTTATTCTTAAGTTGGTAATGCTTACAGGTATGCTTTCTATGAGTCTTTACCCATTTATTTTAAAGTAATATGCTAAACGACAAACTAAAGGATTATAACATCATTTTAGCTTCCGCATCACCAAGACGTCATGCTTTTTTAAAGTCTATGAATATAGATTTTGAGGTGCGTCTTCATCCTGTAGAAGAAGTTTATCCAGGTAATTTAAAAGGTACAGAAATCACCGATTATTTGGCAATATTAAAGGCGCAAGCATTTAAAAACCAGCTCAAAGAAAAAGACATTTTAATTACTAGTGATACCATTGTTTGGTTAGATGGTAAAGCTGTAGAAAAACCAAAAGACAAAGACGATGCTTTTATCATGATTTCATCGCTGAGCAACAAAACCCATGAGGTTATGACGTCCATCTGCTTTACACAAACTACGCAGCAAAAGGTAGTAAACACCACGACCAAAGTTACGTTTAAAGTATTATCAGACGATGAAATCTGGTACTATGTAAATACATACAAACCATTGGATAAAGCCGGTGCTTATGGCATACAAGAATGGATTGGAGCTATTGGAATCACCAATATTGAAGGCTCTTATAATAACGTAGTTGGTTTACCTACACATTTACTTTATGAAACGTTAAATACCATTGCCAAAGGGTAGTCAAATCGTAACTTTGTAATAAAGCACATAATAGGTAACTGTCTGTTGGCAGAAACCTTAGCTAGTCTGTAAATATTTCCATCCATATCATTAAATTACTGACGAGCAGTTTATTCAAAATTTTAGATTTATGAAAAAGTTACTTTTTATACTTCCGGTTTTATTATTTACATTTCAAAGTTGTAAAAAAGCGGTAGAAACCTCTTCTGAAATCTCAGAAAATTTACGTCCAGAAATTGAAACCAAGCAACCTCAAACTAAACTATCACAAACTTTTAAAGACTATTGGTATGCTGGTGAAGCCGAAATAACATCCTACAAACTAGAGCAAGCACGTTATGGTGAAATGCGTTCAGGAAACGCTGTTTTAGTATTCGTAACTGAAGATTTTTTACCAGAAGCACAAGTTAAAGCCGATAATTACAACGATGGCAATATTCCTATTTTAAAGCTCAATGCCACTAAAAAATTCAATACAGGTATTTATCCATATTCAATAATGCAAAGTACATTTTATCCTGTGGCTAATAATCAGCATGCTATAAAAATCTCAGCTTCAGTGCAAGAATGGTGTGGTCATGTATATACACAACTCAATAACCGAAGTCAGTTTGAGATTACGTCGCACTCTTATTTTCAAGGTGAAGCAGATCAAAGCTTCAAGATAGAAAAATCATGGACAGAAAACGAGCTTTGGACCAAGCTCAGAATTGACCCAAAAACGCTACCAGTTGGTGACATTAGGGTTGTTCCATCCCTAGAATTTACGAGATTAAAACATAAAGACATTAAGGCCTATAATGCATTTGCAAATATGGAAAATGGAACCTACACTCTAAATTATCCAGAGTTAAATAGGATTTTAAAAATTAATTTTAACGCTGAGTTTCCTTATGATATCTTGGGTTGGGAAGAGACCATACAAAGTGGTTTTGGCAATGCTGCAAAAACTTTAACAACCAAAGCTACCAAATTAGTAACCATAAAGTCTGCATATTGGAACAAGAACAGTAATGATGACGAAAGTTTAAGGACAACACTAAAGTTGCAATAGAATATTAGTTACCTTTGTTTATACACTAATCATTTCTACATATGATAGAGGTCTTTAACGATTACAAATCCGAAATTATCTATTCGGCTATCCTGCTAATAACACTATTGATTATTAGGGCAATTATAGTTCTATCCGTAAAAAAAATTGGAAAAAAAAGTGGTACGACCGAAGCTAGAGCTGGTCTTATTGGTAGATATGTAACCGTAACTTTAGTTCTCATTGCTATACTAATAGAAGCCTTCATTTTAGGACTAGATACTAGCGACATTACATTAGTATTTTCATCTGTGTTTGCCGTTATTGGTATTGCTCTTTTTGCCGTTTGGTCTATCCTAAGTAACGTCACCTCTGGTGTTATTATGTTTTTTTCGTTCCCATATAAAGTTGGAGATAAAATAAAAATTCACGATAAAGATTACCCAGTAGAAGCTATCATAGAAGATATTAGGGCATTTCAACTTATCCTTAGAGAGGATAACGGCGATTTAGTTACCTATCCAAACAATTTAATTCTTCAAAAAGCCGTAACTTTAATGGAGAAAGATGCTTTAGACGATAGCAGTATTCTTTAGACCATGATTAAAAGACGAACTAAAAAAAAACGTACCCAAGAATCTAAAAAGCATATTGGTCAGGTACCAGGAACGCTTATATACACAGGTAAAAAATCTGATAAGGATTTTCACGTCGAATGCTTCGATTATACTAAAGATCATATTGAAGAATCTATTTTACTCAATATTGAAGATGCGATAAACTATAAAGAAACAGAATCTGTTACGTGGATAAATGTTGATGGATTAAAGCATACCGACAAAATAGAAGATATCGGTAAACAATACGATTTGCATCCTTTGGTTTTGGAAGATATTGTAAATACCTCACAGCGTCCAAAAATTGATGAATACGAAGATTATCTGTTTGTTGTACTAAAAATGTTGTATTATGATGATGAAGAAAATATCGTCATAGAGCAAGTTAGCATTGTTCTGGGCAAGAATTATGTCCTAACATTTCAAGAATCTGAAGGAGACGTATTTGGGTCAATCAGAGAGCGCTTACGATTATCCAATGGTAGGATAAGAGGTTTAAAATCAGATTACCTAATGTATGCCTTAATAGATGCTATTGTAGATAATTACTTTAGCCTTATTGAGACCTTAGGCAATAAAATTGAAGATCTAGAAACAGAGTTATTCTCGGGAAATGCACGAGAAGACATTAATGTAGAAGTTCAACAACTAAAGCGAGAAATTCTAAAAGTACGTCGAGCTATTTTCCCACTTCGCGAAATTATAAATCGTATTGAAAAGGGAGACCATTCACTAATTTATAAACGCACAATCACCTTTTACAGAGACATTTACGACCACTTAATTCAAGTGTCAGAAAATATCGATATCTATCGTGAAATGATCTGGAGTTTAATGGATATGTACATGACTACCATTAGCAACAAAATGAATGAAGTCATGAAAGTGCTCACCATCATCGCCACCATTTTTATTCCGCTTACGTTTATTGCAGGTATTTATGGTATGAATTTCGAAAACATACCAGAACTACACTACAAATACGGTTATCATGTACTTTGGGGAATTATGATTGTATTATTCTTGGCGATGCTTTATTATTTTAAAAGGAAGAAGTGGTTGTAGCTATTCAAAAGGATGTATTTATCTGATAAACTTTTTGAAATCCCAATATTCTTAAGCAATTACATCATTGCTTATTTATATCTGGTTATTGTCCTTATTTTAATACTACGAATTCTAACTAGTAAAGAAAATATTTACTCTTCTGCCTTCAACTTCATTAGATGGATAATGATTGTTTATTCAATAATCACAATAATTTGTTGGTTCCTGGTTCTTGCACTACCAAATTCTGGTGACTATGCTTTTATTAATCGTGCTACAGGACCATATGCTTGGGCATATTGGTTAATGCTATTCTTTAATTGTATTTTTCCTCTTATTCTTTTTTACAAACCACTTGGTAAAAACATCTATTTTGTGTTATTAGTTTCCATTCTAATGAATGTAGGCTTCTTTATGGAACGCTTTATCATTATTATTACCAGCATCCACAGAGATTACTTACCATAGTTACACTTCAATCTTCTCACTTCTCATATCTCATATCTCATATCTCATATCTCTAATACCCAACGTTAAACAAAACCTAAAAGCAAGAATAAAAAATTCTACTTTTTTATATTTGAAGTGCACACTAACTAGATAACCTCATGTTTCAGACTAGACTCTGTATTCTATTCATTTTTAGCTGTTTAATTTCTTTACCAGCCCAACAACCCAAAAAATTCAATTCATCAGAAATCTACGAAGCCGTCCAAAAACTCAATGTTTTAGGTTCAGTTTTATATGTTGCAGCGCATCCAGATGATGAAAATACGCGATTAATTTCTTACATGTCTAACCAAGTTAAGGCACGTACAGCTTACCTTTCGTTAACACGAGGTGATGGTGGGCAAAATCTTATAGGACCAGAAATAAGAGAACTTCTTGGTGTTATTAGAACACAAGAATTATTGGCTGCGCGTCGTATAGACGGTGGTGAACAACGCTTTACAAGAGCCAACGACTTTGGCTACTCAAAACATCCTGATGAAACCCTAGACATTTGGAACAAAGATTTGGTACTTGCCGATGTGGTTTGGGCCATTAGAACCTTTAAGCCAGATGTTATCATTAACCGTTTTGACCACAGAACACCAGGTAGAACACATGGTCATCATACAGCTTCGGCAATGCTAAGCATGGAAGCTTTTGATTTGGCCAATGATGCTTCTCAATATCCATCGCAATTACAATATGCAGAAACTTGGCAGCCCAAACGTATTTTTTTTAATACCTCATGGTGGTTTTACGGAAGCCAAGAAAAATTTGAAGAAGCCGATAAAAGCAACATGCTAAATTTTGATATCGGTGTGTATTATCCAAGTAAAGGTATGTCTAATAATGAGGTTGCCGCTTTAGCCAGTAGTCAGCACTTATGCCAAGGTTTTGGTCGTTTATCTCAACGAGGTACACAACAAGAATACATTGAGTATTTAAAAGGCGAACCGTTAGATAATAGCAAATCCGTTTTTGCCGGAATAGATACCTCTTGGAATAGAATTGAAGGTGGAGCTGCTATTGGCAATATTCTAAATATGGTTGAAAAAAACTTCAACTTTAAAAATCCAGCCACACACCTACCTCAATTACTAGAAGCCTACAGAATGCTCCAAAATGTAAAAAACGAGCATTGGAAAACCGTTAAATCCAAAGAGCTTTTAATAATAATTGAAGCTTGTGCTGGTTTATACCTTGAGGTTTCTGCAAACTCACCTCATGCTTCACCACAAAGCACAGTAGGCTTAGATATTGAAGTCCTAAATAGAAGCTCTGCTTCCATAACGCTCGTGTCTTACAAATTATCTACACTTCAGAATGCTATTTCTAAAAAATTAGACCTATCAGAAAATCAGAAGTTAAATTTTAATGAAGGCATTACAATACCGAAAAACAGTCACTACACCACACCATATTGGCTCAATAAAAAAAGTACATTGGGTATGTATTATGTCGATAACCCTGAGTGGATTGGCAAACCCGAAACGCCAAGGGCTGTTTTTGTAGATTTTAACTTGAATATTGAAGGTACACCAATTACAATAACTAAACCTGTAGTTTATCGTTATTCGCAACCAGATAAAGGCGAGCTATACAGACCTTTTGAAGTCATACCAGAAGTATCAGCAAGTATTTCTGATAAGGTTTTCATTTTTGAAAACGATCAGCAAAAAGAGATTGAGGTTACCATAAAGGCTGGTAGAGACGCTATTGAAGGTTATGTACAGATGGCATATCCCAATGATTGGAATGTATATCCACAAAAACAAAAAATTGAAATTGTTAATAAAGGTGATGTTCAAAAGGTAGTGTTTACAGTAATTCCTCCAAAAAACCAGAGTGAAGGTCTTATCTCACCAATGGTAAATATCAATGGAGAATATTACACTGATGAACTTATAGAAATAGACTACAACCACATTCCGTACCAAACCGTATTAATGCCTAGCGTAAGCAAAGTAGTTCGTTTGGATATTGACAAACGTGGTAATAATATAGGATATATTGAAGGTGCTGGAGATGTAGTTCCTGAAAGTTTAAGGCAAATTGGCTACAATGTCACCATTATTAAGCCAGAACAAATCTCAGCGGAAAACCTAGTAAACTTCGATGCTGTGGTTATAGGCATTAGAGCCTACAATATTTTAGACGAATTAAAATTCAAACAAAAATTCTTACTAGAATATGTGAAAGAAGGAGGCAATATGATTGTTCAATACAATACAAGCAGAGGTATTAAAGCAGAAAATATAGCCCCTTACAAATTAGACCTCTCTAGAGATCGAGTAACTGATGAAAACGCTTCAGTAACAATCCTTCAGCCCAATCACCCACTTTTAAATTTTCCTAATAAAATTACATCTCAAGATTTTGAAGGTTGGGTACAAGAACGAGGGTTATATTTTCCTAATGAATGGTCAGAAGAATTTACTCCACTACTTGCCATGAATGATAAAGGAGAATCTTCAAAAGAAGGAAGCCTACTGATAGCACAATATGGAAAAGGTAACTACATATATACGGGCTTGAGCTTTTTTAGGGAGTTTCCTGCTGGTGTTTCTGGCGCTTACCGTCTTTTTGCCAACTTACTCTCCGCTGGAAAAGAGAATAATAACACACTGAAGAATTGAATTTGAACAAGACAGAGAAATATTTCAAAATGGTCAATGACAATATTGAAAAATTCGGATTTCATACAACCTATGTAATGGAAGAGGCTGGATTTACACCTTTTGGATACTCAACCGGACTTTACAAAAAATTTAAGATTCCTGAACTTATTATTTCTGGACTTCCAAATGGTCTTACAAACGAATTGATTGATAATTATGTTGAGAAATTTAGATTTAAAGAAGTGCCTCTGAATAAAAAAATAGACAATTTTACAAACAGATTCCCTATCTATTTTATTGAAATTAATAATGAATCATTGACTGAGTATACGTTGAGTTCATTTAAATTTTATGAGAATTTAGAATTCAAATATTTACAACTTGTTTTCCCTGATTTAAATGGGTATTTTCCAAATGAATCAAAATATGATTATGATCAGAAAATATTTGAGTAACGAAAACATATTACACGGATAAACTTTTAAACGAATAAACAGCCATAGTTAACAACCAACGACTGATTAATATGCACAACCAAAACCAACCACAACCAAAACAAAAATGGGATAAGATGTATACCATTGTTTTAATTGCCAATGCCCTTTATATTATTCTATTTTATTTTATAACGGCAGAATTCTCTTAAGCCAATGCAACAAACTTTAGACTGGATAGACTGGACTGTTTTAATTGCAACCTTAGCTATAATTGTAGGCTATGGTACGTGGAAGACACGAGGTAGTAAAAATGTTCAGGATTATGTAAGAGGAGGTAATACGACCAAATGGTGGACTATCGGTTTATCTGTTATGGCAACCCAGGCTAGTGCCATAACATTTTTATCTACAACTGGGCAGGCGTTTTCAGATGGTATGGGTTTTGTTCAATTTTATTTTGGTTTGCCAATTGCCATGGTTATTATCTGCCTGGTATTTATCCCTATTTACCATCGGCTTAAAGTTTATACAGCCTACGAATTTTTAGAAAATCGTTTTGACTTAAAAACCAGGAAGCTCACAGCAATTCTCTTTTTAATTCAACGTGGCTTAGCTGCTGGTATTACTATATTTGCTCCTGCCATTATTCTCTCGGTTGTTTTGGGTTGGAATATTGTAACCCTAAATATTATCATTGGAGTTTTGGTTATCATCTACACCGTTTCTGGCGGCACAAAAGCCGTAACCGTAACCCAGAAACAGCAAATGTTTGTCATTTTTGCCGGTATGGTAGCTGCATTGGTAATTATCATTAACCTAATTCCCAAAGAGGTTTCTTTTGTAAACGCTATTGATATTGCAGGTGCTACTGGCAAGATGCAAGTATTGGATTTTTCTTTCGATTTAGAAAACCGATATACCATTTGGACAGGTATTATTGGAGGCACTTTCTTAATGTTGTCTTACTTTGGTACTGATCAGAGCCAAGTGCAACGTTACCTCTCTGGTAAAAGCATGAAGGAAATGCAAATGGGCTTACTCTTTAATGGTTTACTAAAAGTACCCATGCAATTCTTTATTCTTTTGGTTGGCGTTATGGTATTTGTATTTTATCAATTCAACCCTTCACCTTTAAACTTTATTGATAAATCTACGGAGACTGTTTTGGCTTCAGAATATGGCAATGAGTATAGAGCGCTTCAAGACAAACAAGTAGAACTTTTTAATCAGAAACATAGGCTAAGCTTAGCCTATGCAAAAGATAATAATCCTAATCTAAGAGCACAATTATTTCAAATCGATAGTCTTGAAAAAACCTATAGGTTAGAATCTAAATTCTTAATAAAAAAAGCAATTGATCCAGAATATGAAGCCAACTACTCTAAGCTTGAAAAAGAAGTTGAAAATTTAAGATCAAATTCAAAAAATGACGTTTTTAAATCAAAGTCAGCAGAGCTCAAAGCACTTTACAAAGACTCAGCAAAAGACACACAAACCAACGATAGGGACTACGTGTTTATTCGGTTTATTCTTAACCATTTACCAACAGGATTAATAGGACTTTTATTGGCCGTGATACTTTCTGCTGCTATGTCTTCTACAGCTTCTGAAATCAATGCGCTTGCAACAATTACGTCCATAGATTTATATGGTAGAAATCTCAAAGAAGATAAAGGCGAAACGCACATGGTCAACATGACTAAGTGGTTTACATTAGGCTGGGGAATTATTGCAATTATTATTGCTTGCTTTGCTGATTTGGCAGAGAATCTCATTCAATTAGTAAATATTATTGGTTCTATATTTTACGGTAATGTGCTTGGTATTTTCCTTTTGGCATTCTTTTTCAAAGATATTAAAGGAAATGCTGTATTTACGGCTGCACTTATAACACAAGCAATTGTAATTATTGGCTGGGCTTTAGATTGGATGCCTTATTTATGGCTCAATCTATTCGGATGTATTCTTGTAATCATTATTGCTCATGTTATTCAACCATTATTGATAAAAAATAAAGGTAATGGAAGCTAAAACAATACATTGGGGAATTATTGGTGCTGGAAAAATTGCAGCCAAATTTGCGGAAGATTTACACACTGTACCCAATGCTAAACTTTATGCCATAGCCTCACGAAATCTAGAAAAAGCTAAACATTTTGGTGTGGCATTTAGTGCTGATGTAGCTTATGGGAATTATGAACAACTGGCTTTAGACAATAAAGTTGATGCCGTTTACATAGCAACACCACACAGTTTTCACAAAGAGCATACATTGCTTTGCCTAAACCAGAATATTCCTGTTCTGTGTGAAAAACCCTTTGCAATGAATCTTGAAGAAGTTGAAGAAATGATACAACTTTCAAAAGAAAAAAATACACTTTTAATGGAAGCGATGTGGACTATATTTCTTCCTCATTTTAGATATGTATTAGATTTAATTAAGCAAAAGCACTTTGGTGAAATTGTAAAGCTTGAAGCTGATTTTGGCTTTAAACCAGAGTATAATGAAATATCGAGATTGTTTAATAAGTCTTTAGGTGGTGGAAGCCTTTTAGATATTGGCATCTACCCTATTTTTGCAGTACTTTCAAGTTTAGGTAATCCAGATAGTATAGAAGCAGAAGCTAAATTCTTTGCAACAGGTGCAGACTCGGAATGTGATATGACTTTTCATTACAAAAATGCAATAGCAGTACTCAAAAGCTCTCTAAAAGAAGAAACTAAAACAGAAGCTATTTTTTATTGCGAAAATGGTGTTATAAAAATCAATAGTCGCTTTCATGAGCCATCTTCTATAACTCTTATTGATAACCATGGCAATGAGGATCTTAAAACATTTGATTATAAAACTATAGGCTATAGTTACGAAATTGAACATTTCAACCAGCTTATAAGAGAAGATAAAACAGAAAGCAACATTATGACTTTTGAGAAAAGCAATGAACTTATTTCAACTTTAGATATAGTTAGAAAACACATAGGTTTAGTTTACAAATAAAAAACGCAACTCAATGAGTTGCGTTTTTTATGTTTAAATTTTTATTGTCTTTTACATTGCTCCCCATTCTTTGAGAGAATCCTTATTCATTTTAACATAGTCGTCATTACCTGCTGCCTGTGCTCCAGCTAAGGATTCTTTAGCCGCAGCAATAGCTCCTTTTTTATCTCCATTAGCAGCATGTATTAAAGATTGTTGTCTTAAAAACCAAAAACGCGGTTCGTCCTTAGTCATTTCAACAGCTTTATCAATCCACATCATGGCTTGTTTAAGATCCTTACCTTCAGATAATCTATATACAGCAGCTGAATAATAATCATTAGCTCTAGGACCTGACATGACATTTTTTATAGATGCCGATACTTTCTTTTCTGTTGGCACATTAAAAGTTACGGCAGCATATGTTTTTTCCCAAATGAAACCGATATTAGCAGAGCTATTAGTTAAATCGTCAAAACCTATTGTCCACGTTTCAACATCCATTGGCATTTCATAAACTTTTGCCGAAACTTTAGCGGCAACTTTAGACTCATCCCATTTTCCTGGTGTTCCCCAATTATTAGTATCTGTGTAGAAATAAACGGTCCATGAATCTTTATCGGGAGATATAAAAATTGCATAAGAACCTGCCTTTAGAGTCGTACCATCAACAACAACATCATCACTAAAAGTAACGGTAGTGTTTTTATTGGCACCTGCACGCCATACTTTTCCATAGGGAACTAAATCTCCAAAAATCTTTCTTCCCTTCATACTCGGACGAGAGTATTCTAAGGTTACGTCTGTTAAACCAACCTTTTGTTCAATCTTAGTAAAAGGACTTGGTTGTGGTGTTTCCACCTGCGCACTTACCGTAAACATTAAGGTTAAGGCAAAAGCAAAAAGTACTAGTTTTTTCATTTTGTAAATGTTGATTAATGTTTTGTTAAAATTACAATATATGACACCTCAAGTATGTTAACGAATACCTAAAAAAGAAAAATTAAAACAAAAAAATACAATCAATAGCTAATTTAATCGTAATATTGCAATATAATAATTAAGTGAAGTTATGGGACTAACGAAATCTGAGATTTTTACCGAAGAACAAAACCAAATTGCTAGCATAGCTAAGGCTTTTGCGCATCCTGCAAGAGTGGCTATACTGCAACATATTTTCAACTCTAGTACTTGTATCTGCGGTGACTTGGTGGACGAAATTGGCTTGGCACAAGCTACAATATCCCAACACCTTAGAGAATTAAAAAACATAGGCCTAATTAAAGGAAATATAGAACCTACAAGCGTTTGCTATTGTATAGATGAAGATAATTGGGCTAATGCAAAAGATCTTATTTCTCAATTTCTAGATTATGAATCTAAAAAAACTAATTGTTGTTAAATCATATTGATTTTACATCAATACAAAACATGTAATTATGAAAACTGAACAAGAACTTAAAGACATCGTAAAAGAACGATACGCAAAAATTGCAGAACAAGGCAAAGCTGAAAATGCTTCATCTTGTTGTGGAGCCACTACTCCATCAAATAAAGTTTATAACATTATGATGGATGATTATTCAGAAACTGACGGCTATGTCAGTGATGCCGATTTAGGCTTAGGTTGTGGACTACCAACACAATTCGCACTAATCCAAAAAGGAGATACCGTTATAGATTTAGGCTCTGGTGCTGGTAACGATTGTTTTGTGGCGAGACATGAAACAGGTAGCAAAGGAAAAGTTATTGGTATTGACTTTACACCTATTATGATACAAAAAGCACGTATCAATGCTGAAAAACTTGGCTACAACAATGTTGAATTTAGAGAAGGTGATATAGACAATATGCCTGTTTCTGGTAATATTGCCGATGTCATTGTAAGTAATTGTGTACTTAACTTAGTGCCTAACAAACAAAAAGTTATCAGTGAAATTTTCAGAGTTTTAAAACCTGGTGGTCATTTTAGTATTTCAGATATCGTCTTAGTTGGTGATTTACCTAAAGCTTTAAAAGAAGATGCCGAAATGTATGCTGGTTGTGTAGCTGGCGCTATTCAAAAAGAGGACTATTTAAAATACATTTCTGATGAAGGCTTTGTAAATATCAATATTCAAAAAGAAAAGCCTATTACTATTCCAGATGATATCTTAAGCAAGTATTTAGATGAAGAGATGATTAAACAGTTTAACTCTGATAGTGTTGGTATTTTCAGCATTACAGTTTATGCTGAAAAACCAGGAAAAAAGGAAAAGAAACCAAAACTTCAATTAGCAGACATTACAAATGATGAGCCTTGTTGCTCACCTGATGGTAACTGTTGTTAAAATCAATAATTAAGTATGCTGTATTCCCGATTAGCAGAAAAAATTGAAAGCCTGAATACGGCTTCAATTTCAGAAGAAAGAAGAACTATTCTTCAACCTTTAATTGAGTTTATTCAGGCTAAAGTTGATACAAAACAAATCGTCAACCTTAACTTTATTTGCACACATAATTCTAGAAGAAGCCACTTATCACAAGCTTGGGCTCAAGCTACTGGTGCTTATTTTGGGATAGAAAACTTGTTTTGCTATTCTGCAGGTACTGAAGCAACAGCTTTGTTTCCTGTAGCTGCAAAAACCTTGGCTAATTCAGGATTTAAAGTAGAAACGCTGTCTCAAGAAGAAAATTCTATTTACAGTATAAAATACAGCGAAAACCAACACCCTATCATTGGATTTTCAAAAACCATTACTTCAGCATTTAACCCTCAAAGTGGTTTTGCTGCTATCATGACCTGCTCTTCTGCTGATAAAGGTTGTCCGTTTATTGTAGGTGCAGAAAAACGAATTCCTATTACTTATGAAGACCCAAAAATCTCAGATGGTACTCCGCAGCAATCAAAAAAATATGAAGAGCGTAGTGTTCAAATCGCTACTGAAATGAAGTTTATTTTCTCCCAAATAAAGCTATAACAAATGAAAAAGAAACTGAGTTTTTTAGACAGCTACCTAACCTTATGGATATTTTTAGCAATGATTATGGGTGTTGGTATCGGTTATTTTGCTCCTTCTTTTCCTGAGTTAATCAATAGCTTTAGTAGCGGTTCTACAAACATTCCCATAGCTATCGGACTCATTTTAATGATGTATCCACCATTAGCAAAAGTGAACTATGCCTTATTACCAAAAGTATTCAAGGATGTAAAAATACTTTCAATTTCATTGATTCTCAATTGGTTTATTGGGCCAATTTTAATGTTTGTTTTAGCTATAACCTTCTTACAAGATTATCCAGAATATATGGTTGGACTCATTCTTATTGGCTTGGCACGTTGTATTGCGATGGTTTTAGTTTGGAATGATTTAGCAGAAGGCAGTAGTGAATACGGAGCTGGCTTAGTGGCTCTGAATAGTGTTTTTCAGGTTTTTGGTTACAGCTTTTATGCCTATCTATTTATCTCAGTATTGCCTCCCTATTTTGGTTTTGAAGGTGCTATTATAGATATCTCAATTGCAACTATTGCAGAAAGTGTTGCTATATATCTAGGCATTCCTTTTTTATTGGGTATTTTATCTCGACTTATCCTCGTGAAATTGAAAGGTGAAGAATGGTATACTAAAAAGTTTATCCCAACTATTTCTCCTTTGACTTTAATCGCGTTGCTTTGTACCATCGTAGTAATGTTTTCCCTTAAAGGTGAGTTAATTGTTGAAATTCCTATGGATATACTCATTATAGCAATACCTTTATTAATATACTTCGGCATTATGTTTATAATTGGCTTCTATGTTAGTAAAGCTATGGGAGCTACTTATGATAAAAATGCTGCCATTGCTTTTACAGCAGCTGGCAATAATTTTGAATTGGCTATTGCTGTAGCTATTGCTGTATTTGGCTTAAATTCTGGACAAGCATTTGCAGGAGTTGTTGGTCCTTTAGTTGAAGTTCCTGCATTAATTTTATTGGTTAGAGTGGCTTTTTGGTTGCGAAAAAAATACTATTTGCCTAAAAACCACTAATTCTTAAATCTGCTCAGTTCAAAGTTTAGTTAAATTTTGTTTAACTTTTAAAACAAATAGTTAAACATTTAATATCTTTACGTTGTAAAACAATTACAATGGCAAAGAAAAAAAACATAAAACAAGCAGATTTAATTTCTTTATATATGGATTATGTGTTAACGCATAACCAACAACCCAAATCTGTATATGCATTTTCAAAAGAAAATAATTTTGAAGAGCAAAAATTCTATGAATATTTCAACTCTTTTGAAGCTATAGAAAACAGTATTTTCAAAGCATTTTTTGATAATACTCACGACGTGTTGCAAAAAAGCGAGGACTACCAATCCTTTGACGCTCGCAATAAACTTTTGAGTTTTTATTTTACATTTTTTGAGGTCCTTACGGCCAATAGAAGTTATGTAATCTATGCACTAGGAAAAGAAAAAAACAAGTTGAAAACGCTTAAAACACTCTCAAGTTTAAAATCTAGCTTCAATAATTACGTTTCATCCTTAGATATTAAAACACTAGACCTAAAGGAAGAAAAATTAGAAAAACTTCAAAAACGAAGTATCGAAGAATCCGCTTGGATTCAACTATTAATGACTATAAAATTCTGGATAGATGACACTTCTAAAGCATTTGAAAAAACAGATGTTTTTATTGAAAAATCAGTAAACACCAGTTTTGATCTCATCGATACAACTCCATTAAAAAGCCTTATCGACTTCGGAAAGTTTATTTACAAAGAAAAATTTAAAATGAACGCATGAAGACGATAGACAAAATACCTGTTTCAAAAATTTCTAGGGCTACCAAATTAGTCTCTACCGGTGCAAAGGTTGGTGTGAACTATTTAAAATATTATGGTGATAAAATCACAAAAACAGAAGATGAAGCTAAGTCGAGATTAGACAAAAATAATGCTGAAGATATTTACGATAGCCTAAAACAGCTTAAAGGTAGTGCGCTAAAAGTCGCTCAAATGCTAAGTATGGAAAAAAGCATTTTACCACAGGCCTATGTAGAAAAATTTTCGTTATCGCAATTTTCTGTGCCACCATTATCTCCACCTCTAGTTATAAAAACATTTAAAAAATATTTTGGAAAACACCCAGAAGAGTTATTCGATACTTTCAATGCAACTTCAGTAAATGCTGCCAGTATTGGGCAAGTCCATATTGCAGAGAAGAATGGGAAAAAATTTGCTGTGAAAATCCAATATCCTGGAGTTGCAGAAAGTATTGCTTCAGATTTAGCCTTGGTAAAACCCATCGCTATTAAAATGTTCAATATTAAAGGAAAAGATTCTGATAAATATTTTAAAGAGGTTGAAAACAAACTGGTTGAAGAAACTAATTACATCTTAGAATTACAACAAAGCAGAGCTGTTGTAGAAGCTTGTAGTCATATTCCAAATCTTAAATTCCCAGAGTATTACAAAGAGTTTTCGTCGGAACGTATTATTACTATGGATTATATGAAAGGAGAACACCTTTCTGAATTTGCACAACATAATACAGACCAAGAATTATCCAATCAAATAGGTCAAGCGCTGTGGGACTTTTACATGTTTCAAATTCACAAATTAAAAAAAGTTCATGCCGATCCGCATCCTGGTAATTTTTTGATTTCTGAAGATGGAAATTTAATCGCGTTAGATTTTGGTTGTATGAAAGCGATTCCAGAGCAATTCTATAAGCCATATTTTGAATTAGCAGATAAAAAAGTGATTAACAATCCTGAAGCGTTCAAAGCCAAACTTTTTGAACTTGAAATTTTAAGAATGGATGATACAGATGATGAGCGTATCTTTTTTATGGATATGTTCCATGAGTTATTAAGCTTATTTACACAGCCATTTCATTCTGAAGTTTTCGATTTCTCGGATGCCGACTTCTTCGGAAAAATTACTGAAATGGGACAAAAATATTCTAAGAGTACAGAATTGAGAAACATGAACGGTAATCGTGGCTCTAAACATTTTATTTACATCAATAGAACATTCTTTGGGCTTTATAATTTAATGTTTGACCTCAAGGCAAAAGGCATAAAAATCAACAATTTTAACACCCTATAAATGATAGAATTTGATAACGATGATATTAACCAAATGCATCATTTATACCGAATAAACCTTATTAACAGTTGTTCTGGTTACAAGTCTGCAAACCTAATTGGCACAAAAAGTAAAGATGGTATAAGTAACGTAGCCGTTTTTAGTTCCGTGACACACCTTGGTTCCAATCCTGCTTTATTGGGCTTTTTCCTCAGACCAACTACAGTTATCAGAAATACGTATGATAATATAAAGGAAACTGGTTTTTTCACGTTAAATCATATTCATCAAAATATTCTTGAAGATGCGCATCACACCTCTGCAAAATATGATGCTTCTATTTCTGAGTTTGATGTTACCCGTCTTGATGAAGAATATAAAAATGAATTTTCGGCGCCCTTTGTAAAAAACTGTCCATTGCAATTGGCTTTGGAATATGTTGAAGAATATCCAATTAAAGCTAATGATACCATTCTATTGATTGGAAAAATCAAGAAACTGTATGTGAAAGATGGCTTATTAGAAAAGGACGGCTTCATCAATTTGTCAAAAGGAAAAGTAGCCACAATTAATGGTTTAGATGCTTATGCTGTCCCAAACTCCAACACACGTTTAGAATACCAAAGACCAAAACCAGAATTTGAAAACATAAATGATTAATGCGAATTTTAATCACAGGTACAACAGGCTATATTGCCAAGAGATTAGCACTTCAGCTTTTAGAAGATGAGCATGAGCTCATTTGTTGTGTCCGTGATTTAAATCGCATTCCAGATGAAATTGAAAATCATCCATCTTGCTCATTTATTAAGCTAGACTTTTTAGATCCAGAACCTAATAAAATTCCAGATGACATTGATGTCGCCTACTATCTCATACATTCCATGTCTGCCAGCTATGATGATTTTGAAGACCTGGAACGTCAATGTGCCCAGAATTTCAAAAACTTAGTCAATGTTACTCAATGTAAACAAGTAATCTACCTCAGTGGTATTGTTAATGATAATTCACTTTCAAAACATTTAAAATCGCGCTTACAAGTTGAAAATACGTTAAAGTCAGACCACTATGCACTTACAACTTTTAGAGCAGGAATTATAGTCGGTAGCGGAAGTGCCTCTTTCGAAATCATTAGAGATATTGTAGAAAAACTACCGTTTATGATTACGCCAAGATGGCTAAAAACAAAAACGCAACCTATTGCCATTCGTGATGTATTAGGTTTTCTGTCTGGCGGATTGGGCAAAGAAGAATTGTACAATAAATCCTTCGATATTTTCGGTCCAGAAGTGCTTACCTATAAAGAAATGTTATTGCAATTTGCTGAAGTCCGAGGTCTAAAACGTCGTATCGTTACACTTCCTGTTTTAACGCCAAAATTATCATCTTACTGGTTGTATTTTGTAACCTCAACGTCGTTTAAATTGGCTGCTGCTTTGGTAGATAGCATGAAAGTTGAAGTGATTGGCAGACCTAGCAACATCAACAACATTATTGGCATAGAACCTGTAGATTATAAAACTGCTGTAAACCTTGCCTTTCAAAAAATTGAGCAAAATGCTGTTGTCTCTAGCTGGAAAGATGCCATAAGCAGTGGCAGATTTAATGTGCAACTCTCTAAATATATTGAATTACCACATTTTGGTTGTTATAAAGATATAAGGCATAGAACGGTAAAAGACGAAACGTTTACCCTCAATAAAATCTGGAGTATTGGTGGTCGAAATGGTTGGTACAGTTTTAACTGGCTTTGGAAAATTAGAGGCTATGTTGATAAACTTTTTGGTGGTGTTGGATTACGTCGTGGAAGAACACATGACACCTATTTAGAACCAGGTGATGCCCTCGATTTTTGGCGTGTATTATTTGCCGATAAAGACGAAAAACGTTTACTGCTATTTGCCGAAATGCGCCTACCTGGTGAAGCTTGGTTAGAGTTTAAAATTGTAAAAGATCAGCTCTACCAACGTGCAGTTTTTAGACCAAGAGGCATTTGGGGACGACTGTATTGGTACTCGGTTCTTCCCTTTCATGCTTTTGTTTTTAATGGAATGATTAACGCCTTGATTAACAAAAAATGAAAGGTATTAAAAAACAACACCTACCTTCAAAAGTGTGTCCTGTCTGCGAGCGACCATTTGCGTGGCGCAAAAAATGGGCAAAAGATTGGGATAACGTAAAATATTGTAGCGAAAAATGCAGAAAGACAAAATAAAAAACTTGGTTTGGTTTAAAAATGACATTAGAACCATAGATAACGCCGTATTAAGTGAAGCTACCAAAAACGGTAATACGTTTTTTGGTGTGTATTGTTTTGATCCAAAACAATTTGAAACTGATGCTTTTGGTTTCAAAAAAACCGAAAAATTCAGAGCTAAATTTTTAATTGAAACTGTAGAAAATCTAAAAACTCAACTCAGAAATCTTAATATAGACTTATTAGTTTTCTATGAGAATCCTGAGAAAATTATTCCCTCAATTTGTAAAACTTACAACGTTAGTAATATTTACCTTCAAAAGGAATGGACAAGTGATGAAGTTGATACCGAAAATGCCATAAAAGAAAAGGTGAACAATGTGTCTTGGCATCACATTTATAATCAGTTTTTATATCATCCTGAAGATATCAACTTTGAGATTCACCAAACACCTCAAGTATTTACGGTATTCCGAAAAAAACTTGAAAAGTACATTGATATTAGACACGAGTCAACAATCAAGAAGCAGCCTGAAAATAATAGAATTGAAAACAAAACCAAGGTTCCAACATTAACAGATTTGGGTTTTGAAGATTTTGAAACACATACCAATTCCGCCTTTCCATTTAAGGGAGGTGAAATTGGAGCTATGCAACGGTTAAAAGACTATTTCTTCAACACAAAAAAGCTTGGTTTTTATAAGAAAACTCGGAATGGATTAGTTGGTAAGGATTACAGCTCAAAATTTTCACCTTGGTTAGCCAATGGAAGTATTTCGGCACGTACTATTTACTGGCAAGTTAAACAATTTGAAACCGAACATTACAAAAACCAATCAACCTATTGGCTCATTTTTGAATTAATATGGCGCGACTATTTCAAATACATTTCCCTTAAACACGGTAATCAAATTTTTAAGCTTGGCGGCATACTAAATAAAATTTATGAGTGGAGAACTGACCAAAAATTAATTTACGACTGGATTAATGGAAACACTAAAAGTGACTTTGTAAATGCCAACATGATTGAACTCAAAGAAACGGGCTGGATGAGCAATCGAGGTCGCCAAAACGTCGCGTCCTATTTCGCTAAAGAGTTACAACTAGATTGGCGTATTGGTGCTGCTTATTTTGAGTCGCTCCTACTCGACTATGATGTACATAGCAATTATGGTAACTGGATGTATGTAGCTGGAGTTGGTAATGACCCAAGAGATCGAAAGTTTAATGTACAGCTTCAAGCTGAACGTTATGATAGCAATAGAAAATTTAGAAAGCTTTGGTTACAACCAAGTTTGTTTTAACATGAGAAAAACCGAACACATACTACTTTTCCCTCATCAATTATTTCAGAATTCTCCAATTCTAAATATTGATGCAGATATCTACCTTATTGAGGAATATCTATTCTTTAAACACTATAAATTTCATAAACAGAAGATAGCGTTTCACAGAGCTTCCATGAAATCCTATGAAGATTATTTAGCATCAAAAGGCAAAACAATAAATTATATTGAAGCGACTTCAGATTTATGTGATGTACGTAAGTTGATTCCAAAATTAATTGCGGAAGGTAGCAAAACACTTCACATTATAGATCCAACTGACAACTGGTTAGAAAAGCACATTAAATCAACTTCAAAAGACATTACAATTGAATGGTACGAAAGTCCACTGTTTATCAATACAAAAAAAGATCTCAGCTCATTCTTTAAACCATCAAAAAAGAAATTTTTTCAAACCTCATTTTATAAAGAACAACGAAAAAAACGAGATATTTTAATGGTTTCAAAAGAACCAGAAGGTGGAAAATGGACTTACGATTCTGAAAACCGAAAGAAATACCCTAAAGACAAAACACCACCAAATATTCAATTTCCTGATAAATCAAAATATCACAAAGAAGCCGAAAACTATGTAGAAGAACACTTTGGTAATCATTACGGAGAGCTAAATGACTTCTTAACTTACCCAATCGATTTTGAATCTGCAGAGCAATGGTTACAACAATTTTTCGACTATCGCTTTCATGAGTTTGGAGTTTATGAAGATGCAATTGTAAAAGAAGAGCATTTTTTAAATCATAGTTTGTTATCGCCATTAATCAATATTGGTTTGCTAAACCCTTCTGAGGTGATTGAAAATGCTATAGATTATGCTAAACTCAATGATGTGCCAATAAATTCTACAGAAGGATTTGTACGACAAATTTTAGGTTGGCGAGAATTTATCAGAGGTGTTTACCAAGTAAAAGGTACAGAAGAGCGTACCAAGAATTTCTGGGACTTCAAACGAAAAATACCAAAATCATTTTATGATGGTTCTACTGGAATAAAACCTGTAGATGATGTTATTAAGAAAGTTAACAAAACCGCTTATGCGCACCATATAGAACGTTTGATGATTCTAGGAAATTTTATGGTGCTTTGCGAGTTTGATCCTGATGACGTTTACAAATGGTTTATGGAATTATTCATTGATGCCTACGATTGGGTTATGGTACCCAACGTGTATGGCATGAGTCTGTTTGCAGATGGTGGCTTAATGTCTACCAAACCTTATATAAGTAGCAGCAACTATATTATGAAAATGAGTAATTATTCTAAAGGAGATTGGCAAGATACTTGGGATGGACTATTTTGGAGGTTTATGGATAAGCATCGTAATTTTTTTGAGAGCAATCCAAGACTAGGAATGTTACTAGGTAACCTAGACCGAATGAAAAAAGATACTCTAGAAAACCATTTTAAAAATGCCGAAAAATTTCTTGATAATTTAAAATGACAACTAAACCACATATCAATGTTGTTTGGCTAAAACGCGATTTAAGACTTCAGGATAATGAAGCTATTGCCAATGCTCTAAAGACGGAAAAACCTACTCTATTACTTTATGTTTTTGAACACTTTTTACTTAATGATAACCACTACAGCGAGCGTCATTTTAACTTTATAAAAGAATCTATAAGAGATATTAATAAGCAACTAAAAGACCATAACTCTAAAGTTCTCACTGTAACAAGCGATATACAAACCGCATTTAATCTCATCCAAGAGTTTTATAAAATAGATGCTATATATTCTCATGTTGAAACTGGTATTCTGGCAACTTACAATAGAGATAAAGAATTTAAACGCTATTGTAGAAACAATTTCATTATATGGAACGAAAGTAAAAACAATGGTGTAGAGCGTGGATTAACTAACAGAGAAAATTGGTTAGAAAATTGGGAAGTGTACATGAGTCAATCGCTTGAAACATTTAATCCTAACCCAGAACAATTATTAGACTTAAATGCTATTTCTACCCTAGAAAGTGTCCTTACAACTACAGATTTAAGCACACCAGAATCAACAAAATTTCAAAAAGGTGGAAGTGCTATAGCTTGGAAATATGCCCAATCTTTTTTTGAGAGTCGTTACAAAGACTATATGTTCAACATTTCAAAACCAGAGGCATCACGCACAAGCTGTAGCAGACTTTCGCCATATATTGCCTGGGGCAATATTTCTATTCGCCAGGTTTATCAAGAAGCGCAGAAGATAAAAGATACAGCTAAGGATAAACGCCATATTGGTGGCTTCATATCACGCTTACGTTGGCAGGCTCATTTTATACAAAAGTTTGAAATGGAGCATACCATGGAAAATGAAAGTGTTAATAAGGGCTATCATAAACTCAAAAAAAGCATTTCGTTACAATACCAGCAAGCCTGGCAAGAAGGTAAAACCGGTTTTCCGCTAGTTGATGCCAGTATGCGTTGTCTAATAGAAACGGGTTATGTTAATTTTAGGATGCGTGCCATGCTAGTATCGTTTTTTACACATCTTTTATGGCAACCTTGGCAAAATGCGTCAGAACACTTATCACAACAGTTTCTAGATTTTGAACCAGGTATTCATTTTCCACAGCTTCAAATGCAAGCTGGTGAAACTGGAATCAATAACTTACGAATCTACAATCCTACACTAAATGGATTAAAGCACGACCCAAATGCAGAGTTTATAAAAAAATGGGTGCCAGAACTTGCACGCTTAGATATTCCCTTTATTCATGAGCCCTATTTAATGACAGAATTAGAACAAGGTCTTTACAATTTTAAGCTAGGCACAGATTATCCCTTACCTATCATAAACATTAAAGAAAACAGAAAACGCGCAAGCGAAATTCTGTGGAACATGAAAAAAGATCCCGAAGTAGTAAAAGAAAGTTTTCGCATATTAAGACGACATACATTACAAGACAGAAGCAAGCTTTTAAAGAACGATTAGGGTTTACTCTACACACATCTAGAATATACTTTCATAATTCTCTGTTAATTTTTGTTTAACTATTATTTTAAAAAGTTAAACATTTGTATTTTTACGTATATGATTTTAAATACCACACATCACAATTCTGAGCACAAACAAATTATTGCCGACCTTGTTGGTAATCCTTTTGGTTTGGTACAAAAATTGAAGATGAGAGGCATAGGGTCTAAACGCATGATTATAGATGAAGTTAGTCCAAACATGCAAAGCATGATGAATACAGTTTCAGATATTAATTATGCCAATATAGAACTGCGACCAAAAGGTATTTTAATCATGATTAATAAAGGTTTGAAAAATTTCACATGGATTATCCCATATTATCAACTGGTCATTTATAAAGTGAATGGTTCTAGCTTACACGCTCAAGGACGCTACATTCATTTTAGAAACAGTAAAACCTTCAGAGAGAATAAAAACTTTTTTGATAAACTGTTAGACGAAAAAGTAAAATACGATTTACAATTTTCAATGCCAACTACTATATGAGTTTAGATGACAGACAAATAGATCGCATAATAGAAATGGCTTGGGAAGATAGAACGCCTTTTGAAGCCATTACCTTTCAGTTTGGCTTAAAAGAGCAAGAGGTCATAGAACTGATGCGCAAAGAAATGAAACCAAGTAGTTTCAGAATGTGGAGAAAACGCGTACAAGGCCGAGCGACTAAACACAGTAAAAAACGAAGTTTTGGCAAAGGCAGATTTAAATGCTCTCGTCAACGAACAATATCAAATAACTCTATTTCAAAACGATAACCCGTGCTTTGATTTAAGCTTGGAGTACTTAAATACAGCACATTAAAAAGATGCTATGAAAACGAAAATTATTCCTAACAAAAATGGTCATCACCTTAATGGATTATCAATAGATGACATTGGAGATGACCATTTATTTACTGGTTTAGATACACCAATGAAGGCAAATGCCTTTGAAATGTCTAATGATGAAAAAAAACAACGTATATCAATACTTTTTTCTGAAATAATGGATGTACTTGGTTTAGATTTAAATGACGATTCTTTAAAAGGAACGCCAGATCGTGTGGCAAAAATGTATGTAGAAGAAATCTTTTCTGGTCTAGATCCAAAAAACAAACCGAAAGTCGCATTGTTTGATAACAAATATCAGTACAATCAAATGCTGGTAGAAAAGGACATCACCTTCTACTCTAATTGCGAACACCACTTTGTGCCAATCATAGGAAAAGCCCATGTAGCCTACAAGTCTTCTGGAAAAGTTATAGGGCTTTCAAAATTGAATAGAATTGTGCAGTATTATGCAAAAAGACCTCAAGTGCAAGAACGGTTAACACAACAGATTGCCAACGAGCTAAAAACAGTTCTAGAAACTGAGGATGTTGCCGTAATTATAGATGCCAAACATCTTTGTGTTTCATCTAGAGGAGTTAAAGACGATACTTCGGCTACGGTTACAACTTATTACGGAGGCATTTTTAACACACCAGAAAAAATTGTTGAATTGCAAAACTATATAAATAATTAAGCTATGGATATATTAGAAAAAGCAGTAGAATTTGAAAATAGAAAACATACTTTCAAAACAACAAGCGAGCGTATTTTAGCTTCTAGAGAAGCAAAAGAAATCATCCTTGCTATCAACGAAATCTACAAGAAAAAGAAAGACGCCAAACTAATGGATCTCATGAAACGCTTAACGGTTATTAAACAAAAAATTGAGAAACGATTAAAAGGTCGTCCATTAACAGCAGCATAGAAATATGAAAACCATTATAGTTGTAGGAGGAAGCAAAGGTATTGGCAATGCAATTGTCTCATCTTTGCTTTCTTCTAATAGAGTAATAAACATTAGCAGGACTGAACCTCAGCAAACTCATGAAAACCTAATACATCATCAATGCGATGTTATTAATGATCAATTACCCGAAATTGATTCAGCGGATGGTTTAGTATATTGTCCCGGAAGCATTAATCTAAAACCAATAAATCGTTTAAGTCTAGAAGACTTTAAGAATGATTTTGAAATTAATGTACTCGGTGCCGTTAAGACTATTCAACAATACATTTCGGTTTTGAAAAATGGTAATAAGCCTTCTGTTGTGCTATTTAGTACTGTAGCCTCTAAATTAGGTATGCCGTTTCATGCAAGCGTTGCGGCTTCTAAATCTGCAATAGAAGGCTTAACTAAATCTCTTGGTGCTGAATTGGCACCAACAGTAAGGGTTAATGCTATTGCACCAACAGTTACAGATACCGATTTAGCCTCAAAGTTATTACGTAACGAACGAATGATAGAAAACATGAACGAGCGTCATCCACTAAAAAAATACCTCAAACCTGAAGAAGTTGCTGATATGGCAACGTTTCTTTTGTCTGATAAAGCTGCTTCGTTGTCTGGCCAAATATTTGAAATGGATTGTGGTATTGTTAGTTTTAAACTTTAAATTATGAATCGAATAAAAGCTTTTGTAGCACCACCAGCAAGAACTGTAACAACAGATAAAGCCAACGTAAAAAAAGTAAAACCTTCTTTGTACAATATCAAAATAAATAGTTTACAAGGCAAACCCTTAGATTTATCAGAATTCAAAGGAAAGAAAATTCTTTTTGTTAATGTGGCTTCTAAATGTGGCTTTACTCCTCAATATAGAGAACTACAAGAGCTTTCGGAATCTTACAAAGATAATTTGGTAGTTATAGGTATTCCCTGTAATCAGTTTGGTGGTCAAGAACCAGGTAATGCCAATGAGATTGAGGAGTTTTGCCAAGTTAACTATGGAGTTTCTTTTTTAATGACTGAAAAAATTAAAGTAAAGGGCGAACAACAGCATCCGCTATACGAGTGGCTAACTTCAAAAAAATTAAATGGAGTGCAAAATTCTAAAGTAAAATGGAATTTTCAGAAATATCTTATAGACGAACATGGTGAGTTTGTAGATTACTTCTACCCTATCACTAAGCCAATGAATTCCAGAATTACCAAACATTTAAAATAAATGCTATGTTCGGATTATTTAAAAAAAGTTCAGAAAAAGAAAAATTACAAAAACAGTATGAAAAACTTATGGCTGATTGGCATAAGTTATCCACTACTAACAGAGCTGCTAGTGATCTAAAATATGCTGAAGCTCAAAAAGTTTTAGAACAATTAGAATCGCTTAAATAATTTAGCATTGAACAAGGTTACCTATTTCATCCTATTTTTAGTTATCAATTTTGGTGGCTTAGCCTTAGGAAGTTGGCTAATGAATAATGGTCCAACATCAGATTGGTATTTGGGTTTAAATAAAGCTCCATGGACACCACCTGGATGGGTGTTTGGCGTAGCTTGGGCATTCATTATGCTTTGCTTCTCGTGGTATTTAGCAGAATTATTTAGTGATCGTAAATCCAAGTTCCTTTGGACGATATACGGATTTCAAGTGATTTTGAATGTCGGCTGGAATTGGGTATTCTTCAACCAGCATTTCACAGTTCTCGGATTGGCAATTATCAGTCTACTTTTACTAGTAATTTTATACTTTTTTATCACCTTTAGAAGTGATAGGTTAAAATACGCAAAGTACCTCTTACTACCTTATATAATTTGGCTCTGTATTGCAACATCGCTCAATGCATATGTTGTTGTATACAACTAATAATTTGTTAAACACTCAAAATGAAGATATATACACTCCACAAAAAACAAAATTTACCTATATCTGTTGACGAAGCTTGGGAATTTTTATCAAGCCCTAAAAACTTAAAAACAATCACACCAGATTATATGGGTTTTAACATACTTTCAGGCGCAGATAGGCCAATGTTTCCAGGCCAAATCATTCAGTATATCGTAACACCAGTATTAGGTATTAAAACCAAATGGGTTACAGAAATAACACATGTTAAGGATAAAGAATACTTTGTAGACGAACAGCGTTTTGGGCCTTACGCTTTGTGGCACCATAAGCATTTTATCAAACCAATCGATGGTGGCGTAGAAATGGAGGATATTGTAGATTATAAGATACCTATGGGAATCTTGGGGCAAATGGTGCATCCTATTTTGGTAAAACCAAAACTAGAAGAAATCTTTAATTACAGAACTAAAAAGTTGGAAGAGCTTTTCGGAAAATATTAGTATGAGCAAAACAGTAAATATATTTTGGTTTCGCAGAGACTTGAGATTAGATGACAATGTAGGATTTTATGAAGCACTAAAAAGTGATCATCCTGTTTTACCTATTTTCATTTTTGACTCTCAAATCTTGGACAGTTTACCAAAAAATGATGCACGAGTAACCTTTATACACGACACTTTACAAAATATGAGGCAAGAACTACAAGACCATCATAATAGTAGTATTGCCATATATCACGGAAAACCTATTGAAATCTACAAGCAACTCACTAAAGATTTTAAGATTAATACAGTTTATACCAATCACGATTATGAGCCCTATGCTAAAGAACGTGATGAAGCGGTGCAATCGTATTTAGAATCACAAAAAATTGAATTTAAGACTTTCAAGGATCAAGTAATTTTTGAAAAAGACGAGGTTGTGAAAAAAGACGGAGATCCTTATGTTGTGTACACTCCGTACATGCGAACCTGGAAAGAAAAGTTCAAAACCATAGATTTAAAAATATATTATACTAATTCTTTTTTGAATAATCTTTTTGAGCACACTAGGTTGCCTAATTTAAGCTTGTCTGATATTGGTTTTGAGAAATCCAATCAAGTCATTGTACCTTATGAGGTTACTCCTACTTTAATTCAGGAATATGAAGCTACTCGAAATTTTCCTGCTAAGGACGCTACATCACGCTTAGGCCCTCATTTACGCTTCGGAACTGTTAGTATAAGAAAAATGGTTAAGAAAGCTATAAACGAAGACAACGAGATTTTTTGGCAAGAATTGATTTGGCGCGAATTTTTTATGCAAATCTTGTGGCATTTTCCGCATACCAAAGACAAGGCCTTTAAATCTAAATACGACAGAATTGAATGGCGTAACAATGAACAAGAGTTTAAGAAATGGTGTGACGGAAAAACCGGCTACCCATTGGTTGACGCAGGTATGAGGCAACTCAACAAAACCGGTTTTATGCACAACCGAGTTAGAATGTTAGTTGGTAGTTTTTTGTGTAAACACCTTTTGATTGATTGGCGTTGGGGCGAAGCCTATTTTGCAGAAAAGTTACACGATTATGAAATGGCAAGCAACGTTGGTAATTGGCAGTGGGTTGCTGGTTCTGGTGTCGATGCTGCTCCTTATTTTAGAATCTTTAACCCAACGTCTCAAATAAAAAAGTTTGACAAAGATTATCAATATATAAAAGAATGGGTTCCGGAATATCAAGAATTAACGTACCCTAAACCAATGGTAGATCATAAAGAAGCAAGAGAGCGTTGTTTAGCTACTTATAAAGCTGCTTTGAATTAAATTTCAAGGTCTATGCAATAATTTCATAACAAATACGTTACAAAAAATAAGACACATGTCTTAACTGAAATAACCATTTCAATAAACAATTTTTAAACCCTGAAGTTTATTCAGGGTTTAGTTTTATTAAAAAAGCTTCAAATTAGTATTTGAAGCTTTCTTTATTTTTGTTGTGTAGTTTTCTAATTACCAGGAACACGTTCTATCTTGGCACCAATTGCCCTGAGACGTTCATCGATATCCTCATAACCTCTATCTATCTGTTCAATGTTATGAATTGTAGATGTTCCTTTTGCTGATAATGCCGCAATTAATAATGAAATACCAGCTCTAATATCTGGTGAGGTCATTGTTGTTGCTTTTAGTTGTGACTTAAAATCATGCCCAATAACTGTTGCTCTGTGTGGATCGCAAAGGATAATTTTTGCTCCCATATCAATCAACTTATCAACAAAGAACAAGCGACTTTCAAACATTTTTTGATGAATTAAAACTTCACCTCTAGCTTGTGTTGCAATAACCAAAACAATACTTAATAAATCTGGAGTAAAACCAGGCCAAGGAGCATCTGCAATTGTAAGGATAGAGCCATCTATAAAATTCTGAATTTGATAGCCATCCTTGTGTGCAGGAATATGAATATCGTCCCCTTGCTGTTCTACAGTTATGCCTAACTTTCTGAAAACTGTTGGTATTTGACCTAAATCATCCCAGCTAACATCTTCTATGGTCAATTCACTTTTTGTCATTGCTGCTAAACCAATCCAACTACCTATTTCAATCATATCTGGTAGCATTTTGTGCTCTGTACCACCTAAGCTTTCAACACCATCAATAATGAGCATATTAGAACCAATACCAGAGATTTTAGCTCCCATTCTATTTAGCATTTTACATAGCTGTTGCAAGTAAGGTTCACAAGCAGCATTATAGATGGTTGTTTGGCCTTTGGCCAAAACCGCTGCCATAACAATATTTGCAGTACCTGTTACGGAGGCCTCATCCAAAAGCATATAAGTTCCTTTTAACTCTTCTGCTTCTACACCATAGAAATAATCTTCTCTGTTGTACCTAAATTTGGCACCAAGATTAATGAACCCTTCAAAATGAGTATCTAAACGACGACGACCTATTTTATCTCCGCCTGGCTTAGGAATATAGCCCTTGCCGAAACGACCTAACAATGGCCCTACAATCATAATAGAACCTCTTAACCCTTTTCCATCTTCTTTAAACTCTGCCGATTCTAGGTATTGTAGGTTAACTTCATCAGCCTTAAAACTGTAAGATCCTTGTCCTAGTTTTTTGATCTTAACTCCCAGTTTTCCTAATAAAGCAATTAGCTTGTTCACATCAATGATATCTGGAATATTATTGATAGTAACAGTCTCTGGAGTTAGCAAAACTGCACAAAGTATTTGCAAGGCTTCGTTTTTGGCACCTTGAGGTTTTATTGAACCTTTTAGTTGGTGTCCGCCTTCGATTTTAAATGTACCCATTCGTTATTAGTAACGTTTACGATTGTTAGAATATTTCTTTTTTGACTTTTTGCCTCCCTTATTGCTATACTTAGACTTTGTACGCATTAAACTTGAAGAATCACTGAGGTCTTCTTCACTATTCTTAAGGTTTATTTTTCCGTTAGACAATTCAAACAAATGATCAAAAATAACGTTATCCTCTACACTATCTTTGTTCCAATTGAGGTAACACTTTTTCATGTGGTTTGCTATAGTGTAGATCAGTGCTTCTTTCATTTCGCCTTTTTCCCATGTACAAGCGACATCTATCATCGTTTTTATGTTATTGCCATAAAATCGATATTTAGGGTGGTTTTGAGGGTATTTTAAAGGCTCTGGCCCTGCAGTTAATTCTTCACGAGATGGCTTAGGATATGGAGAATCTGCATCTAATTCAAAATCAGACATAATAAATAACTGATCCCATAACTTATGCTGAAAATCTGGTACATCTCTTAAATGAGGCTGCAGATTTCCCATTACAGAAATAATGGCTTTTGCTAGTTTGTTTCGTTCTTCTTTTGTTTCGCGTGATTTGGCATAATTAATCATCTTCTGAAGATGACGACCATACTCTGGTATAATTAAATGTTCGCGTTCTGTGTTGTATTCTAAAGTATCTATCAAAATATGAATGTGTAGTAAATTATTTTAAAACCCGTAGTTTCTAGGTTTTGTCGCAAAGTACAAAAAAATAGCTAGCTTAGAATAAATTTTAAAGGGAAATTACACCTTCAACCTTTTCACCGACTTCCTTATATTTGGCAATGACAGCATCAGGGTTTTTCATTCTAACATTTACAGAAACGCTTGTGTATTTACCGTTCTTAGACGGTCTTGTATTAATTACCGCACCAGTATGATTGAATAAAGCCTTTACTTCCTCAATTTTTGAAGTTTCAGAAATGACTATAAATTTATATAAGTATTCTGTTGGCCAAAGGGCTGTATCGTGCAACTGTGCCTTAAGTTTTTTATAAAACTCTTCTGATTTTTTATTCTTATCCATTATCATTTTTTATAAACGCAAAGATACATCTTACTTTGCATTTTTGGTTTTAATATATTATCACGATTTTTACTGCAAAAATACTGCCAATTTGAGTCCTAAGAAAATCGTAATCACAGGTGGTCCTGGTACCGGAAAATCATCAATAATAAATGATCTTAAAACTCGTGGTTTCTTATGCTATGATGAAATATCTAGAGAAGTCACACTACAAGCAAGGAAAGATGGTATAGAACAGCTTTTTTTAACAGAGCCTCTTCTCTTTAGTGAAAAGCTTTTAGAAGGGCGTTTAAGGCAATATAACAACGCTTCTAAGGAAACTGTCAATACCGTTTTTTTAGATAGAGGCATACCAGACATTTTGGCTTATATGGATTATATAGGTGACAAATACCCTCAGTATTTTAAGGATGCATCTGTAAACAACCGTTACAATTATGTTTTTGTATTAGCTCCATGGCAAGAAATTTTTACTAGTGATAGCGAACGTTATGAAAATTTTGAGCAAGCCATAGAAATTCACCATCATTTATTAAAGACTTACATGAAATTTGGGTATCAATTAATTGATGTCCCTTTTGAAACTATAGAAAAAAGAACTGATTTTATTCTAGAGGTCTTAAATTTGTAGTAATGCATCCTATTGAAGTTTTAGAACGTTACTGGAGTTATATGTCTTTTAGACCTTTACAAGAAGACATCATTAATTCGGTTTTAGCAAACGAAGATACCTTTGCCTTGTTGCCAACTGGTGGTGGAAAATCAATCTGTTTCCAGGTTCCTGCTCTTATGAAAGAAGGTATTTGTGTTGTGGTTTCTCCACTTATTGCCTTAATGAAAGACCAGATTAATACACTAAAACAAAGAGGAATTAAAGCAATAGCGTTAACCTCTGGTATGTCTTACAAAGACTTAGATATACAATTAGACAATTGTATTTATGGTAATTATAAGTTTCTCTATCTTTCTCCTGAGCGTTTACAACAACCATTGGTACAGGAACGCTTACAGCTTATGCAAGTAAACCTTATAGCTGTAGATGAAGCACACTGTATTAGTCAATGGGGAAATGATTTTAGACCAGCTTATAAAAATATTTCAATATTAAGACAACTTCACCCACAGGTAAATTGTATAGCACTAACAGCATCTGCTAAGTACACTATTATAGATGATATTATTGAAAACTTAGATTTTGTAGCCTCAAAAGTTTACAAAGCTTCTTTTACAAGAAAAAATATTGCTTATCAAGTTGTTCAAACTGAAGATAAATTATTTCAGTTAAAGCATATCATAAGCAAAAACCAAGGAAGTTCTATTGTATATGTTAGGAACAGACGCGCTACAAAAGACATTAGTAATTACATAGAGGCTCAAGGTTTTTCATCTACCTTTTACCATGGAGGCATTACCAATAAAGAAAAAAATGAAAGATTACAGCAATGGCTTAGTGAGCAAAAACTTATCATGGTCGCTACAACAGCCTTTGGCATGGGCATTGATAAATCTAATGTAAAAAACGTAATTCATTTTAATTTACCAGAAAGTATAGAAAGTTATTATCAAGAAGCTGGGAGAGCTGGGAGAGATGGTAAATTAGCAAACGCTGTTATCTTAAAACAAAATATAGATGAAGATCATTTAAAAAGTCAGTTTTTAAGTACTTTACCGTCTTCAGATTACGTAAAAACTATTTACAAGAAGTTGTGTAGCTATTTTCAAATTGCATACGGAGAAGGAGAAAACAGCACATTTCAATTCGATTTTAAAACATTTTGTGCTACTTATAAACTAAATCCAAGTATTACTTATAACACTCTAACTCTTTTAGATAGAAACTCAATTATCGCCTTAACGCAACATTTTAACTTTAGGACTAAGATTCAGTTTTTAATTCCTAATAATCCATTATTTCAATACTTAGAACGTCATTTAGAATTAAATACACTAGTAAAAGTATTGCTTCGTACCTACGGTGGTATTTTTGATTATGAAACTAAAGTAAACTTAAATTTAGTTATTGAAAAAACCAGCATGCCAGAGAAAAAAGTTATTGAGCAGCTAAAGCAACTAGAAAAGGATGAAGTCATTAGCTTAGAAATGGCAAATACAGATTCTGAAATTACGTTCTTAAAGCCTCGTGAAGATAGTATCACAATAAACCCTATAATAAAAACTATAGAGCAACAACACCAACTAAAGCATCAACAAGTTGAAGCAGTTATAAACTATGTAAATAACGATACGATTTGTAAAAACAGACAATTGCTTGCTTACTTTGGCGAAAAAACAAAAGAAGATTGCGGTTTGTGTTCAGTTTGTCTTCAAAAAACAACAAATCCACAAACTAAAACAAATGACAATGTTGCTGATAAAATCCTAAAAGCATTAGAGCAAGAAAATTTATCTTCGCGACAATTATTACTCATCGTTAGCTGTGCTGAGAGCGAACTAATAGCATCTCTTAAAGCACTAATCGAAACTAGAAAAATTAAAATTACAGACGCAAACACCTACAAAATACTATGACAGAAAAACGCGACTTACGAATTGTTTTTATGGGAACACCAGACTTTGCTGTAGCCACTTTAAAAGCGCTAATAGACAACAATTACACTGTTGTTGGTGTTATAACAGCTCCAGATCGTAAAGCTGGTCGTGGTCAGAAATTGAAAGGGTCTGCTGTAAAAGAATTTGCATTAGAGCACAACCTTAATGTACTGCAACCTACAAACCTTAAGGCTGAATCTTTTATTGAAGAATTAAAAGCGCTTAATGCCAACTTGCAAATTATTGTTGCATTTAGAATGTTACCTAAAGTTGTCTGGCAAATGCCAGAATATGGTACATTTAACCTACACGCATCTTTATTACCACAATACAGAGGTGCAGCACCTATACATTGGGCCATTATAAATGGCGAAAAGAAAACCGGAGTCACCACCTTTTTTATTGATGAAAAAATTGATACAGGTGCCATTATACTAAGTGAAGAAACTAATATAAGCGAAAGCGCAACTGTTGGAGAACTGCATGACGAACTGATGACCACAGGAAGTGATCTGGTACTGAAAACCGTAAAACTAATTGAAGAGGGAGATGTAATAACTACCATTCAACCAAAATCAGGCGACTTAAAAACAGCTTATAAACTTAATCGTGATAACTGTAAAATAGATTGGAATGCAGATTTAGATGCCATATACAACAAGATAAGAGGCTTAAATCCTTTTCCAACAGCCTGGTGTTTTCTGAATAACAATGAAGATGAACTATTATCCATTAAACTTTATGGTGTAGAAAAAGAATATGAAACTCATAATTTTGAAGCAGGATTAATTTTTTCTGATAAAACAGAACTAAAAGTTTCATGCCAAGGAGGTTACGTAAAAGTTAAAGAAATGCAGTTACCTGGTAAGCGAAAAATGGATATAAAATCTCTTCTAAATGGTTTTGAATTCTCGAAAAACGCAAAACTTCTGTAAAGCCTTGTTATCATTGAGATAGTGAAAAATCCGATAAAATGCAGTGCTTTATTAACAAATAGCATGATTTATTAACAAAATCGCCGATTTCCCTTGCTATTACTTGCGTGGCTTAATATTACTGATAAATTTGTGTACGGATTTTTAAAAAACATTTTTTTAAAAACTGAATATTTAACAATTTAAATTTAAAATTTATGAACAAAACAGATTTAATCAATGGTATGGCAGAGAATGCTGGAATTACTAAAGCAGCTGCAAAAAAAGCATTAGATTCTTTATTAATTGATATCGAAGGATCTTTACAAAAAGGAAACAGAGTTTCTTTGGTAGGATTTGGATCTTGGTCAGTTTCTAGAAGAGCTGCTAGAGACGGAAGAAACCCTCAAACTGGTAAAACTATCAAGATTAAAGCTAAAAATGTAGTGAAGTTTAAGGCAGGTTCTGACTTAAGTAACGCTGTAAACTAAGACATTTTTTTCTTAAAATATTAAGCCTGCTCAATGAGCAGGCTTTATTTTTGCCCTAATTTTAATGCCTTTAAGTTGTTTAAGTG
>JASBSA010000085.1 GCA_030149175.1 Winogradskyella sp. | reverse complement strand
GCAGAAGAAGTATTTGGTACAGTTGAAGCTGTAAAGACCGTTTCAGATTTATTTTTACCACTATCTGGAGAAATAATAGAGTTTAATGAAGGTCTAGAAGATGAACCAGAAAAGGTTAATACAGATCCTTATGGTGAAGGCTGGATGATTAAATTAAAAATTTCTGACGCATCTGAGGTAAACGACTTACTATCTGCAGAAGACTACAAAGCACTTATTAGTGGTTAAAAAACTATTGTTTTTTGTTGCTGTGGTCTATACACTAGTATTAATCATTGCAACGTTTATTAACTTAAATGGAGTGCCGAGTTTAGGGTCTTCATTTGATGATAAAATATATCATTTTTTAGCCTATGCAATTTTAGGCGGTCTATGGATAACCTATTTTAAATCTAGTAAAAACAGGAATAAGCTCTGGTTAGTATTTATCGTTGTTATTCTTTTCGGAATCGTATTAGAGCTTATACAGCACAAACTAAATCAAAATAGAACTTACGATACATACGATTTGTTGGCAAATTGTTTAGGTGTCGTCGTTGGCACGCTAATTGCATATAAATTAGAGATAATAAAGTTAAAATAAATAGAAGTCTTGCTTTTTTTCTTATTATTTAATTAAATTAGCAACTCTATAAAAGAAAGTATAATATGGAACCTAAGAAGAATCCAAAATCAGATGTAAGCAGAAACAGCTCACTTTATTTTGCCGTAGGGTTAACGTTAATGCTTGCCATTACATATTTGGCAATTAATTACAAAACCTACGATAAGGAAGCCGTTGTTGCAGATACACTTAATTTAGATGACGAGTTGGAAGAAGAAGTGCCAATTACTGAACAAATTATTACTCCACCTCCACCACCTCCACCTCCACCACCAACAATTGAAGTTATTGAGGTTGTTGAAGATGAGGTAGAAGTAGAAGAAACTGTAGTAGAGTCTACTGAAACTGAAATGGAAACCGAAATAGTAGAGGTTGAAGAAGTAGAGGTAGAAGAGGTAGAAGAGGATTTAGAGGTGCCTTTCCATGTTATTGAAAACGTAGCTGTTTTTCCTGGATGTGAAAATGAAAAAGGAAATGCGGCCAAGAAAGAATGTATGAATGAAAAGGTTAATAAATTCATTCAAAGAAAATTTAATACCGAATTAGCGCAGGATTTAGGATTAGCTCCTGGAAAGAAGAGAATCTTCTGTAGATTCAAGGTAGATAAAAATGGAAATGTAACCGCGATTCAAACACGTGGGCCTCATCCAGCTTTAGAGAAAGAAGCACAAAAGGTTTTAGCTAAGCTACCTAAAATGAAACCAGGAAAACAAAGAGGTAAAGCCGTTGTAATGCCGTTCTCAATTCCAATAGTGTTCCAAGTTCAAGATTAGATTAAATAGATATCTTAATATAAAAATCCCGTTCAAAATTAATTGGACGGGATTTTCTTTTTGGTATGCTTATTGTGACTTTATCATAATATTAACATTTTAAATAATACATATTATGAAAAATTCTAAAAAGAATCTCAGTAGTGCTGGTCAGAGCACTAATGAGGCAAAGAAATCACAAAAGCATGATGCAAATTTACAAAAAAACTCAACCCTATATTTCCAAATAGGGTTGATTCTTTGTTTGTTGGCAACCTATGGGCTGTTTGAAATGCAGTTTCAAGATAAAAAAGTTGAAATTGACGTTTCTGAGCCTCAAGACATTGCAACTATCGATGTTGTACCAGATTTTAGAGTAGAACCAGTAAAGAAAAGGCCAGAACCTAAAGTTAAGCGTAGCAAAACCCTAACTGATGAATTTACGCCAGTAAAGGATGACAAACCAGTTATTGAAACTGAAATTTTTGACCCAGTAGACCCAATTTCAAGTCCAGATCCCATAGACCCTAATACTATTAAAACTATAGAAAAGCCTGTTGATCTTGAACCAGTTGATTTTATTGCAGTTGAAGTAGTACCAGTTTACCCTGGCTGCGAAAAAAAGAAAACCAATGAGGATAAAAGAAAATGTATGTCTGATAAAATAAGCAAGCTTGTAAGCAAAAAGTTTAACACAGATATTGCTGGCGATCATGGGATATCTGGCTTGCAAAGAATTGACACGCAGTTTACAGTAGATAAAAACGGAAATATTACAAATATAAAAATCAGAAGCCCGCATCCTGCTCTAGAAAAAGAAGCTAAGCGCGTTATTGATAAAATACCGAGTATGAAACCAGGTTATCAACAAGATAAGCCGGTTGGTGTTATTTATAATTTACCTATTAAATTTTTAGCTAGAAATTAAGAGCATAGTAATAGTAGTTTAATTAGTAAAACCGTTATCATTTGGTAGCGGTTTTTTGTTTTAGGGTTACTAAAAAAAATAAGTATCTTTCGAGCACTAATAATTTGGTCTGTTTTATGAAGCATATTTGGCTTGTTACTGTTTTATTAATCTCTTTTTCAAGTAATTCTCAATCCATTTCTACATATGAAAAGCCACCTGTTTTTATTGAGTGTGATTCGCTGACTGTAGGTCAATTAAAATCTTGTTTCAATTTTACTCTAAATAGTTTCATTTACAATAATTTTAAGGTTCCAGAAATTGTTTCAGAAGAAAGTTACAAAGGCAATGTGCAGGTGCTATTTGAGGTTAATAAAGAAGGTAGATTCAACATTGTTTACGTAGATGCTATTTATGATGAACTGAAAGAAGAAAGTAAACGTGTTTTTGATGCTTTGCCTAAAATAAAACCAGCAACATATAATGGTAAACCAACCTTTGTTCAATATAGCTTGAGTATTGGGATTCCTTTGGTAAAACCTGTAAAAGAGGTTAGCGGAACTTCTAATAATGTCAATCTAAACCATGACGATAGTTTAAACGCCACTTTATCAGACGAGTATGATAAGGTTAATGCAAGTCTCAAACCTTATGAGAAATTGGAATACACGAGCCAATTAAATGTACCTTTTACGCATTCCTATTATGCGCGATTTGATTATGAGATGAATGCTATAGGTACTAACAGTCATACCGCAGCAAAGCCTTTCCTTTATACAGATGTTTCAAAATACTATGATATTAAAGCGGAAAAGGAAAGTTTAACTAAAGAAACCGATAGTTGGTTTGGCAGAAAATTGTACAATGAGCACTTGGTTGAAGTACAGGGTAAGGATTATTGGTTTACCGTAGATCCGATAGTAGATCTGCAACTTGGTGGTGAGACTGAAGGTGATGATGGTACATGGAACAACACTAGAGGTATCTTTATTCAAGCAGGATTGGGCAAACGTTTTAACCTTTCAACCTCAATCTATGAGAGTCAAGGTAGATTTGCCGAGTATTTTAACAATTATGCCGAGAGTCTAAGGGCTTTTGGGCCAGACCCAGCCATAATACCAGGTCGTGGTATAGGTAAAGGGTTTAAAGAGAATTCTTATGATTATCCTGTAGCAGAAGCCTACTTGTCTTACACACCAGCAGATTTTTTAAATATTCAATTTGGACATGGCAAAAATTTTATAGGAGATGGTTACCGATCGCTTTTTCAAAGTGATGTAGCAAGCCCATATCCATTCTTAAAGTTGAATGCCAGTTTTTGGAAGATAAAATACACCAGCACCTGGATGTGGCTTAAAGATGTTAGACCAGAAGTTGTGGTAGATGACGCTTTTCTAACCAAATACATGGCAAATCACTATTTAAGCTGGAATGTCTCCAAAAGGCTTAATATTGGCTTGTTTGAATCAGTGATGTGGGCAGACACCAACGGTAGAGGTTTTGATGTTAATTACCTTAACCCAATTATTTTCTTTAGAGCTATTGAGTTTCAAACCGGACAAGGAGCAGGAAACGCTATTTTAGGGTTAAGTTCTAAGTACAAATTGAATAACAAAGTGAATCTTTATGGTCAGTTCATTTTAGATGAATTTTCTTTGAGTGACGTTACAGGAGGTAATAAAAGCTGGAAAAATAAATTTGGGTTTCAACTAGGCGCTAAATATTTTAATACCTTCAAAGTAGATAATTTACTACTTCAAGCAGAGTATAACCAAGTGCGTCCTTATACATATTCCCATAATACTGAAATCTTAAACTATGGCCATTTTAATCAGCCAATGGCTCATCTTTGGGGAGCTAATTTTAGAGAATTGGTCTTGATTGGTCGTTATAATTACAGACGCTGGTTTGCGGATGCAAAGTTTATCATCGGCCAGAGAGGGTTTGATTTTAATACAGATGAAGATGGTTTTGCTTACGGAGGAGACATTTATACTAATGAAAATAATCGTATTGGAGATACCGATATAACAATAGGTCAAGGTAATAAAACCAATAGTTTTATGACAGAACTACAAGCAGGCTATTTGTTAAATCCAGAAACCAATCTAAAACTCTTTACAAATATTATTTATAGAGATTTTAATCCACAAACAATTACTTCTACAACAACAGATTCAAATACCCTTTGGTTTAGTATAGGTCTAAGAACCGATCTTTTTAACTGGTATAATGATTTTTAAGAAAATCCTCTGTATTAAAATGTTCTATTGCGTTGGTGAAAACTTTTTTTCAAAGTATCTTTGCACTCGCTAAGGATAGGACAATTATTAAGAATTGAGCAACACAAAATCTTCGTCATTAAAAAATTCTGCGTTAACAGATTTTAAGGAAATCACCAAAATGGGATTGTCCATTAGCGTTGTCTTTTCTGCACTTGCAGGTTATCTGTTAGGAGCTGTTGTTATAGATTACACAACGCTTCTACTTTTGGCACTTGGCGGTTACTTTATGGTAGGTGCATCTAACGCTTATAATCAAATTATTGAGCGAGATTTAGACGCCTTAATGGATAGAACAAAGAACAGGCCTATACCAGCTGGTCGAATGTCTGTTAATACTGCATTTATTATTGCTACAGCGTTTACTATTCTTGGTATTGTAACGCTTTATAGCATTAACCCAAAAACAGCAATGTGGGGAGCAATCTCCATTTTTTTGTATACTAGTGTTTACACACCTTTGAAAACTAAAACACCTTTGTCTGTTTTTGTTGGAGCGTTGCCAGGAGCTATTCCATTTATGTTAGGTTGGGTGGCAGCTCGTGGTGAGTTTGGTATTGAGCCAGGGACATTATTTGCCATACAATTCTTTTGGCAGTTTCCTCATTTTTGGTCTATTGGTTGGTTTTTGTATGAAGATTATGAAAAAGGCGGATTTTTTATGCTTCCAACAGGAAAAAGAGATAAAGGAACTGCTGTACAGATAATTATGTACAGTGTTTGGACGGTTTTAGTGTCTCTAATACCAGTGTTTGGCTTTACAGGAGATTTAAAACTATCCATTGTAGGAGCAATATTGGTTTTTTTATTAGGTATGGTAATGTTAGCTTATGCAGTTAGACTTTTTAAACAAAGAACTGTCAAAACTGCTAAACAATTAATGTTGTCTAGTGTATTTTATATTACTATGTTACAGATTATATATGTGGCAGATAAATTTTTGAGATAGATGGATTTAACAGAAGGAACACAACAAGAAAAAACAGCCAGATCAAAGAAAATGATGCTATGGTTTGGAGTAGGGTCTTTGATTATGTCTTTTTCCGCATTAATAAGTGCATTTATTGTAAGTTCTAAACAGCGAAAAGATAAAGACTGGTTAAGTAATTATGATCTACCAACTGCTTTTTACGTAAGCGTAGCCATTATTATTATAAGCAGCTTAACGTTTATACTAGCAAAAAAAGCTTTAAAGCAGAACAATAAACAAATGACAACCGTTTGGTTGTTGGTTACTTTAGTTTTGGGAGTTGGCTTTATTTTTAGTCAGTTAGAAGGCTTTAGACAAATTATTCAAACAGGATATAATTTTACTGGACCAACCAGCAACATCACGATGTCTTATATTTATTTGATAGCGGTTGTACACATATTGCACGTTATTGCTGGGTTAATTTGTATAGTTGTTGTTATTTATAATCATTTTAAACAAAAGTACAATGCCAATAATATGTTGGGATTAGAACTGGCGGCAAATTTCTGGCATTTCGTAGACCTGCTTTGGCTTGTGCTGTTTTTGTTTTTATATTTTTTTAGAGACATAATTTGATTATTTTTGTCCAATCTTAAAATTTAAATAATTTCTATGGATTCTACAGTAGCAAGTACTGGCACAGAAGGAAAAACTTGGGGAGGAGGAAACAAACCTCTAAACGCGAGTTACGGTAAGATGATGATGTGGTTCTTTATCGTTTCTGATGCATTGACATTTTCAGGTTTCTTAGCAGCTTATGGCTTTTCTAGATTTAAGTTTATAAAAGAGTGGCCTATAGCAGACGAGGTATTTACGCACGTTCCTTTTTTACATGGTCAGGAATTACCGATGATTTACGTGGCGTTTATGACGTTCATCCTTATCATGTCTTCTGTAACTATGGTTTTGGCTGTAGATGCTGGCCACCACATGAATAAGGCAAAAGTAACCTTATACATGTTCTTAACTATCATTGGTGGTTTAATATTCGTTGGGTCTCAGGCTTGGGAATGGGCAACATTCATACAAGGTGATTATGGAGCTGTACAAACCAATGGAGGTAATATCCTACAGTTTGGAGAGTACGTAACTGTTGACGGTAAAGAAAAATTCAAAAGAATTTCTATAGATGAATTTGCTGTCACAGAAGCAGGAGTTAGAGCACAACACGAGCGTAAAAATGGTCTTTGGTTTGTTACTGAGGAATCATTGCCACCTTACTCTGTAAACGAAATTTATAACGGTCTTGCTGCTAATGAAAATATATTAGTGAGAACCCAGATAATAAATGAAGAAGGTGAAAAAACGGTACTTTCTAGAGAAGAGTCTCTAAAACAAATAAAGGAAAACGGAAAATTAGTTGTTAAAGGTGCTAACCTAAAAGTGAATGAGTACGGAACATCACTTTTTGCTGATTTCTTCTTTTTCATCACAGGGTTCCACGGTTTTCACGTATTTTCTGGTGTAGTAATCAACATCATTATTTTCTTTAATGTAATCCTTGGTACCTACGAAAGAAGAGGAAGCTACGAAATGGTAGAGAAAGTTGGTCTCTATTGGCACTTTGTAGATTTAGTTTGGGTATTTGTATTTACATTCTTCTACTTAGTTTAAAATAGAATTAGTTAATAAATTATGGCACACGAACATAAATTAGAGATATTTAGGGGACGTTGGAAATTTAAATCTAACACACAAAAAATTTGGGGTGTACTAGCATTCCTAACATTTGTAACTGCGATAGAAGTTATTCTTGGTATTTACAAGCCAGATATGTTAATGCATACATGGATTAGTCCATTAGAAGGAGGCTTCTTCGCAACAATTGGTAATATTATTTTATCACCATTTGTTTATATGAAACCTTTAAACTTAATATTCATCCTTCTAACCATAGTAAAAGCTTATTATATCACATGGGACTTTATGCACATGAGAGATGAAGTAAAGTCACTTAGACGTATGGTAGTATGGACAGGTGTATTCTTAATATGCTACTTAATATTTATCTTATTACAAGAAGGTGGCTATGTGTTTGAAGTTTACAATGCAGACGACGCATTAATAAAAAGAGATTTTTAAATTCAAAATATTGAGTTAAATGATATTTAAAGGTGGTTTTTCTAAACCACCTTTTTTATTTTTGCATTATGGAATTGAGCAACAAAAAACGTAACATTGTCTTAAGTATATTATTCTTCCTTCCAGTGGCATTTATACTTGTGATGCTACTATCTAAGGATAATTATAATCCTTTGGATATAGTTAAAGAAACTGTTTTGGAATTACCCCAAAATGAAGACAATATACAGTTAAAAGGCCATATCACAATTCTCTCTTTTCTAGGGAAAAAACCAATGGAAAACTCCACTGCAGCTTTTAATTTAAAAGAATTGGTTTACGATAGAAGTAAAGGGTTTAAAACGTTTCAAGTAGTTATGCTATTGCCTCATAGTGCTAAAGCTGAAGCTGAGGAGTTATTAAAAGAAATCAAGTCTTATGAAGATTTGCGTTTTTGGCATCTTGTCTATGTCCAAGACTCAGAAATTAAAAACATGTTCAACAGCCTAAAGTCAGAAGAAGATCTCGATGAGAATTTGTCTACTAGTATGGTTTTTATTGTTGATAGAGATTTAAACCAAAGAGGACGATTAGATGATAGAACGGAAAAAGAGATTGAAGATAATAAACCACTTTATAGTTTGTATAGCTATGACTGTGTAGAAGTGGCAGAGTTAAAAAATAAAATGGCTGCTGAAGATATGCGTGTGCTGTTTAAAGAATACAGAGATAAACGTAAGGGTGATTTTGACGACTCTAGTCAAAGAAGAAGTAAAGATTTAAAACAAACCAATGAGTAAAAAAACTAACTATTCATATGTAGGAATTGCTTTTATCATTTTAGTTTTTGGAATTATATTTATTCCAAAGATTGTAAACAGAATCAGTAATGACGATATTACCAGAGACGAAAGCCGTAGTGAAGATGTTTCTAAAAATGCAAAAGGATCTAAAAGCGACTTGGCTTACCTAAAAATTGGCGACGAGCCAAAAAAAATCCCTGAGTTTAGTTTTACAGACCAGAATGAAAATACCATTACTAATGAAGATTATTTAGGTAAGGTCTATGTTGTAGAATTCTTTTTTACCACATGTCCAACCATATGCCCAATAATGAATCGTAATCTGGTAAATGTTCAAAATCATTTCAAAGATTTTGAAAACTTTGGCGTAGCTTCATTTACAATTAATCCCGAAGTAGATACACCTGAAGTTTTAAAAGCCTATGCTGAAGCTTACGGTATTACAAACCCAAACTGGCATCTAATGACTGGTGAAGAAGAATCTATTTATAAGCTAGCTAACGAAGGTTTCAATTTATACACGGCTAAAGATGAAAGTGTAGAAGGAGGGTTTGAACATTCAGGTAACTTTGCCTTAATAGATAAAGAAGGCTTTATTCGCTCAAGAAGAGATAACTTTGGAAACCCTTTGATTTTTTACAACGGCTTAATTTCAGAATCAGAAGGTGTTGACGATGAAGGTATTCCACAAGAAATCACTATTTTAAAAGAAGATATTGCTAAACTATTGAAAGAATAATATGAGTACCGTTGATTTAGAAAAAGAAAAAAAATATAATAAGTGGATTGTCGCTTTATCAATAATAATTCCCGTTGCAGTGGCGGCACTTTTTGGTATTAATCTTAGAGAGCTTGGTTTCGATGTAGAGCCACTAACCATGCTTCCTCCGATTTACGCTGGTATTAACGGACTAACAGCGGTAGTTTTAGTTATTGCTGTTATTGCGATAAAAAACAAAAACAGAAAATTACATGAAAATTTAATGAAGTTTGCGATTACATTATCCGTTATGTTTCTTGTAATGTATGTAGCATACCATATGACCAGCGATTCAACAAAATTTGGTGGGGAAGGAGCTGTGAAATATATATACTACTTTATACTCTTAACTCACATTCTACTTTCAGTTGTTATTATTCCTTTTGTATTAATTACGTACGTAAGGGCTATAACCAATAATATTGAGCGTCATAAGAAAATAGCTAAAATAACATTTCCTATGTGGCTATACGTTGCTATTACAGGTGTCATAGTATATTTCATGATTTCACCTTATTATGTTTAAAGAATGAAACGAAAACTACTTTTTTTATTTTTTACTTTTTACGCTTTCCTTAGTGTAAACGCGCAATGTGCAATGTGTAGGGCAGTATTGGAGAGTGGTGATGACCAATCGGCAGCAGAAGGTATTAATGATGGTATTATGTTTTTGATGGCAGTACCGTATATATTAGTTGCAGTTATTGGCTTTTATGTATATAGAACCTTTAATAAATCTAAAAAGACAAAAATATAGACAATTCACTGTAACAAACTACAAGTATAATAGTCTAAATCATAGTGTTTAAAAGTAAGTCTTAACAATTTGTTGGCACAAAAGCCACCTAGATTTTCTTAAACTTGCATGTTTTAATTGGCCAACTATGATTCAAATTAAAGGTTTGCATAAATCTTACCATATGGGAAGCAATTCGCTTCACGTTTTAAAAGGAATTAATTTTGATGTAAAAGAAGGTGAGCTTGTATCCATAATGGGTTCCTCAGGATCTGGTAAATCTACCTTGTTGAATATTCTTGGGATGTTAGATGAAGCTGATAAAGGAGAATATATTCTTGATGGAGTGCCAATAAAAAATCTTAACGAAAAGATTGCGGCCAAATACAGAAATGAGTTTCTAGGATTCATTTTTCAATCATTTAACCTTATAAATTATAAGAGTGCTTTAGATAACGTTTCTATGCCATTGTATTACAAAGGAGTAAAACGAAAAGAGCGCACAGAAAAGGCAATGCACTACTTAGAGAAAGTGGGTTTGGCAGAATGGTCTCATCATTTGCCAAGTGAGTTGTCTGGTGGTCAAAAACAAAGAGTTGCCATTGCAAGAGCATTAGCAAGCGAGCCAAAAGTGCTTTTAGCAGATGAGCCTACAGGAGCACTAGATACTAAAACGTCTTATGAAGTAATGGATCTTATTCAGGGGATTAATGATGAAGGAAAGACAATTTTGGTAGTAACACACGAACATGATATTGCACAGATGACCAAGCGCATCGTTAACCTTAAAGATGGTGTTATCATAGATGATAGCAAAGTAGAACAAGTAAGAGCTTCAGCAAATGTTTGATTTAGAACGCTGGCAAGAAATATTTGAAACTTTACGAAAAAACAAACTTCGTACATTCTTAACTGGGCTTTCGGTTGCATCAGGAATTTTTATTCTAGTCATTCTTTTAGGTTTTAGTAAAGGCATTGAAAATGGTGTAAAATCACAGTTCGAACAAGATGCAACCAATAGAATTTCTGTTTGGACAGGAGTAACAACAAAAGGCTATAAAGGGCTAAATCCTGGTAGATATGTTCAACTTAAGAATTCAAGCTTCGAATCTGTAGAACGAAAATATGACGACTATTTTGAGTATCGAAGTAAGGATTACATGATTTGGGGAGGTACAGTAACCTACAAAAATGAATCTGGAAATTACAGAATTAGAGGAACCTTACCTGATAATCAGTTTATTGAGAATGCAGATATAGGTTATGGACGTTTTGTTAGCCAATTAGATTTAGACGATAAGAAGAAAGTAGCTGTTATCGGCAATAAAATGAAAAAGGATTTATTCAAAGAAGAAGATCCTATTGACAAAAACATTCAAATTTTTGGAGTAAACTTTAAAGTGGTTGGAGTCTTTTATGATCCAGGAGGTGATAGAGAGGAAAGTCAGGTATATATACCTGTCACTACAGCGCAACAAGTTTTTAATGCAGGAGACAATATCAGAAATATGTCGTTTACGGTTAAAATGGCAGATAATTTTGATGAAGCTGTAGCACAGTCTACTGCAATTGCCCAAGGTATAGAAACACAAATAAAAGAACTTCATACTGTAGCGCCAGACGATCAGAGCGCAGTTCGTGTAAACAATACCTTAGAAGAAGCTCAAAAAATATATTCCCTCATAGCGACTATACAAGCGGTATTTTGGTTTGTGGGTATAGGAACAATTATAGCCGGTATTGTTGGTGTAGGTAATATTATGCTGATAATAGTAAAAGAGCGTACAAAAGAGATTGGTATAAGAAAAGCCTTAGGCGCATTACCAATGTCTATAGTTGGAATGATTTTACAAGAAGCTGTATTTGTGACTATTTTTGCAGGTTTATTCGGATTGATTTTTGGGTTAGGCTTACTGGAATTAGTTGGTCCACAAATAGATAGCGATTTTATTAAATATCCACAGGTAGATTTCAATATAGCTTTAACAACTGTGTTTATATTAGTAATTGCTGGAGCTTTCGCTGGATTTATACCTGCTTACAGAGCCGCAAAGATTAAACCCATAGTTGCATTAAGAGACGAATAATATGTTTAACAGAGACCGTTGGAACGAAATATTAGAAGCATTAAATGCAAATAAGTTTAGAACTATCTTAACTGCGTTTGGTGTATTTTGGGGAATCACAATTTTAGTACTGCTCTTAGCCTTAACCAATGGACTTAAAAATGGTGTGACTGCAGATTTTGGTGATTTTGCAACAAACTCTATGTTTATGTGGACTCAAGGCACTTCAAAGCCCTATAAAGGACTTCCCAAAGGACGATATTTTAATTATAAGCTAGACGACGTCGAAGCTATAAAATCAGAAATTCCTAACCTTAAGTATGTCTCACCAAGAAATCAATTAGGAGGATTTAGAGGAGCCAATAATGTAATCAGAGGAACAAAAACAGGTGCTTTTGAAATCTATGGAGACTATCCAGAGTACATAAAGCAACAACCTATGGATATCCTCCAAGGTCGTTTTTTAAGTTACTCCGATATTAATTCAAAAAGAAAAATATGCGTCATCGGAACAGGCGTTGTAAAAGGACTGTATGATAAAGGTGAAGAAATATTAGGAACCTATATTAAAATTAACGGCGTTAATTTCAAGGTTGTTGGTACATTTAAAATGAGCAATAGCCAAGGAGATGATGAACAAGACGCTAGTACTATTTACATACCGTTTACAACTTTTTCGCAAGCCTTTAATAGAGGTGAAAATGTAGGTTGGATGGCCATAACAGCTGTAGACGATGTGCCAATAACTTCAATTAAGCAACAGATTTTTAATTTAATGAAATATAGGCATAAAGTACACCCAGAGGATGATCGTGCGATTGGTCATTTCGATTTATCCGAACAGTTTGGTAGAATAAGCGGTCTGTTTTCAATATTAACGATAGTGGGTTACTTTGTAGGAGCATTGGTATTAATGTCTGGTATTATTGGTATTAACAATATCATGTTAATTGTAGTTAAAGAGCGTACAAAAGAGATTGGAGTAAGGCGTGCTTTAGGTGCAACACCATGGATGATTAAAGGTCAAATTCTTCAAGAAAGTTTGGTGCTTACCATTTTATCAGGCATGTTAGGAGTGTCCTTTGCAGCCTTGGTAATATGGGTTTTAAATTACATATTGGATCAGGCAGGTACGGTAGAAAATTTTGCTAATCCAAGTGTGGGTATGCAGGTTGTATTCACCGCACTTATCATACTGGTAGTTTCAGGTCTTTTAGCAGGATTAATTCCCGCTAACAGAGCAACAAAAATGAAACCAGTAGATGCATTAAGAATAGAATAAAAAAAGTTTATCGATAAATTATATATCAATCAAAGATGAAAAGAACAACAACCGTCATCGTATTAATTTTAATAGTAGTAGTATTTGGGGTGTCACTTTTTTACCTATGGTCAAAAAATCAAGAAGACCCAATAACGTACACTTCAGAAAGTCCAACAGAGCAAACTATTGTAGTTAAAACCGTAGCAACAGGTAGCATAGTTCCAAAAGAAGAGGTATTAATAAAGCCTAATATCTCTGGTGTAGTAGATGAGGTCTTTGTAGAAGCTGGTGAATATGTTAAACAAGGAGATTTAATTGCTCAAATTAGAGTGATACCGAACGTTTCAAATTTAACAAGTGCTAAGAATAATATAGCATCTAACCAAACAGCTTTGCAAACTGCCGAAATTAACTATAAAACGCAAAAAGCTATATACGATCGCCAAAAAGCCCTATTTGATAAGGGAGTAATCTCTGCAAATGACTTCGATCAAGTAAATAACACATACTTGCAAGCCAAACAACAAGTAGAGCAAGCAAGAATTAATGTTACCCAATCGCGTCAAAATTATGACATTATAAAAACAGGAACAACATCTGGTTTAGGTAATATAGCGCAAACACAAGTAAGAGCAACAGTTTCTGGCATGGTGCTAGATGTGCCTGTAAAAGCTGGTAACCAAGTTATTGAGGCTAATAATTTTAATGAAGGAACATCAATTGCTTCATTAGCTGATGTTACCAAAATGATTTTTGAAGGTAAGGTAGATGAAAGTGAAGTAGGAAAGATTAAAGAAGGTCTACCTCTAGAAATTACCGTGGGTGCCATTGAAAACGAAAAGTTTGACGCAGTTTTAGATTACATTGCTCCAAAGGGCGTAGCAGAAAATGGTGCTATTCAGTTTGAAATTAAAGGTAGCCTTAAGACGGTAGATTCAACATTTATAAGAGCAGGTTTAAGTGCAAATGCTTCAATCATTTTAGAAAAGGCTGAGAATGTCCTTGCAATAAAGGAAGCTTTAGTGCAATATGATAAAGACACAAAAGAGCCATACGTAGAGGTTGAAGTTGGTGACCAAGAGTTTAAGAAAAAACCTCTGCAATTAGGAATTAGTGATGGTATTTTTGTGGAGGTTAAAAGCGGCATAACTAAGGACGATAAGATTAAAGTTTGGAATCAGGTGCAAGGAATGCCAAAATATGCCCAACAATAATTTTAACATTTTTTGTAACACTTTAGAATTTATATAGACATATAGGCATTGTGAAATTAGTCAAGATAATTTTCGATATATTTTAAGAAAATTAATGACAAATTCCATCTGTCTATAAAAAATCAATAAAACAACAGATGAAAAAATCAATCATAGTAATACTGACGCTTTTTGTAGCTTTTGCCAATGCACAGGATAAAAAGTGGACGCTTTTAGAATGTGTTAATTATGCATTAGAGAACAATATTTCTATAAAACAAAGTGAGTTAGATACAGATTTAGCCGACATAGCAAAAAAAGATGCAATTGGTAATTTCTTGCCATCGCTTAATGCTAATGGTAGCTTCGGACAAAATACAGGTGCCAACATTAATCCGGCCACAAACCAGTTTGAAAACAACACCTTTGAGTCTGCTAACGGCTCCATTAGTTCAGGAATCAATATTTTTAACGGATTAGCTAATTGGAAAACCTTACAAAGAGCAAAGCTTAATCAAATGGCATCTCAGTATGGTTTAGATAGAATGAAGGATGATATATCGCTTATGGTAGCAAATTCCTTTTTGCAAATCTTAGCAAACAGAGAGCAGTTACGTGTTTTAAAAGCTCAAAACGAGGTAACAAAAGAAAATATTAAAAACACTCAAGATTTAGTAGATGCTGGTGTATTACCTCAAGGAGATTTGTTAGAGATACAAGCTACAAACGCCACACAAGAGCAACAAATTATCAATGCTGAAAACACACTGTTCATTTCAAAATTGGGTCTGGCACAAACACTACAACTAAAAGATTACCTAAATTTTGATATCGTAGAAGTAGACTATGGTTTGGTTGCGGCTGATATTTTAGACAGAACACCTTCAGAAATTGCTGAAAAAGCAAAGGAAGAAGTTAATAATGTTTTGATAGCTAAAGCTAATTTAGAGGTTGCAGAAAAAGATTTAGAAATAACGAGAGCAGGTTATCTTCCAACGTTATCTGGTTTTGTGCAGTACAATACGCGTTGGGCAAGTTCTCAGACCAATCCATTTACAGGTGAGGATATCCCTTTCATAGATCAGTTATATATTTTTGATGGTACTTCACTTGGACTTCAACTTAGAATCCCAGTTTTTAATGGCTTTAGCGTAAGAAATAATGTGCAGAGAAGTAAAGTAGCTATAGAGCGACAAAAATTTCAATTAGAACAAACCGAATTAGATTTAGAGTCTACGGTATATCAAGCATATAACGATGCTAAAAATTCTAAAAAGTCTTACGAAGCGGCTTTAAAAACAGAAGAAGCTCGTCGCTTAGCTTTTGAGTATGCTAAGGAACGTTACGACGTAGGATTATCTAATTCGTTTGATTTTAATCAATCTAGAGCAGCTTACGAAAATGCACAATCTGATGTGGTAAGAACAAAATACGATTATATCTTTAGACTTAAAATATTAGAATTCTATTTTGGGCTTCCAATAACCGACTTAAATTAATTTAAAATGAGTAAAACTGTAAAAATTATCATTGGTGTATTTGTTGCAATACTACTGTTACTTGTGGCAGGAAAATCAATGGGCTGGTTTGGTAAAAAAGGAAATTTCAAAGAAGTTATAGTAAAAGAAGTTACTCTAAAAGATATTGTTGAAACTGTTTCTGCTACTGGTAAAATTCAACCAGAAGTAGAAGTGAAAATTTCATCAGAAGTGTCTGGTGAAATTTTAGAGTTGCCTTTTAAGGAAGGTCAAGAAGTAAAAAAAGGAGATCTATTGGTGAGAGTAAATCCTGATTTAATTCAGTCTGCCGTAAATAGAAGCCAAGCAACTTACCAAAATGTTAGAGCAAACTTAGAGCAAGCCGAAGCGACTTTAAAACAAGCCAAAGCTGACTATGAAAGAAATAAATTATTGTTTGAGAAAGGAGTAATTTCTAAGGCCGATTGGGACAGAGCCATTGCTAATTACGAAACTGCAGTTGCAGGTAGAAGTTCAGCATACTATAGCGTGCAGAGTGCGGCAGCATCTGTTAACGAAGCTAAAGATAACCTTACCAGAACAACAATCTATGCGCCAATGAGCGGTACAATTTCCATGCTTAATGTAGAGCTTGGTGAGCGTGTTGTTGGGACGCAACAAATGGCAGGTACTGAGATTTTAAGAGTGGCAAACCTCAATAATATGGAGGTTGAAGTAGATGTAAATGAGAATGATATTGTTAAGGTAAGTATTGGTGATTCAACAATAGTAGAGGTTGATGCTTACTTAAAAAAAGAATTTAAAGGTATTGTTACAGAAATTGCTAATTCTGCTGCTGGAAATTTAACAGCAGATCAAGTAACTAATTTTAAAGTTAAGGTTAGGATTCTTGAAGAGTCTTACAAAGATTTAACAGAAGGTAAGCCTGAAACGTATTCTCCTTTTAGACCTGGCATGACAGCCACTGTAGACATTATTACACAAACCAGAAAGGATGCTATTGCAGTACCTATAAGCGCCATCGTAATTAAGACTGATACTAGCTCAACTAAAAAGCCTTATAGTGCAAAAGTAGAGGCCGAAGACGATGAGATTCAAAAAGAGGAAGAAAAGTTTGAGTGTGTATTTATAGACGATAACGGTAAAGCCAAGTTAAGAGTTGTAAAGACCGGTATTCAAGATGATTCTAATATCGAGATTACTTCAGGTTTATCTAAAGATGACAAAATCATAACAGGCCCTTACAATATGGTTTCAAAAACATTAAAACCAGGTGACCTCATTGAGCAAAAAAATAAAAAAGAAGTAGCCTCAGAAGACAAAAAAGAGGAGTAAAACATAATTCGGCATATTAATGGCTCTTATACTCAATATAGAAACAGCCACAACTAATTGTTCAGTCTCTCTATCTAAGGATGGAGAGACTTTAGTTTTAAAGGAAGACAATAGTGCGGGCTATTCTCATGCAGAAACCTTGCACGTATTTATCAAAGAAGCATTTGAAGCAGCCAATATAAATGCTTCCGAAATTGATGCTGTAGCTGTTAGTAAAGGGCCTGGTTCATATACTGGCCTTCGTATTGGTGTGTCTTCTGCTAAGGGTCTTTGTTATGCTTTAAATAAGCCATTGATATCAGTGTCTACTTTAGAAAGCCTTTCACAACAGGTAAAAATCGAAGAAGGTATGATTATACCTATGCTAGATGCTCGCCGTATGGAAGTGTATTCGGCCATTTTTAATTCTAATCACAACATAATTAGAAACGTTAAAGCCGAAGTATTAACTGAAGATAGTTATACCGAATTACTGAAAGAAAATAAAGTCTATTTCATAGGAAGCGGTGTAACTAAAACACAACAACTTGTTAAGCATCCAAACGCTTTTTTTATAGAAAGTAAATTGCCATCGGCAAACGAAATGGGATTATTATCTGATTTAAAGTATAAAAAAAGCGACATCGAAGATGTCGCCTATTTTGAGCCTTATTATTTAAAGGACTTTGTTGCGATTAAAAAGAAAGTCTAACCCTTCTTTTGTATTTCCACAGTATGAGGGTATGGTATTTCTATACCAGCTGCATCTAAGGCTTCTTTAGCATTTTCAGTAACATCAAAATATACATCCCAGTAGTGTTCTGTTTTACACCAAGGTCTTACAGCAAAATTGACAGAACTGTCAGCCAATTCTAAAACAGTAACCGCTGGCGCAGGGTCTTTTAAAATGGAAGGATGAGAGTTCAATACACTCATTAAAACATCTTTAGTTTGCTTTATGTCAGCATCATAGCTAACACCAAATACTAAATCAACACGTCTAGTGCCTTCAGTAGTGTAATTAACGATATTACCGTTAGATAAAGACCCATTAGGGATAATAATTTCCTTGTTAGAAAGACCTGTAAGCTTTGTGGTGAAGATCTCTATTTCTTTTACAACTCCGATTTCGCCTTGCGCTTCAATAAGATCACCAATCTTAAAAGGTTTAAAAATCATTATTAAAACACCGCCTGCAAAATTACCAAGAGATCCTTGCAGAGCCATACCAACAGCTAAACCTGCAGCTGCTAATACTGCAGCAAATGATGTGGTTTCTACACCTACTGTGCCTAGTACAACAAGAATTAATACAATTTTAAAAATCCAGCTAATAAGGTTGAGCAAAAACTTTTTTAAACTGTCATCATAGTTTGCTTTGGTCATGCCTTTTTTAATGCCTTTCATCACCATTTTAATTATCCAGCTACCAATAATCCATATAAGAATTGCAGCTAAAACTTTTGGTGCAAACTCAACAATTAAGTCATAACCTTTATCTATCCATTTTTGTGTCTCCATGTTGATTAATTAATTTTATTGAATAAAAAACTCGGTGGAAAACCGAGTAAATTTAGGACTTTGTTATACAGTTATTTAACTTCGAATGTCAACTTTAAATTAACTCTAAATTCGGTAACGTCATCGCCTTTTACGATGGCACTTTGATCTTGTACATAAACCGAACGAATATTCTTAACAGTTTTAGATGCTTCTTTCACGGCTTTTCTAGTGGCATCTTCCCAACTTTTATCTGAATTTGATAATACTTCAATAACTTTCAATACTGACATAATAACTTAATTTTTAAGGTTAACACTTATTAGAAACGTTTTTATCTAAAAAGTCACATAAAGTTAAGGAATTTTAGCCATTTATAGCATCAACACTTATAGAAGTGTCATTCAACATATCTCTCAGCATGTTTTCGATACCATTCTTCAACGTAAAAGTAGATGAAGGACAACCACTACATGCGCCTTGTAACAAAACTTCAACTTTCTTTGTTTGTTCATCGTAGGATCTAAATTCTATATTGCCACCATCACTCGCTACAGCAGGTTTAACATATTCTTCAAGAATATTTACAATGCTTTTGGAAGTATCATCTAGAGCTTCAAATTTTTGTTCAATAGCCTCTTCGGTTTTATTAAGTTGTTTTGGTGCATCATCATTAAGAATGGTTTTGCCTTCTTCAACATAAGATTTTATAAATTCCCTGAGTTGTAGTGTAATCTCTTCCCATTCTATGATGTCAAACTTGGTAATGGAAATAAAGTTTTTTTCCATAAAAACATTTTTCACAAAAGGGAATTGGAATAACGCAGTCGCTAATGGAGATGGCTTAGCCTCTTCAATCGAAGTAAACTCGTAGACGTTTGGGACTAGAACTTTATTACATACAAATTTCAGTACACTTGGGTTGGGAGTACTCTCTGCATAAACAGTAACCGCAGCTTTTGGTTTTACCGCATTTTCAGTAACAATTATCCCATCATTAGATAGGTAATCTTCAATCTGCTTAGCAACTTCGTCTTGTACATCTGTCCATTCTACTATATTATAACGCTCAATAGCAATAAAGTTTGAAGCGATATATACTTTCTTCACAAACGGTAAGTAGAATAATTGCTGCGCTAAAGGTGAGTCTTTTGCATCATCTATGTTATTAAATTCAAAACTATTATGATTTGTTAAAAACCGGTCAGCTTCAAATTTTAATATGGCTTCATTAGAGGTAGAAACTATTGTTATTTTTGTTTTAGGCATCGTTTTTTGTGCAAAAATATGAAATATAGCCATTAAACGTTAATCCTAGATATATTGTTTTGTGACTAATTTCTTAAGTCAATTCATTTTATTTGATTAAATTTCGTCCTCATTTATAAAAATACGCTTTTAGTTGTTGGTTTTAATGTCATTTTTGCGTGTTTTTAGATGAATCTTGACTAACTATGAAAAAGATATTATTTGTAACTGCTCTGATTATTTCAGCACTCGGGTTTTCTCAAGACCTCTCGATGCAAGATGGAACGTTTACTCGGTGTGAACCAGATAAATTCTTTGACTCTGGTGGTGAGTTTGGACCCTATGGAAATAATGAAAATTTCACAACTACAATTTGTCCACCTAATGCAGATGAATTTATTATATTAGATTTTGTGGATTTTAGCACACAGCTAAACGCAGATGTTTTAACAATTTATGATGGTGATGATACAACAGCAGCTGTTTTAGGAACATATTCTGGCGTGGCGTCTCCTGGCACTATAATAGCCTCGGATGCCAATACCTCAGGATGTTTAACAATTACATTTACCTCTAATGGTTCAGGGAACACAACAGGTTGGGAAGCGGATATTACTTGTGCAGTATCTTGTCAAACTATTACGCCAGAAGTAGTAAGTACCACGCCTGTTGAAACCTCACCTAATGTTGTTGAAATTTTACCAGGTGGAACTGTTGATTTTGTTGGAGGTGCAACTTTTTCGGTAGACGGAACAAATGCCACCTATTCGTGGAATTTTGGTGATGGTAATACAGCAACAGGAACAAATGTGTCTAATACATACAACACATCGGGAACATATTTAGTGACATTAACAGTGCAAGATGATAATCCAATAGGTTGTCAAGAAAGTATAACATTTTTTGTTAATGTTCTAGAGCCTATCGTTACTATAAATAGTACAGCATACCCAGAATCTTCATTTAGCTTGGAAGAGTTAGTTGAAAATGTTTTGGTTTCAGGAGGATGCTCAGGTGTTGATAATTTTGAGGTGCAAGTCAGCGGCGCACCTAATGCTCTCCAAACCAAAAGCTATGGTTATTTTACAAGAGGCGGAGCCGTTAATTTTCCGTTTGAAGAAGGAATCGTCCTTTCTACAGGTAGGGCATATGAAGGAGGTAATCAAGATGATGGCCCAGGAACAACAGCATCAACAAACTTAGGTTTAGCTGGAGATGCTGAACTAGAGGCTTTGTTCTTGCCATCAGATCCAACTTTTGATTCTAATGACGCAACATACGTTAAGTTCAATTTCGTTCCCACAGCAAATACAATAAGTTTTCGTTACATTATGTTCTCTGAGGAATATGACGGTAGTACCGAGTGTAGTTTTGCTGATGCCTTTGCTTTTCTTTTACGTGAAGTAGGAACAACAGCGTATACTAATCTGGCGGTCTTGCCTGATGGCACACCAGTAAGCGTAACCAACATCAATAATTCAGGTACATGTACTGATAATCCAGCCTTTTTCGAAGGGTATGAATTGGGTGATACAAATTATGGGGGAAGAACAGTTGTTTTAACAGCAACTGCTGCTGTCATCCCAAATACAACATATGAGATTAAACTTGTTGTTGCCGATGAAGGTGACTCTATTTGGGATTCGGCCATATTTTTAGAGGCAGGCAGTTTTAATCTTGGTGGTGAGTTAGGAGACGATATAACAATTGCTGCTGGTACTGCAGAGTGTGGCGGTAATTCTATAACACTAGACACTGAAGCACCAACGGCAACGCATACATGGTATTATTCTCCAGATTCTGATGACTTAAATGATGCCACTATTATTAACGGCGAGACAGGTTCCACGATTGACATAACTAATGAAGGGTATTATTTTGTTAATGTGGTCTTTGCACCTGGATGCGAGACTTCAGATAGCATATTAGTAGAGTTTAAACCAAGCCCTATTGCTAATACAGCAATAGATTTATCTATTTGTGATGCAGATGGAATAGCTGAATTTGATTTGTCAGAAAATGACGACAACGTTTTAGGAAGTCAAGACCCTAATGATTTTATAATTACATACCATCTTACTGAGCAAGATGCTATCGACAATATTGATGCTTTACCGACAAATTACACTAACGTTTCTAATCCACAAACTATATGGGTTCGTATAGCCGATGTTTCTCAAGAGTGTTTCGCAACTACTTCATTTCAGTTGTTGTTTACTAACCTTACTATAGGTAATGTAATTAGTCCAATACAAGTTTGCGATGGAGATATAATTGATGGCATAGGGACATTTACACTGACAGACAGAGATATTGAGGTAATAGGAACAAATAATCCTGATGATGTAACCGTTACTTACCATTTAACCCAAGCAGATGCAGATAACGATGTATCTCCTTTGGTATCACCTTATAATAATGTCACGCCAAATAACCAGATTGTCTACGCACGTTTAGAGGATAATACTAATAATGAATGCTATGCTGTCACCACCTTAGATTTAGAGGTATTGGGCAATCCGGTAGCAAACGCACCAATAGCCTTAGAGGAATGTGATGATGATTTGGACGGTTTTGTAGAGTTTACCTTGAGCGACCGAGACGCAGAGGTTATAGGGGCACAGAC
>JASBSA010000080.1 GCA_030149175.1 Winogradskyella sp. | reverse complement strand
ACAGCGTTTTCAACAATTTTTGTTGTCTCAGTTGCAGGATGCAGTTCTGGCAACCAACTCTCTTTTACATCACACCAATGACAACCAACATCGCAACCACCAATCCTAACAAAGTACGCTGCGGTTCCTTTATGATAACCTTCACCTTGAATGGTATAAAACTCTTCCATTAATGGCAATAAATGCCCTTGATCTATCAATTGTTGTTTTTCTCGTCTTGTCATAGTGCGCAAATATACCAATAACTCTGTACTATTTGTGTATTACCAAAGGGCAAAATGCCAATTGCAGCAAATATACTTGCGGTTATTTCTATTTTATACTTGATTAAAATTACACTATTTTTATGCAAATTTTCTGATCAATGAGCAATTCTGAAAAATTCATACAAGACATTAATACAGGCAACACTTTTAAAGGAGATTATATTACCCTAGGAGCTGCAATGTTAGATGGAGAAACCAAAACTAATGCTTTTGTTAATGTGCCTCTAAAAACAATGAACCGACACGGTCTTATTGCCGGAGCCACAGGAACAGGAAAAACAAAAACACTTCAGGTGTTGGCTGAAAACCTTTCTGAAAAAGGTGTTCCTGTTTTACTGATGGACATTAAAGGAGATTTAAGTGGTTTGGCAAAACCAAGTCCAGGACATGCCAAAATTGATGAACGTCATGAAAAAATAGGACTTCCGTTTGATCCTAAATCTTTTCCTGTTGAGATTTTAACTCTATCTGAGCAAGATGGTGTTAGACTTAGGGCAACGATTAGTGAGTTTGGCCCTGTTCTAATCTCGAGAATACTAGGTGTTACCGAAACACAAGCCGGAATCATTTCTGTAATTTTTAAATATTGTGATGACAATAAACTACCGCTTTTAGACCTAAAAGACTTTAAGAAGATTTTACAATATGCTACTAATGAAGGTAAAGAAGAATTTCAGGAAGCTTATGGTAGAATTTCAACAGCTTCTACAGGAGCTATTCTGAGAAAAATTATTGAAATTGAACAGCAAGGTGGTGATTTATTCTTTGGGGAAACCTCTTTTGACACACAAGACTTATTGCGTATTGACGAGAATGGTCGTGGCTATATAAACATAATAAGACTTACGGATATTCAAGACAAGCCTAAACTATTTTCTACGTTTATGTTAAGCTTGTTGGCTGAAATTTACTCAACCTTCCCAGAGCAAGGCGACAGCGGAAGACCAGAACTTATAATGTTTATAGATGAAGCACATTTGATTTTTAATGAAGCTTCTGATGCGTTATTAAACCAAATTGAAAGTATTGTAAAACTTATCCGTAGTAAAGGGGTTGGCTTGTATTTTGTAACTCAAAATCCTACTGATGTTCCTGAAGCTGTGCTTGGACAATTAGGATTAAAAGTTCAACATGCTTTACGTGCGTTTACCGCAAAAGACCGAAAAGCGATAAAACTTACGGCACAAAACTATCCAGACACAGAATATTATGATACTGCAGATGTGCTGACTTCCTTAGGAATTGGTGAAGCTTTAGTATCCGCTTTAGACGAAAAGGGAAAACCAACTCCTCTAGCAGCTACAATGATGCGTGCACCTATGAGTCGCATGGATATATTAACAGAATCTGAACTTAGCAGCTTGCTCGCTCAATCTCAATTAGCCAAAAAATATAATAAAGAGATTGATAGAGAAAGTGCATATGAAATGCTAAACGAAAAAATAAAGCAAGCTGAAGCGGAAGAAGCAAAACGTAAAGCGGAAGAAGAAAAAGAAGCGCTAAAAAAAGCCGAAAGCAAACACAAAGCAAGTTCTAGCAGAAGACGAAGCACAAGACAAAACCCAATTGTAAAAGTACTTTCTAGCCCAACAGTAATTAGAAGTGTATTAGGAATCCTAACCAAAATGCTAAAATAACTAACCCTAAATCTAAAACACGAAAGCCCATAATGGGCATTTGGCTAATAATGACCATTATCTAACCAAATAATTGAATAACAAAATCATAAGCTTTTGAAAAATTTAAATAAATGAAGAAATCAATTTTTATAATTTTAATTATAACCTTACTTATTACAAGCTGTTCTAATGACAAACCAGTGGATCCTTTTTTAGTAAAAAAGTATAATATAGGATTGCTAACGGACTCTACAACAGTTAGAGAATTAGACACCATTTTTAAAAATGATTCAATCGTAAGATATGTTTCTGGTGATGAATTTGCTGGTTCTATAAATGTTATTGAAATATTTGACAAAAGTGGCAAGAAGCTTTTAGACCTGTATCCTAAAGAAGCACTAGATTCTACATCTGTAATTTCAAATGTACGTATTAATGACGAACGCTATAGAACTGAAAAAGACATTTCAATACTTAGTACTTTTAAGGATATTAAGGATAATTACAGAATTTCAAAAATTGATAATCTTATAAATACAGTTAAAATTTCAATTAATGAAATAAACACCGCTTTTAGTATTGACAAAAAAGAACTACCAAGTAGTTTAAGGTTTAATATGGACGCAACCATAGATGCCATACAAATACCAGAAAAAGCCAAGATTAAATATTTTATGGTTCATTGGTAATTCAGTTTTCAGTCACCAGTCACAGTAAGCAGTAAAGCACAAATGAGCAAAAAGAAAAAATATACAATTCAAAACTCACCATTCATAGTCCCAACTGACGATGGAAAAATAATAAAAGAACATTTTGGAAAAGCTAGTGATGGTAATTCTGAAATAAGTATAGCACATATGGTAGCGCCTCCTGGATGGAGTGAACCTTTTCAAACACCAGAATTTGATGAATACACTTTTATCTTAAAAGGAAAAAAGCAATTTATCATTGAAGATGAAACCATTACTTTAGAAGCAGGACAATCTATTAAAGTAGAAAAAAACACAAGACTTCAATATTCTAATCCTTTTGATGAGCCTTGTGAATACATTGCTATTTGCCTTCCTGCATTTTCAATAGAAGCCGTAAACAGAGAAAACGAATAGCATGAGTAGTTTTGTTATAAAATCTATAGGCAACGCACTTAATGCCACCAGTTTAATTTCTTCAAAATATGCCTCTAAGAAGGCTTTAAACTTATTTGCATCGCCACGTAAAGGTCGCTACACAGAAGCACAAACAAAAATAATTGATTCTGCTTTGTTTGAAGAACTGTCTTACCAAGGGCAAAGTATTGCAGTTTATCGTTGGAAAGGAAATGGAAAGACTGTTTTGTTGGCACACGGTTGGGAAAGCAACGCTTCTAGATGGAGTTATATTCTCAACGATTTAAAAGCTCAAAGTTACAACATCATAGCATTAGATGCACCTGCACATGGTCGCTCAGACGGGAAACAATGTAACGCTATTTTATATTCAGAATTTATAAATATAGTTGCAAAAAAGTATCAACCTGAAATTGTTATCGGTCACTCGGTTGGTGGTATGGCAACAGTATTCTTTATGCACAACTACCAACTATCTTCAGTTAAAAAGTTGGTTTTATTGGGAGCACCAGCTCATTTTACAGGTGTTTTTTCCAGATACAAATCTATGATGGGTTACAACAATCGTATTTCTAAAGGCCTGGACAATATTGTTATTGAACGCTTTGGCAAACCTGTAGATTATTTTTCGGCAGCCAACTTCACCAAAACTATTGAAGCTGAAGGCTTAATCATTCACGATAAAAAAGACAGAATTATTCCTTTTGAAGACGGACAACTTTTTGCCAATCGCTACAAAAACTCTAAGTTTATAGAAACCAATGGTTTTGGTCACGGATTAAAAGATGAATCCTTAACGCCAAAAATTATTGAATTTATAAATGGTTAATTCTTGATTATGATAAACAAAAAACTAGCTTACATCTTTTTAATTCTTCTTTGTTTTAGTTGCAAATCAAACAAGGAAAAACAGCAAAGCAAGACATATACAGATGTTGTTAGTATAGCTGCTATGAAAGATGTAATGTGGAAAGGTGAACTTTTTAGCAAAATAAAGCTTGACACTATAAAACCTAAAAATGGACTTTATGGTCTTGGTCCAGAAGCTTATCTGCGTGGCGAAATAGTAATTAATAACGGAAAAACTTATGTTTCAAGAGTTCTTACAGATTCTACAATGGCTGTAAATGAAATAGCAGACGCTGAAGCCCCATTTTTTGTTTATGCCAATGTTAATGAATGGAATGCAGTCAAATTACCGAGTTCTGTAACATCTATAAAAGATTTAGAAACGTTTATCGATAGCGAGACAAAAGACAAAAAGAGGCCATTCACTTTTAAATTAGATGGCAATATCTCAAAGGCAACAATTCATATTCAAAATTTACCAAAAGGCACTAAAGTTTCTTCGCCTAAAGAAGCTCACCAAGGACAGATTAACTATCAATTAGAAAGTGAAGATGTAGAAATTATTGGTTTTTTCTCTACCGAACATCAAGGTATTTTTACTCATCATGATTCCTTTTTGCACATGCATCTTATCTCTAAAGACAAGACAAAAATGGGTCATCTAGACGATGTTGTTTTTAATGAAATGTCATTATTATTACCAAAGTCCTAAAAGACTTTATTGTATTTTTGCACTATGTCTGATGATTTAAAACGTCTTAACAAATACCTAAGTGAAGCTGGTTATTGCTCTCGTCGTGAAGCCGATCGATTAATCGATGCAGGTAGAGTTACCATTAATGATGCTATTCCAGAAATGGGCACTAAAGTTGCTTCTGATGATGTGGTTAAAGTTGATGGTGAAATCATTGGCGAACGCAAAAAAGATTTTGTCTATCTAGCATTTAATAAACCTGTTGGTATCGTTTGTACTACAGATACTCGTGTTGAGAAAGATAATATTATTGACTTTATTAATTACCCTAGACGAATTTTTCCTATTGGGCGACTAGATAAACCGAGTGAAGGATTGATTTTGCTAACAGACGATGGCGATATCGTCAACAAGATTCTACGTGCCAGTAACAATCACGAAAAGGAATATGTAGTTACTGTTGATAAGCCTATTTCACAAACATTTATTCAACGGATGGCAGGTGGTATTTATATTGAAGAATTAAAACAACGCACCAAAAAGTGTAAGGTAAAAAAAATAGACAAATACACCTTTAGTATTATTTTAACCCAAGGTCTTAACAGACAAATTCGTCGTATGTGTGAGTATCTTAACTACGAAGTACAGACCTTAAAGCGTGTTAGAATTATGAATATTGAACTAGACATACCAATAGGAAAATATCGAGAACTCACTAAAGAAGAGTTTAAAACATTGACCGATTTAATTGGAGATTCTAAGAAAACGTTTCAACCCAACCAACAACGCAGAAACAGAAGACATTAATTTTACAAGGCATGAATTTATCTCCTTTTCACTTAGCAATTCCTGTTGACGATGTAGATGTATGCAGAGATTTTTACACCAACACTCTAAATCTTGAAGAAGGAAGAAGTAGCGATCATTGGGTAGATTACAACTTTTTTGGTCATCAGTTAGTAATTCATTATAAACCAAAAACTGAAGAAGACACGCATACCAATTCTGTTGATGGAAAAGATGTGCCTGTTCCGCATTTTGGTGTTGTTTTACCTTGGGAAGATTTTTATGATTTTGCTGATTTGTTAAAAAGCAAAAACATAAATTTCATCATAGAACCTTACATTCGTTTTGAAGGACAAGTTGGTGAGCAAGCTACAATGTTCTTTAAAGACCCTTCTGGTAATGCTTTAGAGTTTAAAGCCTTTAAGGATTTAAATCAACTATTTGCAAAATAACAAATAGAGTTTTATTTATTTCTTTCTATGTTGCTCTCTAGCTAACAATGTATTCTTTAAAAGCATAGCAATTGTCATTGGTCCTACTCCACCAGGAACAGGTGTTATAAAACTTGCTTTTTTACTTACATTTTCAAAGTCAACATCTCCTGTAATGTGATAGCCTTTTTCAGAATCATCTGGCACACGCGTTATACCAACATCTATAATTACAGCATCGTCTTTTACCATTTCTGCTTTTAAGAAATTAGGAATACCCAAAGCCGAAATAATAATATCCGCTTGTGATGTTATTTGGGTAATATTTTTAGTATGGCTGTGGGTTAATGTTACTGTTGAGTTTCCTGGAAATCCTTTTCTACCCATTAATATACTCATTGGGCGACCAACAATATGAGAACGTCCAATGATAACAGTATGTTTGCCATCGGTTTCTACATTATATCGCTCTAACAATTCTAAAATACCAAATGGCGTGGCAGGAATAAACGTAGACATATCCAAAGCCATTTTACCAAAATTCATAGGGTGAAATCCATCTACATCTTTATTTGGGTCTACAGCCATCAACACTTTTTGTGTATTTATTTGACGTGGTAATGGTAATTGAATAATAAAGCCATCAATATCATCATTGTTGTTTAGTTCTTCGATTTTATCTAACAATTCAATCTCACTAGTTGTATTAGATAAGCGCACCATAGTAGATTGAAAACCAACACGTTCACAAGCCCTAACTTTACTACCTACATAAGTTAAACTCGCTCCATCATTACCAACAATGACTGCGGCAAGGTGAGGTACCTTTTCGCCGTTAGCCTTCATTTTGTCAACTTCAGCTTTTATTTCATCCTTGATGTCTTTACTGGTTTTTCTTCCGTCTAGAATTGTCATGTTGTTGGTCTTAAATAATTTATATTAGCGTGGCATATTCTTCATCATCTGCATCATACGTTTTCCGCCACCACCTTGCATCATCTTCATCATTTTACTCATTTGTGTAAACTGCTTTAGCAATTGGTTAACTTCCTGTACAGATGTACCAGAACCTTTACCGATTCGCTTTTTTCTACTTGAGTTAATAATTGAAGGATTAGCACGCTCATCTGGCGTCATAGAATGTATAATGGCTTCAATACCTTTAAAAGCATCATCATCTATATCAATGTCTTTCATCATTTTGCCTGCACCAGGAATCATTCCGATTAAATCCTTCATATTACCCATCTTTTTGATTTGTTGAATCTGTTTTAAGAAATCATCAAATCCAAATTGATTTTTGGCAATTTTCTTTTGAAGTTTTCGTGCTTCTTCTTCATCAAACTGTTCTTGAGCACGCTCAACAAGAGAAACAACATCACCCATACCAAGGATTCTGTCTGCCATACGCGATGGGTAGAAGACATCTATAGCCTCCATCTTCTCTCCTGTACCAATAAACTTAATCGGTTTATTTACAACAGACTTAATCGAGATTGCAGCACCACCACGTGTATCACCATCTAATTTGGTTAGGATAACACCATCAAAATTTAAGATGTCATTGAAGGCTTTGGCCGTGTTCACCGCATCTTGACCTGTCATAGAATCCACCACGAACAAGGTTTCTTGTGGTTGAATGGCTTTATGAATATTAGATATTTCGGTCATCATGGCTTCATCTACAGCCAAACGACCTGCAGTATCTATAATCACTACATTGTGACCATTAGCTTTTGCATGGGCAATACCTGCTTGTGCAATTGCTACTGGATCGCTGTTTCCTTTATCACTATAAACCTCAACGTTGATTTGGTCTCCAACAACATGAAGCTGGTCTATCGCTGCAGGACGATACACATCACAAGCAACTAATAAAGGTTTTTTGGTTTTTTTATTTTTTAAGTAGTTGGCTAGTTTACCAGAAAATGTGGTTTTACCAGAACCCTGTAAACCAGACATTAAAATAACGCTTGGATTGCCAGAAAGGTTAATACCTTCTGCATCACCTCCCATAAGTTCAGTTAACTCGTCCTTAACGATCTTAACCATTAACTGGCCAGGCTGAAGCGTTGTCAGTACATTTTGACCTAATGCTTTTTCCTTAACTTTATTGGTAAACTCTTTTGCAATTTTAAAGTTAACATCGGCATCTAAAAGCGCACGTCTTACTTCTTTTAAGGTCTCTGCTACGTTGACTTCGGTAATACTACCATGACCTTTTAATACGTGTAGCGCTTTATCTAACTTATCACTTAAATTATTAAACATAATCTTTATCTCTTTTAGAAGTTGCAAATTTAAGAATTTACAAGAGATAAACGAATACTTTATGCTATTCTGAATTGAAAAATCAAAAAAGATCCCGCTATGCAGCGGGATTGGTTCAACCTATAACTTTTAGTGCTTCTGATGGACTTCTAAAAGTTAGGTTTCACTAAAAAGAAAAGAGCTGCCTAGCGGTTGGCAACTCCCTTCATCAACTTAAACTTACTAAAATTACTAACTAAGCGATTCTTTTATATATTATTCACATGTTCTTTCTAAAACTAAGATGTCATCACCTCTATGCAACTGTAATCTATCTTCTTCGCATTCTACAACCAACCATTCTCCGGTTATTGCCTGAATATTGGCGCCGGACACATTAGAAAACGTAACTATTACTCCATCTTCTGATTGTGATGTTGTCCATGTGGCGTCAATCGTAGATTCATTTGTGTAAATAACTACGTTTTGACTGTTTGGTTCAAAATCGAAATTCCAATTTAAAAGATTATCACTACCATTATAGTTTACTGCATTCCAGATACATTCTACCAAAAAGCCATCTACCTCTTCCTCTGAGCAACCTGATGGATTGCAATCTTCTAGGATGAGCCCTATTTCTAAAACCTCAAATACCGATGGATTTGAAAGTAACTCAACTCTAACGTAAATGGTCTGAGGATTTGATATATTAGTATAGGCTGTTACCTCTGGCAGAGGATTGGTATTATTTTGTGCATCTGCTAAAGTTTCATGATAAGTTACGTTTACTGTATCATTAACCTCACAGTTTTCTAACTCATTTAGACCTTCATAAAGATTAAAAGTTTCGAAACCGTCATTATTTTCATCGCATTTAACAATATCTAACCCTTCAAGACAACCTAAACCCTCAGAACAATCTTCTGTATTAAGGTAAATAGTAAACACTTCGAAATTTCCATTTTCTGCTTGAATTCTTAAATACACTTCACCAGCCACAGACCAATACGATTCTGTTTCTACGATAGCATTAATACCAGCTTCGGCATCAGCTAAAGTCTCATGAAACGACGGCTCGAAAGCGTATTGACAATCTATTAAACCAATAGTATCTGCGCTAAGGTTGAATTCTGCTTCATAATTGGGTCCTGAACATTCTAACAACTCAAAATCGCCAAAACATTCAAAAACTTGATCAAAGGTTTCGCAATCTTGTTCAAGGACTAATTCATTGTCATCTGCAGCAAGTACTAATCTATCATCATCGCACTCCACAATTCTCCAATCAAAAGACAATACTTCGTAATCGCCAGGCAAATCAAGAATTAAGAATGTTCCTGTATTACCCACTAAGACTTCCCATGTTCCTGTAAGTTCTTCATTGTTGCCTATGGTAATTACTCCTCCTTCATAGAAATTTAATGGTCCATTATAATTTGGGCTTAATAAATCGGTACTCAACCACCAAGCACATTCTTTAAGATTAAGAGCAATTTCTTGAGCATTACAATCTAGATTACCTTCACAATCTAGATTTAATTTCATAGTTATGATGCCATTTTCTGTTTCCTTTTCGAACTCTAATTGGTCATCATCACAGTCTTTCAGTAACCACAATCCATTAGCAATACCAAAAGTTTCCAGTCCTTCAATAACCAATTTATAGCCTAAGTCTGTTTCTATAACGTTCCATTCTCCCGTTTCTACTACTGTTGGATCTCCTGTTACGGTTACAGAACCAGACTCATCAAAATGTAATTGTAGAGTGTCTTCTAATTCACCTCCATCATTGTAAAACTCAGCTTCAAAACCACATTCTAATAATGCATTTTCTAGTCCTTCTAAATTAATGTCACAATCTTCATCATCGTCGTCACAATCTGCCTCCGCAGCTTCAATAGCATCGGATAATTCTTGATTTGAATTGACCTCAACTGTATCACCATTTGCGTAAACAAGAGTCACTGGATAATTAAGACTCACAATTAGAGCATTATCATCATCGCCTAAATCTTCAAGAAAATTATACAGTGCTTCATCATTTGTTATGGTAATAGTATCTACAATATTGAAGTCTGCATTAAATACAGAGAACGAAATAGGGTATACAAAATCTACACATTCTATAACTTCATCATCTTCAATCTCACAATCTTCAATAAAATTCTGTAATTGCTCCTGGTTTTCAATAACTACCTCTGTGTAATCATTAAAAATAATAGTAAGGGGGAACACAAAATCGAAGAAATCATCTTCATTTTCATACTGTGCAAAAACATCTTCAAGAGCTTCTAAGTCGTCTATAGTCTCAATAACAAATGTGACATCACCAACTATGATAGTTACTGGTAGTTCTAAAGAAAAACAACTCGATTCATCTAAAACATTATCGTAATCACCATAATTAGCAGTTACATTACCCATAGATGTCACTAACGCTGTGTTAGGTTGAATCATTTCTTGTTCATCTGGACTATTAATATCAATAGTTTCATCTTGACAAGCGGTTAATGCTAAAAGAGCAAAAAAGGCGTAGATAAAAAAATGTTTGGTTTTGGTTTTCATAACATTCGGAGCTTTATGGTTTTATTATGTAACAATTGTAGTTTTAAATCTCCTACCATAACTTTAGAAAAAATATTTATAATTTGTGACGCGAAAACTATGAGCCAACCAATAAAAGATCATATTTGCGAAGAACAGTTGTTTGAGCGTTTGTATAAAAAACACTCAAAAAACCTCCATGATTTTTTATATTATAAATTTGGTGACCATCTAAACCCAAGTGATAAAGTACAAGAAGCTTTTATTAAACTGTGGCAAAACTGTGGTAAGGTTTCTCCCAGTAAAGCCAAGAGTTTTTTGTTTACCACTGCAAATAACTTAATGCTTAATGCTGTAGCACATCGTAAAGTAGTTTTGAAATACGAAAAACTACCTCAAAGAAAATCTACAAATGAAACACCTGAGTTTGTATTACAGGAAAAAGAGTATCACGCAAAACTACAAAGTGCGCTTAGTAAATTAACCGAAGCACAACGTGTTGCTTTTTTAATGAACAGAGTAGAAGGTAAAAAATTTAAAGAGATTGCTGCGCTTTTAGATATTTCTACTAAAGCCGTAGAAAAGCGTATTTATGGGGCTTTAAAAAAACTAAGAGAAGATATTGACGAATTATAAAAACTATGGGTAGGAATTTTTAGAACTTAAATGTTCTATTATTGAAATGCTATTATGACAAGAGAAGAACTCATACAAAAATGGTTAGACCATAACCTTAACTCAGAAGAGCAAAAAGCTTTTGAGCAGTTAGAGGACTATAAAGACTTAATGCAATTGGATAGTGCGTTACAATCTTTTAAGTCTCCTGAGTTCTCAGTGGAAAAAAATTATGATGCATTACAACCTCAGTTAAACAAAAAAACTGGGCAATCTTGGTATAAACCATTGCTTAAAATTGCAGCCGTACTAGCTGTCTGTTTTAGTGTATATTACTACACAGCAACTTTAGACACCTCTTTTAATACAGAAATTGCCTCGCAAACAACAGTTGAATTACCAGACGCTTCTGAAGTTATTCTTAATGCTAACTCTAATTTGGTTTTCAACGAGAGTAAATGGGATGATAAACGCGAGGTAAAACTCAATGGTGAAGCATTTTTTAAAGTGGCTAAGGGCAAGACATTTGATGTAATTACAGCGCATGGGATTGTGAGCGTCCTTGGTACTCAGTTCAATGTAAAACAACGCAAAAACTATTTTGAAGTGCGTTGTTATGAAGGTTTGGTTAGTGTTAAAACAAAAGATAACTATACAGAATTAAAGCCAGGAAATAGCCTAAAAATAATTGATGGGAAGTTATTTGCCAATGAGATAGAAATCACTACGCAGCCTAATTGGTTGCGTGGTGAAAGTACTTTCGTAAACACACCTCTTAAGCACGTAATCGTTGAATTACAAAACTATTATGATATAAAAATTATTGCAGACAACGCTGATACCAATAGACTTTATAGTGGAGCATTCACGCATAAAAATCTAGATTTAGCATTGCAATCTGTAACAATACCCTTAAATTTAAGCTATAGTAAGTCTGGAACTACTGTTGTATTAAAGCGTGAATAAACTTTTACATTGTGCTGTTTTATTTCTATTTCTTTTCACCTTCTCTAATCTTGCAAACTGTCAAAAAGAGGAACCACAACAACTCGTTCATATTCTAGAAATTTTAGAAAAACGTTATGAGGTAAAGTTTTCTTTTGAAACTAAGACTATTCTAAATATTGAATTGTACCCTCTAAGTGAAGACCTTTCTCTAGAGGCAGCATTAGACAAACTAAAAACTATCACTAACCTTAATTTTGAAGTTTTAAGTAAACGCTTTATTGCCATTACACCTAGCGATAAAATAGTACACCTGCTAGAAGAGGTAGTTGTTAACAACTATCTATCCAGAGGTATTTCTAAAACCAACAATGGTACCATTACCATAGATGCCAATGCTTTTGATATTCTACCTGGTTTGATTGAGCCAGATGTTCTCCAAATAGTGCAGAATTTACCAGGTGTTACAAGTGTAGATGAACGTATTTCTAATATTAATGTAAGAGGCGGCACAAATGACCAAAACCTTATTCTTTACGAAGGCATACGCATGTATCAGTCTGGGCATTTTTTTGGATTGATTTCAGCCTTCAATCCGTATTTATCAGATGACATACGTATTTCTAAAAATGGCACGAGTGCACTTTATGGAGATGGAGTCTCTAGTACTATATCAATAAAAAACATGGACATTATTGATAATAAATTTCGCGCTGGTTTAGGCACCAATTTGCTAAATGTTGATGGCTTTGCAAAGATACCTATTGGCAAAAAAACCGAGTTGCAATTATCTGCTAGACGTTCTTTTACAGATATCATAGTTTCTGAAACCTACGATGCTTATTTTGATAGAATTTTTAGAGACTCAGAACTCAACACCGCCAACGATGTTAATACGTTATTAGCCTTAGATGAGCGATTTTTATTTTATGACCTCAACGCTAAATTTCTTTATGACATTAACGACACCTCTAGACTAAGAATTAGTTTGCTTAATATTTATAACAACTTAGATTATAATCAGACCTTTGTTAATTCAGACAATAGCATTCAAGAAACCAGAAGCGCCCTCAACCAAGTGAGTTATGGAGCGAGTGCAACTTACTCTAAAACTTTCAACAATGACATAAATACATCTGCACAGTTGTATTATTCAAATTACGATTTAGATGCTGAAAATAATGATATCATAAACAATCAGTTGCTTACTCAAGAAAACAAAGTTGAAGACTATGGCTTACGTTTTGACGTAAAAAAAACATTAGACAATGACACTGAAGTTAGAGGTGGCTATCAATTTAATGAAGTCGGTGTTACTAACTTTGAAGATGTGTCTAACCCAAACTTTACAAGTTTGGTGAAAGAAATTGTAAGAACGCATGCCATTTTTGGCGAGACAGAACGCTATTCTAAATCTCGTAACACCTACATTCGTCTAGGCGCACGTATAAGCTATTTTGAAAAACTAAAAGAACTCATTCTTGAGCCTAGATTTGCTTTTAATCAAAAAATCTCTGACTACATAAGACTAGAAGTGTTAGGCGAACTTAAAAGCCAAACTATTTCTCAAGTTATTGATTTACAACAAGACTTTTTTGGTATTGAAAAACGTCGTTGGCAATTATCTAATCTAGAGAATGTACCACTTGTAAAGAGCCAGCAAATTTCATTAGGCTTTAGCTATAACCAAAATAACTTGTTAATTTCTCTTGAAGGTTATTATAAAAACGTAGAAGGCATTACTGCTCAAAGCCAAGGGTTTCAAAATCAGTTTCAATTTGTAAATGATATAGGTTCTTACACTGTTACAGGTTTAGACTTTTTAATAAATAAACGTTTTAATAATTTTAGTACATGGCTTAGCTATACCTTTAGTAACAATGACTATACTTTTGATGTCATTAACGAAGGTAGTTCATTTCCTAACAGTGTAGATTTAACTCATATTGCAAACGCCTCACTAACATATAGTTTAAAAAACTTTAAAATAGGTTTAGGTGTAAACTGGCACTCTGGCAGAGCCTATACCAAGCCTTTAGAAATGCAGAACAATAGCAATTCAGCCATAGAGTATCAAAACCCTAACAGCTCAAGATTGCCTGATTATTTTAGAGCCGATCTATCTGCTATTTACAAATTTCAAATTTCAAAAGGTATAAACGCTGAAGCTGGAGCTTCCGTTTGGAATATGTTTAACCAAAACAACATTATAAACCGTTACTATACGTTAGACACAGACAACAATATTGTTGAAATTGATAATAAATCTTTAAAGTTTACACCAAATTTAAGTTTTAGAGTTAACTTCTAACAAAATAAAATTTAAGGATTACCATTTGCTGTGCGCTTTTCCTTTTCTTTCTGTTTTTCAATATTCTTTTTTATTTTCTCTATTGCAGACTCAATGGATTTATCGGGCTCTATGAGGTTGAATTTCCCCCAAAAATCTGGATCAGAAAAACCTGAAATAGCATCAGTTATAATTACCGAGGGTCTTAGTCTATCTTTACTCTTTATTTTTCTATCTGTTGAGTTTATTTCCCAGTCGGTTACGGCCATTTCACTCGATAACGAATACACCTTATTAAAAATTTCCCGCTTTTTATTCACCTTAAATTCTAGAAATAAATTAGAATAACTGTAATACCATTTTCCACCTTTCTCTTTATAATTCACCTTATAATTAGCCTCTAAAGGATAAACAATTACGTTACTGGGTTTCTTTTTTACCAAGAGATTTTTACTTCTGTTTTTATTAGTTAAGTCTAATGAATAATCTGCACTAACTAATGCTAAAGACTCTACATCTATAAATAACTTACCGTTATAGCTATAATTTAAAGCGTTGTTTTTAGGCCTGAAATTAACGACGTAAACATTTCGGTTATTAATGTTAGACGGTTTGTCAAAAGAAAAGTTATAACTGTTTATTGTAGCGTCTGTAAAAATGTATTCAGGATATTTCATAATATCTAAATAAATTGTAGAAAATGGACCTCCTTGCAGTTTTACTGAAACAGTATCTAGTCTTTTATAGTCGGTACTTTTTCGGGCTTTATTAAGTGCTATTGCATCTTCTACAGATGATTTATTAGGATATTTTAGAATATTGACTATGGCTTCAGTAAGCGATACATTTCTGTTTCTACGTTTAATGGTTTCCCTGTAAAATGCCGTCATATAAACCGATCCGTCTTGATGGTTTTTATTTTTTTTATCAAATACTTTTCTGATGAGACTTTCGGCATTTTTAAATGCAGAAATATTAACTTCCGAAAGCTCTGTGACCGCTCTGTATAATTCAATGGTATTATCAGTAGCGGAAAGTTCAGATAACGGTACAACCCGAGTGTTATAGCCCAACAAACTAACAATAACCTTAGAATCTAAATACTCATTTGAAACTTTTAAAACAAACTCACCCTCAGAATTTGTAATTGTACTTACATTAGTTTCATTAACATTAAGGCTTACTGCATCTAAAGCCCTATTTGTTTTACCGTCAACTACCTTACCACTAAATTCAGAGAAGTTCTGTTGCGCAGTTAAGGTAAGTGTCACCAACAAAAAAATAATAAAGGTGTTGGTTAAGGATTTAAAAAATAGTGTTGTTTTCATAGCGTAACTCATTAACAATTAACCTGTTCTAAGATACTTAAAAAGCGTTAAACTATTGCTTAGCAATTTGTTAAAACTACTGCTACAGCTATGTTCAGTAAGGTATTTCTTAATAAATCTACATGCGCTCTGGCACTTCAATACCTAAAACACTAAATGCATTTTTTATGGTCTGTCCTACAATCTTTGACAGTTGTACTCTAAAGATTTTTTCTTCTTCTTTGTCTGCTCCAAGAATAGATACGTTTTGATAGAACGAATTAAAGTCTTTAACCAAATCATAGGTATAATTTGCAACTAGCGCAGGACTGTGGTTTTCTGCTGCGTTTTGAATTACCTCCGGAAATTGTTCTAGCTGTTTAAGAAGATCTCTTTCTTTATCGTGAAGTGATACTTCAACTGCCCTCAGTGTGACATTTTCATCTCTATTAGGTTTTCTTAATATAGACTGAATTCTAGCATATGTGTACTGAATAAAGGGTCCTGTATTTCCTTGAAAATCTATAGATTCCTTCGGGTCAAATAAAATTCGCTTTTTAGGATCTACCTTTAGGATGTAATATTTGAGCGCTCCCAATCCAATGGTTTTGTAAAGTGCTTTTTTATCTTCCTCTGAATAATCATCAAGCTTACCTAACTCTTTAGAGATTTCTTCGGCAGTATCAGCCATCTCTTGTATAAGATCGTCAGCATCAACTACAGTTCCTTCTCTACTCTTCATTTTACCACTTGGTAGATCTACCATACCATAACTAAGGTGATATAGGTTTTTTGCCCAATCGAAACCAAGCTTTTTAAGAATTAAAAACAGTACCTTAAAGTGGTAATCTTGCTCATTACCAACGGTGTACACCATGCCACCAACATCTGGATAATCTTTTATACGCTGAATAGCCGTACCGATATCTTGGGTCATGTAAACCGCTGTACCATCTGCTCTTAATACAATTTTTCTATCGAGACCCTCATCGGTTAAATCACACCAAACCGAACCATCTGGATCTTTTTCAAAAACACCACTTTTTAGACCTTCGGCAACAAATTCTTTACCTAAAAGATAGGTTTGGCTTTCGTAATAATACTTGTCAAAATCTACACCTATGGCTTTATAGGTTTCTTCAAAACCATCATAAACCCAACCATTCATTTTTTCCCAAAGTGCTACAACGTCTTTATCTTGTGCTTCCCATTGTCTTAGCATTTCTTGCGCTTCTAAAAGTATTGGCGCATTCTTTTTGGCTTCTTCTTTGGACTGTCCTTGAGCAACTAATTCTGATATCTCTGCTTTGTATGCTTTATCAAATTCTACATAATAATTTCCAACAAGCTTATCACCCTTTAATCCAGTAGATTCCGGTGTTTCCCCATTACCAAAACGTTGCCAAGCCAACATACTTTTACAAATATGAATACCTCTATCGTTTATAATCTGCGTTTTATAAACTTTCTTACCTGAAGCTTTCAAAATCTCAGAAACCGAGTAGCCCAAAAGCACATTTCTAACATGTCCTAAATGTAGCGGCTTATTGGTATTTGGCGAAGAGTATTCTACCATGACGGCTTTATCATCCTTCAATTTCAATTCTGAAAAACCATATTTTTTTTGGTTCTTGATTTTATTGAAGAAATCTATGTAATAGGAATCATCAATTTCTATGTTCAAAAACCCTTTAACCACATTAAACCCTTTAACCAAGGCAACGTTATCTTGAAGATATTGCCCAATCTTGTCACCAATAACTGCAGGATTTCCTTTTACCACACGCAACAAAGGAAAAACCACAACGGTTATATCTCCTGCAAACTCTTTGCGAGTTGCCTGAAATTCTACAGATTCTAAATCTGACTGAAACAATTCCTTTACAGCTGCTTTTACGTGTAATTCTAAAGTATCCTGAAGTTTCATTCTCTTAGTTAATTTTGCTTTAAAAACGCTTGCAAAGATAGGAGTTTTATTATTCTATTAAGACTTTAGAACATCATAATTCTCTATTTTTAGTGGCTCATATAAACATCAATTAAAAATGGAACGAAAATCACACCTCCTCAGAGGAATCCCTGTCTTAGCGTCGCTGAATATTAAGAAGACTGTGGATTTTTATAAAACCAAGTTGGGTTTTAATAAAGTTGGTTATTTAGACGATAATTATGCCGTTATAGCTCGCGATAATTTTGTAGTGCATTTTTGGAAATGTAACGATAAAATTAACCCAGAAAACACAAGTTGTTACGTGGATGTTGAAGATATTGACACCTTATACGAAGAATTAAAAGATTTTGATGTTATTCACCCTAATGGAAAACTAGAAAACAAACCATGGGAAATGCGAGAATTTGCTATTTTAGATCTAGATGGAAATATGATTAAATTTGGACAGGAAATTTCTTAGTAATAATTCTTAAATCTCATGATGCACAAATCCACAATTAAGAAAATCAGTATGAAAAAGTCCTGGATTATATGCCTAATCATTTTAGCATCTTGTTCTAGTGCTGATGACTCAAATGGAGAAACTGCAAATCATTTTTACAAAGGCATGGATTTGTCTTTTCAAAGCGAGTTAGAAAACTACAATATAGACTACAAGGATGAAGATGGCAACTCGGTTGAATTATTAGATTTTGTAAGAGCTAAAGGTACCAACTTAGTACGTTTAAAACTCTGGCACACTCCACAAGATGGACAAAATGGACTTGAAGATGTAAAGGCTTATGCACAAAAGATTAAAGCCCAAAATATGGACTTTTTGCTCAATTTTCATTACAGTGATTATTGGGCAGATCCTGGTACGCAAACTCCGCCAGTTGCTTGGCAAAATATGAATATTGACCAATTAAAAGTGGCAATTTATAACTATACAAAAGATGTTGTACAACAGTTAAAATCTCAAAATACATTACCAGACATTGTACAAATTGGCAATGAAACAGAC
>JASBSA010000079.1 GCA_030149175.1 Winogradskyella sp. | reverse complement strand
TCTGCACTTGGGTCTAAATCAAATTCAGCTCTAATCAAGGTATCTGCATAAGCAATTACTGCAGGACCTGAAAGGGATGATTTGGCACTCATAATAGCGTGGCCAGTTCCTAACGGTTGATCTTGTCTGTAGATAGATGCTTTCGCTCCTAAATCTTCAGCCAATTCCGTTAAACTCTCAACAACATCATCTCCAAAAAATGCTGGGTCACCAAGAACAAAAGCTACTTCTTCGATAGGTTGCTTTAAAACCTTAGCAATATCTTTTACCAAACGATGCACGATGGGTTGACCTGCTACCGGAATTAATGGTTTTGGAACTGTTAAACTATGAGGTCTAAGACGAGAGCCTCGACCTGCCATTGGTACTATTATTTTCATTTTTTTAGACATTAGACCGCTTTGCTGTTAGATATTAGACGCTAGACGGTTTTTTATTGATTTTTAAAATGTTCTTTAAAATTTAGCACGAATTCAGTGATAATCTTTTCTTATTCTAAAATCGTCAACGTAATTCTCCAATCATTTGGTTCCTGTGCTTCCAAAGCCACCCTCACCTCTATCGGTTTCAGAAAGTTCTTCAACTTCTATCCATTCTGCACGTTCGTGTTTTGCAATTACCAATTGCGCAATACGTTCTCCATTTTGGATTCTAAATTCTTCATTAGAAAGATTGACTAAAATCACGCCTATTTCACCTCTGTAATCGGCATCTACTGTTCCTGGTGCATTGAGTACTGTGATTCCTTTTTTTGCTGCCAAGCCACTTCTTGGTCTTACTTGTGCTTCGAAGCCAATAGGTAATTCTATATATAATCCTGTGCCTACTATTGTTCTTCCTAAAGGTTTAAGAATTCTATCTTCTGAAAGATTTGCTCTTAAATCCATACCTGCAGAAGCTATGGTTTCGTAATGTGGTAAATCGTGCCTAGATTTATTTATGATTTTAATTGTCATTCTTATCGTTTTAATACTCTTTTTAGTTGTTTCTTTTCCAACAACATAACTAATCCCAAAAATACAATTAACATTGTAATACCTACAAGATATTGCCCTCTATATTGATAAAATGATAACATTGATAATGCTATTGAAATAAAAAGGTACAGTCCTATTTTTTTGAGGTTGTATGGTATTGGGTAGTATTTTCTTCCGAAGTAAAAGGACAACAGCATCATCGTAGCATAAGCCACAAGAGTTGCTATTGCTGAAGCTTTATAACCGTAGGTTTTGATAAAGAGAAAATTGATACTTAAGGTAACCAAAGCGCCTACCACCGAAATATAAGCACCAAACTTGGTTCTGTCCGTAATTTTATACCAAACAGAAAGATTGTGGTAAATGCCCAAACAAAAGTTAGCTAAGAGTATAATTGGTACTATCCACATCGCTTCCCAATAAGCTTCACTTCTAATTATAAAAGGTTTTATGACGTCTGCGAATACAACAACTGCCAATAAAATAATAGAACCAAATGCCACAAAGAATTCTAAAATATTAGCATAATTTTTTTGTGGATTTTCAGTATTAGCGTGGCTAAAAAAGTAAGGCTCTATGCCCAAGCGGTAAGCCGTAGCAAAAAGCGTCATAAACAGCGCTAATTTATAACAAGCCGAGTACATTCCTATTTGGCTTTCTGCTATGTCTTCAGGCAAAAGTTCCTTGAGTAGAATTCTATCGAATGTTTCATTGATGGAAAAGGCAATTCCGGCTACCAAAATTGGCATAGCATAGCGCATCATCTGTTTCCATAATACTTTATCGAAACTAAATTTGATTTTTGTATAAAATGAAAGCATCGCAATCAGCGTGACAGCACTAGCAACCAAGTTAGCGATGAAAATATAGCTGATTTCAAAATTAGGCTTATAAATTATATTGAATATGCCATCGCTTTGAGCTAAATCTTTTAATACCAGAAGGAAAAACAAATTCAAACTAATGTTAATGACCACGTTCAAAATCTTGATGATGGCATATTTCATTGGTTTTGCATTAGCTCTTAGCCAAGCAAACGGAATTATGACCAGTGCATCCAATAGCAATATCCAAATTACGAGATTGACATATTTTACATCAATATCAATTAATTGAGAAATCTGTTTTTGAAGCAATAGTGCAACAAGGAAAAACAAAAATGATGAAACCATTAAAGATATGGTCGATGTGCTTACTACGTTTTCTTTGTTGTCTTCCTTGTTAAAAAAGCGAAAAAATGCTGTTTCCATTCCATAGGCTAGTATCACATTGAATAACACGAAATAAGAAAAAATGACTGATACCTTTCCATATTCCGCAGGATTTGCGAGAACAGCTTCACTTGTGTAAAGAGGCACCAAAAGAAAACTTAACATTCTAGGTAATACGGTGGCGATACCATAAATGAATGTTTGCTTGAAAAGTGATTTAAAACCGCTCAAATTGGAATATTATAATTGATTTCAAAAATATTAAATATAAATGAGGCTAAGGTTACCCAAATAAAAAAGCCTCACTAAAAAAGTAAGGCTTTAATATTGTTTTTTGTTTTTCTAATTGTTTTCTAGCTCTTCATCAAGAGTAGCCATGCTGTTAGAACTACTTCTAGAATAAATAGATGGCGGTCCGTTTTCATAGTATGTTCCAGCAACTTCGTTTAGAGTAACTATTTTGTGATACTTAATTTGTCCATTTTCCTTATAGCTGATAACGCACTCATTGTCCTTAAGGTCAAATGGATAATCTGCTGGCTTTTCAGCTTTTTGAAACGTATAGTTTTGTGATGGGTTTTTTAATACCGCTGTGTATTTATTTCCGATTTTGAAGAGATTCCCTTTTAAATTTCTAAAGTAAACCTCACTTAAAACTACACTGTCATTAACATTAGTCACAGGTACAAAGATATTGATTCCTGTACCACCAACTTTAATTCCTGCATACCATTCTTGAAAGACTACAGACTTAACTGTAAAGGGTGTTTGCTGTTCAAAATTGGTTGTAGCTACCTTAGGACTAGCACATTGAAAACAAGAAGACAACGTACAGATAAAAACGATGGCATATATAGCCTTTTTTAGATTCTTCATTATAAGTAGGTTAAGATTTGGAAGAGCAATATATATGAAAATATTTTAATTTATCGATTATTAATTGATTTAATCGACAAAGTGCATTTTGCTGTAAGGTTAGTACTAAAAAAACCAGCTTGTTGAGCTGGTTAGTTTTAATTTATTCTAGAAAATCCGTATTAGTTATTCAATGCTTCCGCACCACCAACAATCTCTAATATTTCATTTGTGATTGCTGCTTGTCTTGCTTTGTTATAAGTTAATTTTAACTGATCTCTAAGCTCTTTTGCATTATCTGTTGCCTTGTGCATCGCTGTCATACGAGCTCCGTGTTCTGAGGCAAAAGAATCTCTTATTCCTTTATATAATTGCGTTTTAAGAGACTTTGGTATTAAGGTTTCAACGATTTCTTTTTTTCCAGGCTCAAAGATGTAGTCTAAGCTTACGTTGGCATCACTTTCAACAGGCACTATGGGTAAAAACTGTTCTGTCATTACCAACTGAGTTGCCGCATTTTTAAAGTGGTTGTATACCAATTCTACTTTATCGTATTCTCCTTCAACAAACTTATCCATTATCATTTCGGCAATGGCTGCTACGTTATCAAACGTTAGATCGTCGAAAACTTCGCTTTTATTGGCGATGATATTAGACCTCTTCTTAAAGGCATCATTCACCTTTTTACCGATGGCTAAGATTGAAACATCCTTACCAGCATAAGTTTCAGATAAAAGTACATTAACTTGCTTGATAATATTAGAGTTAAAAGCACCCGCCAAACCTCTGTTAGAAGAAATAGCGACTATAAGTACTTTATTAACTTCACGTTGCTCAGCAAATTTACTTCCACTATCAGCATCTAATGTAGCACTTAAGTTTTGAAGTAATTCTGTTAACTTATTAGAATAAGGACGCATTGCTGTAATAGCATCTTGAGCTTTCTTCAATTTAGCCGCAGATACCATTTTCATAGCACTGGTAATCTGCATCGTTGAAGATACCGAAGATATTCTATTACGTATTTCTTTTAAGTTTGCCATTTTCTCTTTTTTGTCATTCTGAATTTAGTTCAGAATCTTTATAAACCTAAATTAGATCCTGAAACAACACTTCGACTACGCTCAGTGTGACAGTTCAGGATGACAATTAATATGATTAAGCTTTAAACTTCGCAGAAAGGTCTCTTGCTACTTTAGTTAAAGTATCTATTACCTCGTCTGTTAGTTTACCTGCTTTTAATGTATCTAGAGTGTCTCTATGCTTAGCATTTAAGAA
>JASBSA010000068.1 GCA_030149175.1 Winogradskyella sp. | reverse complement strand
AAAAATTAGCACTGGCTACAACACAAGGTATAGGTAATGGCGGTTGACATCTAAATATGAAGAAATTAGCTCTCAATCAGCATTTGATTTCGGTTGACAGTAACGTGTCCCAAAACCGCCACTACCCATACCCAAACCGTTGGCTACAAGATCAAACAAGAAATGGAAAACGATTGGACAAGGGTGTCAGAGATGATCAAAAAGAGTAGTGCTACTCTTTCTCAAGACGGGAAGTCCAAAATAGCCATTGAGTCTTTTTTGGGAGAATCTTGGGTTAAAAGTACTGTTGATTATATCATTCAGTTGAAACCCGAGTGGAATTTGGCCATAAACTGTTTGCGAGTGCTTGAGTCTGAACTAGCGACAGATTACGCTTATAGCATTTACAAGAATTCCATAGATAACGATGATCGTCGAATTGCAGCGCTAATAGTTAAAGACATTGCACATCCAAAATCAATCGCTTGGGTTGAAGAATTCTTAGGCGATCAGAATACTGCTGATTTTGGAATTGGAATTCTCGATCAGCTTTTGTGGTCTGAGAAAATTGAATTTAATGAAATGACTGATTCTCTATTGAATAAGGCTGAACAAATGTGGGATGGATCGTTAAGGAGCAATGTCAGTTTTATTAGAGATTATTTGAGTAAAAGATCCTGTAGCTAACAACGCATATACCCCATCCCAGCTACTTATACACAAAAAATGAGTAGCTTTAAATAAACTAATTTTTTGTGTAATCCAATAGGGGTCGGGTAGCGGCACGGGGCTTATACGAAGACGTTAGGCAAAATATGTCGGAATGAATAAAATATGAATTTATTTAATAAACTATATCAAATTTTTCTATCTGAATACGCCAAAAAGCGGATTGAAAAAGTAATACTTTATGTTGCGCTAACAGGGTTTTTTATTCACTTAATTTTAATTTACCTATCAAAATTAGGCATGATTAATTTTCTTTCAGAATCAGAATTATTTAAAAATCCGATATCTGCAATTTACACCCCGTTCTCTTTTATACTTATCTATGAAGTTTACTTATTAATATATTACTTACCAAAGTCATTCACGAGCTATATAACCAAACAGTATGAAATAATAACACTTATTATTATTCGAAAATTATTTAAGGATTTATCTGGCCTTGAACTGTCATCAGATTGGTTTAATATTAAAGGAGATTTACAATTCACCTATGATATTTTGGCATCAATCATTCTTTTCTATTTGATTTATCAGTTTGTAAAACAAGGAGCTCGGAAATCGCAGATACCAGATGTAAATCAACTAAAAATTGAAAGATTCATCCGTAGAAAGAAGATAATTGCGATTGTTTTAGTTCCGATATTTTTTACAATGGCTTTAATTACACTTTTTAGTTGGACTTCTGATATCTCATTTACTTCAAATAACTTACCCAGTTTTGAAAAAATTAATAATCTATTCTTTGATGAATTTTTTACCGTTCTGATATTAGTGGATGTCGTTCTTTTGTTAATTTCCTTCTTTTACACAGATAAATTCCACAAAATAATTAGAAATTCTGGATTTATAGTTTCAACAATTTTAATCCGTATGTCATTCGGAGTAAGCGGATTAATAAGTACAATTTTAATTGTAGTAGCTGTTCTGTTTGGATTAGCAATAATAACAATCCATAATAAATATGAAAAAAATACTTTGCCTAACAACGTATATAAAAAATAGCGCGAGTCTTTGATAACACAAAGGTTTGGGCATTTTTAGGAAGTCGCCAAATTTTTAAATTTGACAAATTTCCAAAAATAAAATACGCCATCAATAATAAAGGAATGAACAATGAATCAGAGTATTTTAATTAAAAATTCTACAATAGTAAATGAAGGAAGATCATTTGTTGCAGACGTACTTTTATCGGATGGACTTATTCGTAAAATTGGCAATATTGATAGTGAGCCAAATCACAAAGTAATTGACGGTACTGGCAAACACCTATTCCCAGGAATTATAGACGGACAAGTTCATTTTAGAGATCCAGGACTTACACATAAAGGGGATTTGTATACCGAAAGTAAAGCTGCCATAGCAGGTGGCGTAACTTCTTTTATTGATATGCCGAATACGGTTCCGAATATTTTAACAGTTGAAAGCCTAAACGAAAAATATGAGATTGCTTCTAAAAAATCTTTAGCAAACTATTCGTTTTTTCTTGGTGTAAATGGAGATAATATTGATGATGTAATTAAGATGGATACCAGCAAATTTATTGGTGTTTCTGATGACGGCTTATATTTTACTAAAAAAGGAAACCTGTTGGCTGATAGTCCTGACACAATGGAAAAGCTTTTTGCGAACTGCAAATCAATTATCGCTATTCATTCAGAGAAAGAAGAAATTGTAGAAGCCAATGAACAAGCTTTTAGAGAAAAGTACGGAGAGGAAATTCCAGCGAAATCCCATCCCATTATACGAAGTGCTGAAGGCTGCTATGAGGCCACCAAACGTGCTATTGAATTAGCCAAAAAACACAATGCTCGCTTGCATATTCTTCACTTAACAACTGAAGTAGAAACACATCTTTTTCAGAATAACATTCCTTTAAAACAGAAAAAAATAACAACCGAAGTTTCGGTACACCATTTATGGTTCTCTGACAAAGATTATGAGCAATTAGGAATGCTCATTAAGTGGAATCCAGCCATTAAAACTGAAAAGGATAAACAAGGTTTATTAAAAGCACTTCTTGATGATAGAATTGATATTATTACTACCGATCACGCACCACATACATTAGAGGAAAAACAAAAACCCTATTTCCAATCTATGTCTGGAGCACCAATGGTGCAGCACACGCTAAATTGCATGTTGGAGTTTTACAAACAAGGTTTGATTTCGTTAGAAAAAATAGTGGAGAAAATGTGCCACAATCCAGCAATTTTATACAATATGACCAACAGAGGATTTATCCGAGAAGGTTATTATGCTGATTTAACTTTGGTCGACTTAAGTAGCCAATGGACAGTTACTAAGGACAATCTGCTATATAAATGTGGATGGTCGCCATTAGAAGGAACAACTTTTCAAACGGCAATTAAACAGACATTTGTGAACGGAAATTTGGTGTATGACAATGGTACTTTTAATGAAAATAACTTTGGAATGTCTATTGAATTTATTAATAACTAGCTGCAATTATGACCATCATTTCAAATAACATTAGTAAGGCTGTTAAAATCTTAAACAATGAAGATGTAGTAGCCATCCCAACTGAAACTGTTTATGGGTTGGCGGGGAATATTTACAGTGACAAAGCCATTCGTAAAATATTTGAAGTAAAACAAAGACCATTGTTCAATCCCTTAATTGTACATCTTCATTCTGTTGAACAATTAGATGAAATAGTAAGTGATTTTCCTCCTAAAGCACAATTACTTGCAGACGCTTTTTGGCCTGGTTCGTTAACATTAGTCTTAAAGAAAAAATCTACGATTCCAGATGTAATAACAGCTGGTAAAGAAACTGTTGCTGTCAGAATCCCCAATCATCCAGTCACTTTAAAGTTGCTAAAGAAATTATCGTTTCCTCTAGCTGCACCTAGTGCAAATCCGTTTAATAGAATTAGTCCAACGAAGGCATTACACGTTGAAAGCTATTTTAAATATTCTATACAAATGGTACTTGAAGGCGGAGAGTGTAAAAACGGATTAGAATCTACCATCATTGGATTTGAAAATAATGAACCTATACTTTATAGATTAGGAGCTATCTCCACAGAAGAAATTGAAAATGTAGTGGGGAAAATTAATGTGAAAAACAAGAAAGAAAAAACTCCCAACGCACCAGGTATGTTGGCCAAACACTACTCACCTAAAACAAAAACATACCTCGTAAACGATATTGATAAATTTATAACAGATTATGAGGATAGAACAATTGGTTTGGTAAGCTTTTCAGAAGCCATAACGGCTTCTAATATTAAACACAGAGAAATTTTATCAAAGTCCAGAGATTTAAAAGAAGCTGCTTCAAATTTATACAGTTCACTTCACACACTAGACCACTTAGGTTTGGATATGATAGTTGCACAAAGGTTTCCAGATATTGGATTAGGTAAATCCATTAACGACAGACTAGAAAGAGCTACAAAATAATTACTATAATTTGTATGAGCACTTCATTATTTGAAAATAGAAAACTTGTAATTGCAACTAAACATGAAAAGGAAAAAGTAATTGCTCCATTGCTAGAAAAAAATCTAGGAGTAACCTGTTTTACAAATGAAAGTTTTGACACAGATACTTTAGGAACTTTTTCAGGAGAAATTGAAAGAGAAAATGACCCAATTTCAACCGTTAGAAAAAAATGCCTTTTAGCTATGGAAGCGAGTAATTGTGATTTGGGAGTTGCAAGTGAAGGTTCTTTTGGTGCTCATCCTTCCATCTTTTTTGCAAGGGCAGACGATGAATTTTTAATATTCATTGACAAAAAGAACAACTTAGAAATAATTGCTAGAGAATTAAGTTTAGAAACCAATTTTGATGGAAAGGAAATTGAAACCGAGAAAGACCTTTTCGACTTTGCAAAATCTGTTAAATTTCCAACTCATGGACTTATACTTCGCAAATCCGAGAAAGATAATACTCATATCATTAAGGGGATTACAGATATGACTTTACTAAAACAAGCATTTAAAAAACTTCTTCACGAGTCTAATTCTATTTATGCAGAAACAGATATGAGGGCAATGTACAACCCTACCCGAATGACTGTAATTGAAAATGCGGCCAAAAAATTAGTAGACAAAGTAAATTCTCACTGCCCAGAATGTAACGCGCCAGGTTTTGACGTTACAGATGTAAAAAAAGGGTTAGAATGTAATTTATGTGGATTACCAACTAAATCAACGTTAAGTCATATTTATGAATGTCAGCGTTGTGAATATTCAAAAGAGAAAATGTATCCATCTCATAAAACAAAAGAAGATCCTATGTATTGTGATTATTGCAATCCATAATTACTATTAACGAAATGAAATATTAACAAGAAAATAGAAACAAAGCCGCTAACAAGGTGTATAGTTAATGGCGGTTATATGCTAATTAACAATGTTTTAGCATTTAATAAACTAAGTGCAAAACTGAAAGTTAAGTTCTTAGAAATCCGCCACTAACCATACACAAACCGTTGTAAAACATTATAAGAAACATATGAAAGGTTATATTATCCCTATATTAATTTTGATTTCTTTTAAAGGGTTTTCTCAACAGGATGAAATTAATCAATTGGAAAGTCAAAAGGAAAAATTGACAATGCAAGTCCAAGTATTGAATGATTCGATTAAAAAGCTTGATATTAAAATAATAGCCTTAAAATCAAAAAAAATTATAAAAACTGTCAACGATTCTACTTTAAAAGGAATTGTAAGAAGTGGTGCAAAATTAAAGAAAACAGCTCATCCCTTGGGGGAGTTAATTACAACATTAACGGCTGACGAAGAAGTCCTTATTTTAGACTACAAAGCTGGATATTTTGGAGTCTGCATTGATTCTATTTGTGGCTATATGAATGAGTTGTGGATTGTGAAAGACCAACTGATTATTGATTTTAAGAAGTTCAAAGAGGCAGAAGAACAAGAATTGAAGAAGTTAGAAAGACAGCAAAAACTTAAAACAAAAAAAGCCGAGTATGCTGAATTAGAAAAGGGTTATATTAAAAAATACGGAGAACGTATTTACAACAAGTTAAAACAGGGTCATTACTGGATTGGAATGAATAGAGAAATGGCGACTATATCTTTAGGTAGGCCTAATGATATAAACAGAAGCGTTGGACCCTGGGGTGTACACGAACAATGGGTATATGATAGTTTGTATTTATATTTTGAAAATGGAAAACTTACATCATTTCAGGAATAAATAACATTTTACAACAGCGCATAAACTAAACAGCTGTTAGAAAAGGCCTATGCTGTTTAAGGATGTATCTTGAAAGGATTCATTGCCTTCGGCAATAATCCTAAGAGGGGGATGTTGCTAGAGAAAGCCAGAAAGCTCCGTTTTCTATGGCTTTTTTGTTTCCTTGGCTCACTGGAAACAAGTTTCCGTTCGTAAAGAAAAGCAACTCACAAAAGGATTATGCTCCCTTTGGTCGCATGATCCTCTATTTTGTTCGTTGCTAAAAGAAAAAGCCCGTACCGCTTAAGAAAGTAAACTTAAAGGATTCATTGCCTTCGGCAATGATCCTAAGAGGGGGATGTTGCTAGAGAAAGCCAGAAAGCTCCGCTTTCTATGGCTTTTTTGTTTCCTTGGCTCACTGGAAACAAGTTTCCGTTCGTAAAGAAATGCAACAATCTAAAAGGATTACTCGCTTACGCACGTGATCCTAGTTTTGGTTTGTTGCAAAATTGCAACTCACAAAAGGATTATGCTCCCTTTGGTCGCATGATCCTCTATTTTGTTCGTTGCTAAAAGAAAAAGCCCGTACCGCTTAAGAAAGTAAACTT